>DATAES010000262.1:0-12557 GCA_036257895.1 Acidimicrobiales bacterium
GTCGTGCTCCCCGGGGAGCGAGAGGGAGGCGAGGCGTGATGCGGACCCGACGCTGCCGCCGCAGCGCTGCGCTGTTGGTCGCTGGTCTCGCGCTGGTCACGGCAGCGTGCAGCAACGGCGGGAGCAAGTCGTCGAGCCAGACGATCACCGTCGTGACGCACGACTCGTTCGCCGTGAGCGACGACGTCCTCACGGCCTTCGAAGACCAGAGCGGCATCAAGGTCAACCTGGTGAAGAGTGGTGACGCGGGTGCGCTCGTGAACCAGGCCGTCCTCACGAAGGATCATCCGCAAGGCGACGTGCTCTACGGCATCGACAACACGTTGCTCACCAAGGGGCTCGACGAGGGCTTGTTCGAGCCGTACGCATCCTCCGGACTGCAGGGCGTCGACCCGGCGTTCGACCTCGATCGCGACCAGCATCGCGTCACGCCGATCGACGAGAGCGATGTCTGCCTGAACTACGACAAGCGCGCCTTTGGGGGCGCGGACCAGCCGGCTGCGCCGAGGACGCTCGAAGACCTCGCCACCGCACCGTTCGCCGGCAAGGTCGTCGTCGAGAACCCGGCCACCTCGAGTCCGGGACTCGCCTTCCTCGTCGCCACGGTCGAGCACTTCGGCGAGGACCATTACCTCGACTACTGGCGCCAACTCGAAGCCAACGGGTTGAAGGTGGTCGACGGATGGGATCAGGCGTACAACAACGAGTTCACGGTGGGGAGTGCGGGCACCGGCACCCGGACGGTCGTGGTCTCGTATGCGACGAGCCCGCCCGCCGATGTGGTGTTCGCGGATCCACCGAAGAACGACACTTCTGTCGGCGTCGTGGAAGACAGCTGCTTCCGGCAGATCGAGTTCGTCGGCGTGTTGAAAGGCACGTCGCACGCGGACGCCGCACACAAGTTCATCGACTTCATGCTCTCCAAGCAGTTCCAGGAGGACATGCCGCTCCAGATGTACGTCTACCCGGTGCGCACCGATGCGGCCCTGCCCGACGTGTTCACGAGGTTCGCGGCCAGGCCGCCCAACCCCATCGAGTTGGATGCCGCCACCATCGGTCAGCACCGGGAACGATGGATCGACGACTGGACGTCGGCCGTCCTCGGATGACCTGATGAGGCAGTGACGCGGTGAGGCGGTGAGGCGACGTCACGGCATCGGCGTCGCTGCGCTCGCGGCGATCCCCGCTGCGTTCATTGCAGTGTTCTTCGTGTGGCCCGTCACCCGCATCATCGTGCGCGGCCTGCGCCCCGACGGTCGGTGGGACCTCGGTGTTGTCGGCGATGTGCTGACCGATCCGACCACCGGACGGATCGTGTGGTTCACGTTGTGGCAGGCAGCCGTGTCGACGTTGCTGACCTTGCTGCTCGCGCTGCCCGGCGCATACGTGTTCGCTCGCTTCGCGTTCCGCGGCAAGAACGCGTTGCGCGCCGCGGTGACGGTGCCGTTCGTGCTGCCGACCATCGTCGTGGGGTCGGCGTTCCTGGGAATCATCGGTTCTCGCGGTGTGCTCGGAGGGCGGTTCTCACTGGCGGATTCGGTGTGGGCGATCCTGCTCGCACATCTCTTCTTCAACTACGCCGTCGTCGTTCGAACTGTCGGTGGTCTGTGGTCGCACCTCGATCCGGCGCTCGACGATGCCGCGCGCACACTCGGCGCGTCGCGGTGGCGGACACTGCGCGGCGTGACGTGGCCGTTGCTCAGGCCCGCTGTCATCTCCGCGGCCGCCATCGTGTTCCTGTTCTCGTTCACATCCTTCGGTGTCATCCTCGTGCTCGGTGGCGAGCACCACGCCACGCTCGAAGTCACCATCAAGCGAGCGACGCTCGATCGCCTCGACCTCCGAACGGCGAGCGTCCTCGCCCTCGTGCAACTCGCTGCCGTGATCGCCCTGCTCGTCGTGTCGTCCTGGGCGACCAACCGGCGCTCGGTGCAACAGCGATTGCTGTCGGTGGCCGACGTCGCCCATCACCCGCGCCGAGGTGAGCGATGGTTCCTCGCTGCCAACCTCGCTGTGATGGCCGTCGTGCTCGGCGCGCCGATGGCCGTGCTCGTCGAGCGATCGCTGCACACGGCGTCCGGCTACGGCTTCGGGTACTACCGGGCGCTCATCGAGACGCCGAGAGTGGCGGCGAGGTTCGTCCCACCGCTCGATGCGGTACGAAACTCGCTGGCGTTCGCGACGGTTGCGACGGCGATCGCACTCACGATCGGAGGCATCGCCGCGTTCGTCGTCGCCGGACGAGCACGCCGACGCAGCCACGGGCGAGCCGCGTTCGACCTGCTGCTGATGTTGCCGCTCGGGACCTCCGCCGTCACGGTGGGCTTCGGGTTCCTCATCGCGCTCGACAAGCCCGTCGACTTGCGCTCGTCGTGGATCATCGTTCCGATCGCGCACTCGCTCATTGCCATCCCGTTCGTCGTCCGCATCCTCGTCCCGGTGCTGCGTTCGATCGACGACCGGATGCGAGAGGCGGCGACCGTGCTCGGTGCCTCGCCGTCACGAGTCTGGAAGGAGATCGATCTTCCGATCGTGCGCCGAGCGTTCCTGGTGGCGGCCGGCTTCGCGTTCGCCATCTCGCTCGGCGAGTTCGGCGCGACGCTGTTCATCGCGCGGCCCGACCGGCCGACGATGCCCGTCGCCATCTTCCGGTACCTGTCGCAAGCGGGCGCGGCCAACTTCGGCGCCGCGATGGCGATGAGCAGTCTGCTCATGCTGATAACCGCGACGGCGATCTTCACGATCGAGCGCTTCCGCACCCCCGGACTCGGTGAGTTTTGAGCACGCTCGACATCGAAGGGCTCCGGGTGACCTACGGCGAAACGGTCGCGGTGGACGACGTCGACCTGCACGTCGCGTCCGGCGAGATCCTCACGCTGCTCGGACCGAGTGGTTGCGGCAAGAGCACGATGCTGCGCGCCGTCGCCGGCTTGGTGATACCCGACGCCGGCCGCATCGCCGTTGCCGGAGCGGATCTTGGTGCGCTGGCACCACATAGGCGTCGGGTCGGCCTGATGTTCCAGGACTATGCCCTGTTCCCGCATCGCGATGTCGCGGGCAACGTCGCATTTGGCCCGCGGATGCAAGGGGAGGAGCGGGCCGCGATCCACCAACAGGTGGAGAAGGCCCTGTCCCTCGTCGGGCTCACGGGATACGAGCGCAGGTCGATCGCGTCATTGTCCGGGGGCGAGCAACAACGGGTCGCGCTCGCGCGCACGCTGGCGGCGAACCCGCGTCTGTTGATGCTCGACGAACCTCTCGGTTCGCTCGACCGTTCGCTGCGCGAGCGGCTCACGGTCGAGTTGCGGGACCTCTTCCGGACGCTCGAGACGACGACGATCACCGTCACCCACGATCAGGGAGAAGCGTTCACGATCGCGGACCGAGTCGCGGTGATGCGTGCCGGAAGCATTGTGCAGATCGGCACACCGCAAGAAGTGTGGAAGCAACCGGCCGACGGGTTCGTCGCCCGGTTCCTCGGCTTCACGAACGTCTTCGACGTCGACGTGCGACACGGTCGCGCCGTGTCGCCTGCGGGCACCTTCACCACGGAGCGGGGTGACGGCCCCGCATGCGCGGTGCTCCGCCCGGACGCCGTGAGCCTGGCGCCGCCGGCCACCGCCGACCAGGAGGGCGACGCGCTGCTGCCGGGTTTCAGGGGTGACCACTTCTTGGTCCCGGTGGCCCTCCAGACTGGGGCGGTGATCGAGGTGGTCGTGCGGTCGGGCGCCGTCCCGGAACCCGGCGAGCGGGTGGGCATCCGGGTAGAACCGGGGGCGGTCCTCGTGGTCGATCGCGACCCGTCACCCGCCGGCTTCACTCGAGCAGCCCGCCAGCCGAAAGAATGAGGGAGATGAGTCGATTGCGGGCGCTCGTGATTGCGGCACTGGTCGTGGTCGGGACGGCTGTGCCCGCCGCGGCCCAGACGCTGCCGGTACCGCCCGACTCGACCCCGGAGACCACGCCCGACTCGACGCCCACGACGCCGCCGGACAGCACCGTGCCCGAAGACACCACGCCGGAGAGCACGCCGGACACGACGCCCACCACGCTTCCGGCCGTGGACGACCCCGGGATCAACGGCGACGCGCCGCCCGAAAGCGTCCCGCAGAACGACGTTTCGATCCCCGACCCGACCATTCCGCCAGGCAAGCCGGACGCGGTGTTGCCCCCGCGCGCCCGGGTGGTGCAGATCGACGCCCAGGCCGCTCGGGCGTCCGCACTGCTCCGTCAGGCCGCGTACAACGGTGCCGTGGCGCGACGCCAGGAGCTCGAGGGCGCGCTTGCGGAAGTGCAACTCGACCTCAACCGGCTGGACGGTCAGAGTCGCGATGCCGTCCGCAATTTGACGGATGCGCACAAGGATCTCGTGGAGCGCGCCGTGTATGCGTATGTCCGTGGCGGCGACGAAGCGCGACTGTGGTCCGGGTCCGATGACACTGCGGCGCAGCGAACCGCGCTGCTGTCGGCCGTGGCGGATCGTGACCAGGCCGCGATCAGTCGCTACCAGGACGCAAAGGCGCAGGTCACTCGAGATCAGGCAGAGAAGGTCCAGAGCGTGGCCGCGCTGCAAGCCGAGCTCGACCTGGCCCGCGTCGCCGAGGCGCAGGCGCAGACGGACCTGAACAGCGCGCAGCTCGAAGTGGCGGTGACCACGGCGGGCGGCAACATCGTCATCCACGGGTTCGTCTTCCCGGTCGCGTCGCCTCATTCGTTCAACGAGGACTTCGGCGCGCCGCGGCTGCCGGGAACGGCGCAGGCCCACTCCCACCAGGGATGCGACGTCGTCGCGGCGGAGGGCACGGAGCTGTTCGCCGCCGAGCGCGGGATCGTGACGCAGCTGAGCTCGGGAGGCCTCGGCGGCAACGGGCTGTGGATCAAGGGTGAGAGCGGGACGTCCTACTACTACGCCCACCTGTCGGCGTACGTGCTCGGTCTGGCATCGGGTCAACTCGTCGAAGCGGGGCAGCTCGTCGGCTACGTGGGGCACACCGGCGACGCGTACGGCCCGCATCTGCACTTCGAAGTGCACCCGAACGGCGGACCGGCCGTCGACCCGTACCCGATCCTCCTGGTCGCCGACCCGCAGCGTGCGCTCGCGGCGCGACCCTGACGGGGTGGATGTCACTGCCGAGTTGACGGCGCCCTGCGCGCCGGACGTGCTGTTCCGGTACGTGGCCGACCTCGGCTCGTACCCCGAGTGGCTCGACATCGTCCCCCGCGCCGTCCCGGACGACGGCGACGAGCCCGCGTGGGTCGTGGACCTGCGCGGACGGCTCGGACCGTTTGCCCGTTCGAAGCGACTCCGCATGGTGCGCACGACGGAACAGGCGCCGACGAAGGTGGTGTTCGAACGACGTGAGCGCGACGGGCGCTCACACGCTCCGTGGATCCTGCAGGTCGTGGTCGAACGGGTCGACGGCGACAACGACAGCGACGGGGCCGCCCCGGGCGATAGCCGTCTCACGATGCACCTGCACTACGGCGGCGCCTTCTGGGGACCGGTGCTCGAACGCATTCTCGGCGACGAGATCGAGAACTCCAAACCCCGCCTCCTCGCCCTCCTCGAGTCAACCCCCTGATGTTTGTGCGGTTCTAACGCGCGTTGGGCGCGCGTTAGAACCGCACAAACGCAACGGGAGGGGCGCGTCAGCGGCTGAAGGCGAACCAGCGGTCGTGGCGGCGTTCGAGGACGACGTCCATGTCGAAGCAGGCACCGAGCGACTCGGCGGTCAGCGTCTGGTCCAGCGACCCGGAGGCGAGCACGCGGCCGCCGCGCAGCAGCAGCGCGTGGTCGAACCCGGGTGGGATCTCGTCGACATGATGGGTGACGAGGACGGTGGCCGGCGTCGTGGGATCTGCTGCGAGCCCGGCAAGGCGGGTCACGAGATCCTCGCGTCCCGCGAGGTCGAGGCCCGCGGTCGGCTCGTCGAGGAGCAGCAATCCCGGATCCGTCATCAGTGTCCGAGCCAACTGCACCCGCTGCCGTTCGCCGGACGACAGTGTCCCGAAGGGATGGCCCGCCATCGGACCACACCCGAACCGGTCGAGCAGCTCGAGCGCCCGTTGCCGATCGCGATCCGTGTACTCGTGCCACCACGGCTCGAGCGCGGCGTGCTCGGCGGTCATCACCACGTCGAGGGCGGTGATCGACGGCCGCAGGAGGTCCGCGAACGACGAGGACACCATCCCGATGCTGCGGCGGTGAACGCGCACGTCCACCCTCCCGAGCGTCTTGCCCAGGACCTCGACCGTCCCTGTCGACGGGTGCAGGTACAAAGAAGCGATGCGCAGCAAGGTCGTCTTGCCCGATCCGTTCGCGCCGAGGACGATCCAGCGTTCGCCGTCTCCGACGGTCCAGTCGATGTCGTCGAGGATCACGCTCCCGTCGCGGACGAGTCCGACGCTCTTCAGCCGCAATGCGGTCACAGGAGCTCCTTGATCAGCACGCTCACCGCGGCGAGCGTCGACAGCAGCAACACGAACGGCCGCGCTGTGCGTCGGTCCACATGTCCGGCGAGCCACGACGAACCCGCGAGACCGACCAGCATCCCGGGCACCAGCACGAGCGCCAGGAGCAGCTCTTCGCCGCCGAGCTTGCCCACGGCCACGAGCGTCACCATCGTGATCGAACCGCCGACGAGGAAGTAGCGCGGGAGCGTGGCGCGCAGCGTTCGACCGGAATCGTGCTGGTACAGCAGCGCGACCGGCGGCCCACCGATGCCCGACACGGTTCCCATGAAGCCGGACAGGACGCCGGCGCCGAACAACGTGGACGGACGCTTCACCACGTGCAAGCCCACGCCGGTGATCACGACGCCCAAGATCACCATCACAGCGAACGCGAGGCTCAGACCGCGGGCGGAGAGGGCCAGCAACGTGGCGCCGGCCGCGATCGTGCCAGGCACGAGCCCGCCGAGTGACCAGCGCACCTGACGGTCGAACGCCGCAGCGTCCGCCGCTCGGATGACGAACAGGTTCAGGACGGTCGTCACGACCGTGATCGGCCCGGGGACGAAGTTGGTGTCGACGAGTGCGAGCAGGGGAGCGGCAACGAGCGCGGAGCCGAACCCGACGCCGCCTTGGACCAACGCGCCGAGCGCCATAGCCGCCGTCGCGGCGCCGGCCTGTGCGGGACTCACGCGCACCTGATTAGCCGAGCAGGTAACTACCGTTACAACATCGGTACCGCGCTCGGTCTGCTGGTCGTTCTGATTCTCTTCTTCGCCAACGGCGTGTTCGTCGCGGCGGAGTTCAGCTTCGTGGCGGTGGACCGGGGCCGCATCGAGGCGATGTCGGCGAAGGGGAACGTGGGTGCGCGGTTCGTCGAGCGCATCCTGCACCGGCTCGCGTTCTATCTGTCGGGCACGCAACTCGGGGTCACTGTCACGTCACTGTTGATCGGTTTCATCGCCGAGCCGACGGTGGCCGCATTGTTCGAACCACTGGTCGGTAACGCCCTCGCCATCGTGCTCTCGCTGATTCTCGTGACTGTCGCCTCCATGGTCCTGAGCGAGCTGATCCCGAAGAACCTCGCCATCGCGCGGGCACAAGGGATTTCGGTCGTGCTCGCTCGTCCGGTTCTCTACTTCGCAACAGCGTTCCGCCCTGCCATCCAGTTGGTGAACAGCACGGCCAACGCGACCGTCCGCAAGTTCGGCGTCGAGCCGCAAGAGGAGCTGGCCGCAGTGCGAGCGCTCGACGAGTACGAGTTGCTGTTCCAGTCGTCCGGCGCCGAAGGGACCATCGATTCCGACGCGCTCAACTTGTTGACGCGAACCCTGCGGTTCAACGACAAGACGGCCGCCGACGCGCTCGTGCCGCGGGTGCAGGTGAAGTACACGAACCCCGACGCGATGATCCCCGAGCTGGTGGCGCTGTCGGTCTCGACCGGCTCGAGCCGGTTCCCCGTGTGTGGCACGGACCTCGACGACGTGGTCGGGGTCGTGCACGTGAAGGACGTGTACAGGCTGCCCTTCGACGAGCGGTCGTCCGCGACCGTCGGATCGGTGATGAGCGAGCCGTTCTTCGTGCCGGAGAGTCGCGAGCTGAGCTCGGTGCTGCGCGACCTGCGTGAAGGTGGCCACCTCGCGGTGGTGGTGGACGAGTACGGCGGCACCGCCGGCATCATCACGCTGGAGGACGTGCTCGAAGAGATCGTCGGCGAGATCGACGACGAGTACGACGCCGCCACCCCAGCTCTGACGCGTGTGCTGCCGGCGGGCACCTACGAGTTGCCCGGAACCCTGCATCCGGACGAGGTTCGCTACGCCTGCGGGTTCGACATGCCGGAAGGCGAGTACGAGACGCTCGCCGGGTTCGTGCTCGACCGGCTCGGTCGTATCCCGGATGTCGGTGATCAGTTCGGCTTCGACGGCTGGCTCGTCGAGGTGATCGAGATGGACCGCCGCCGAGTCGCACGGCTGCGACTGACGGCACCGGAACGCAGCGACGCCGCGACGGCCGGTGGAGCAAGCACATGATCCTCGCGTTCCTCGTCCTCGCGGTCGTGCTCCTCGCCCTCAACGCGCTGTTCGTCGCCAACGAGTTCTCGTTGGTGGCCAGCCGCCCCACGCGCCTCGAGACACTCGCAAAGGAAGGCGACACACGGGCGCGGTTCGCGTTGCAGTCCGCCCGCGACCTGCCGCTGCAACTTGCATCGTCCCAACTCGGCATCACGATGTGCTCGCTGGGACTCGGTGCGGTCGCGGAACCATCCGTTGTTCAAGCGATCGAGCACATCCTGTCGCCGCTCGGTGTTCCGGACGGTGTGTCGCAGGTGCTCGCCATCGTCGTCGGGCTTGCGATCGTCGTGTTCCTGCACATGGTGTTCGGCGAAGTCGTCCCGCGGTATCTCGCGCTCGCCGACCCCGAGCGGGCGCTTCTGCGTCTGTCGATCTTCAACCGTGTGTACGTCGAGGTGTTCCGTCCGATTATCCGCGTGGTGCAAGCCCTGGGGAATGCCGGCACGCGCTTGCTCGGTGTGGAGCCCCGCGCCGAGTTGATGAGCGCGCACACCGTCGAGGAGATCGGGCGGATGCTCGCCGAGTCCCGCGAGGAGGGTCTCATCGAGGAGACGGCGCACGATCTGTTGTCGGGCGCGCTCGACTTCGGTGAACGGCCGGTGCGCGATGTCACGGTCCCGCGGGACAAGATCGGGTGGGTCTCGCGACGGACGTCGGTGGCGGAGGCCGAACAGCGAGTTGTCGCGAGCGGACACTCGCGCCTTCTGGTCACCGGCCGCGACCTGGACGACATCGTGGGATTCGTCCATGCCAAGGATCTGCTCACCGTGCCGGCGGAGGCTCGCGATCGTCCGTTGCCGTTGGCGCGGATCCGGCGCGTGCTCGTGCTACCCGCGAACCAGCCGCTCGACGAGGTGCTGGTGGCCATGCGGCGGTCGCGCACCCACCTCGGCGTCGTCACCGACGAAGATCACCTCGTCGTCGGGCTGGCCACGCTCGAAGACGTGCTCGAGGTGCTCGTCGGCGACATCCGTGACGAGTCCGACGCGGCATCACAGGATCGCGTGAAGCCGTGAGCACCGAGTCGGTCGCGCAACGGCTGACGGCCGTGTTCGAGGGCTGCGCGGTCGAGGACGTCGTGCGGCTATCCGGTGGTGCGTCGCGCGACACCTACGGCTTCGACATCGTCCACGAGGACGGCGCTCGCGACTCGCTGATCCTGCAGAGCCAGCGCGCCGGCATGACCGCTCGGGCGGGCGCCGGGATGGCCACCGAGGCCGTGCTGCTCCAGGAAGCGTGGAAGTGCGGCGTACCGGTGGCGGAACTCGTTGCCTCGGGCGGGGCCGAGTCCCCGCTCGGAGCGCCGTTCCTCGTCACCCGCAGAGTCGAGGGCGAGACGATCGCCAGGAGGATCCTTCGTGACGACGCGTACGCGCGAGCGCGTCCCGCGCTTGCCGCGCAGATCGGCGCGGCGCTCGCGGCGCTGCACCGGATCCCGGTCGATGCAGCTTCCGATCTCGAGCAGCGTGATCCCGTGCAGCAGTACCGCGACACGCTCGACACGCTGGGCGAGCCGCACCCCGCCTTCGAGTTGGGCCTGCGGTGGCTCGACCAGAACCGGCCGCCGTCGGAGCGAACGACGGTGGTGCACGGCGACTTCCGCCTCGGAAACCTCATCGTCGGTCCTGAGGGCCTTCGTGCCGTACTCGACTGGGAGCTCGCGCATCTCGGTGATCCACTCGAAGACCTCGGCTGGCTGTGCGTGCGGGCCTGGCGCTTCGGCGAATCGAAGCCCGTCGGCGGTTTCGGCGACTACGAGGACCTGTTCGAGTCGTACGCCGAGGCGTCCGGCATCGAAATCGATCCGGACGTCGTGCGGTGGTGGGAGATCTTCGGCACGTTGAAGTGGGGCGTCATCTGCATCATGCAGGCCGCGACCCACCTCGGCGGATTGAGCCGCTCCGTCGAGCTCGCGACGATCGGCCGTCGTGTCTGCGAGAACGAACACGACCTGTTGGATCTACTCCCGTGACACCACCCCACGACAGACCGACGGCAGCCGAGTTGGTCGAAGCGGTGCGCGAATTCCTCGAGCGGGACGTGATGGAGGCCACGACCGGCCGCGTCCGGTTCCACACCCGTGTGGCGATCAACGCGCTCAACATGGTGCAGCGCGAGCTCGAGATCGGGCCGGCGCAGTCGGCGGCGCACGAGGATCGGCTGCGACAACTCGGCTATGACGACGACGCCGCGCTTGCTGCCGCCATCCGTTGTGGCGACCTCGACGACCGCTACGCCGAGGTCAAGGCGGCCATCAAGGCCAGCGTCGACGACAAGCTCGCCGTCGCCAACCCCAAGTACGCCTGACGGCTCACGTTCTCCGGGTCGCCGTGGCCCCTATAGGGGCCACGGAGCACCAACATTCGAAGAGTCGTCAGGCGCCTATGGCGTGGAAGCCGCCGTCGACGTGGATGAGCTCGCCGGTGGTCTTCGGGAACCAGTCGGACAGCAGCGCGACGCAGGCGCGGCCGACCGCTTCGTGATCGCCTTTCACATCCCAGCCGAGCGGGGCGCGCTCGTCCCACACGTCCTCGAAGCGTGCGAACCCACTGATCGACCGGGCGGCCAGGGTCTTGATCGGGCCCGCGGCGACGAGGTTGACGCGGATGCTCCGCGGTCCGAGCTCGCGTGCGAGATATCGAGAGGACGACTCGAGCGCGGCTTTCGCCACCCCCATCCAGTCGTATGCCGGCCATGCCTGCGTGCTGTTGTCGAAGTCGAGCCCGACGATCGAGCCGCCCTCGGGCATCAGCGGTACGACCACGTCAGCGAGCACCTTCAACGAGTACGCCGACACCTGGAGAGCGACCGACACGTCCTCCCACGGCGCCTCCAGGAAGCCGCCTCCGAGACAGGACGGCGGCGCGAAACCGATGGCGTGGAGCGCACCGTGGATCGAGCCCCACTTCTCCGCGAGCCGTGACCGCACAGCATCCGCGTGGTCAGGCACGGTCACATCGAGCTCGAGCACCTCGGGCTCGGAGGGCAACCGGCGCGCGACCCGTTGTGTCAGCCGCAGGCCGCGCCCGGCGCCGGTCAAGACGATGTCCGCGCCTTGCTCCTGCGCGATCCGCGCCACGGCGAACGCCAGCGAGTCGTCGGTGAGCACTCCCGTGACCAGGATGCGCTTGCCTTCCAGCAGTCCCATGAGCCCTCCGACCGGGTCCGAATGGCAGGACGTTACGGCGTTCCCTCTAGTCTCATCCCCGTGCGGATCGGAATTCTGGGGGGCACTGGCCCAGCCGGTAGCGCCCTCGCATGCCGCTTGGCGGTGGCCGGCTTCGACGTCGTTCTCGGCTCACGCTCGAAGTATCGGGCCATGGAAAAGGTCGACGAACTCCATGACCGGTGGCCCGAGCGGCATCTGGAGATCGGATCGGGGGACAACGAGGCCGCGGCCGACACCGACCTGGTCGTGATCGCGACGCCGTGGGACGGCGCCACACAGACCGCCACCTCCGTCGAGCATCTCTTGCGGGGCAAGGTCGTCATCTCGATGGCGAACGCCGTCACCCGGATCGGCAAGGAGTTCCAACCCCTCGTCCCGCCCCGGGGATCCGTGGCGGCGAGCGTGCAGGCGGCCGTGCCCGACTGCCAGGTGGCGGCGGCGTTCCACCATGTGCCGGCCAAGGAACTCGCCGATCTCGATCATCCGATCGTCAGCGACGTCCTCATCTGTTCCGACCACCGCAGAGCCACCGACGCAACCGCCGAGATCGTCTCCAAGATCCCGAACATGCGCCCGCTCGATGCGGGTGGGTTGTCGTTGGCCACACCCATCGAGTCGTTCACGGCCGTGCTGCTCCAGCTGAACATGCACTACAAGACGCGAGTGGCGGTGACGTTCACCGGCATCCCGGAGTCCTCTCCGACCCCTCCGTGAGCCCGATCCGCCTGTACGACACCGCCCGGCAAGCGGTCGTGCCGTTCGAGCCGGGACCGGTGGTCACGATGTACACGTGCGGGATCACCCCGTACGACGCCGCCCACCTCGGGCACGCGGCGGTCTATGTCACCTACGACGTCCTCCAG
>DATAES010000263.1:0-18632 GCA_036257895.1 Acidimicrobiales bacterium
CGGATGGGCACCGGAGCCTCGTCGTCGCCTTCCTCGGCACGGAGGAATTTCATCGGGATCTCGCCTCCCGAGCCCGCTCGCGCTCTCGGGGAAACTCCGCGATCGTGGCAACGACCTGGAGGTCGCCGGTCGTCGTCTCGACGTCCTCCCGGCGACGGGCGGCGGTGTCTGCTGCCGTCAAGGCGATGAGCCCGAGGAGGCCGACCAGCACGCCGAAGAACAGTCCGGCCCCTCCGGCAAAGATCGCCGTCTTCTTCTTCGAGCTGGCGGCTGGCTCGCTCGGCGGGTCGATCACGTGCGAGGCGACTTGTGCCTGCTCAGTCGTCAAGCTCAGGTCGGCCTGGGTGTAGTTCTTCTGTACGTCGTTGTACTGGTTCTGTGCTGTTACGACAGCGGCGCTGAGCGCGCCGTACGTCGGGTCGGCGGAACCGGGCGTAGCCGCGGTCGGATGGGTTTCGAGGTACGCGACTTGCTGCGCCTGCGCGTCCTCCAGCCGGCTCGTCGCGGCATCGAGACGCGGCTTGTAGTAGTCCACCAATGCTTCTTCTCGAGCGCCACGAAGCGTCTTGACATAGTCGAAGTACTCGTCGACGGTCGCCTGCAACTGCTTCGTCGCGAGGTTCGGATCAGCGCCGGTGATGAAGACGCGGAGGATCTGCGGACCGACGGCGAGTCCGGTCACCGACGAGCCGATCGTGGCGGCCATCCGTTCCTGGGCAGCGGTCGGGTCGGGTTGTGCCCGGATGTAGTCGGCCAGAGGTGCGCGCTGCGCGGCCTTCGTCAGGAAGTCCTGCGTCGACAGCAGCTGGCCCAGAAGCGTTTGGGCGGTGGCAGACGGTGCCGGTCCGTTGCTCCCCATTGGGTCGAGATAACCGGGGTTCGGCAACTGGTTGTCGAACCACACCGCGGTCGACGTGGTGTAGGTCGTGGGCTGCGAGCTCACGTACCACACACTCAACAGCAGCGTGAGCACGAGGGGCGCCAACAGCAGCACCTTGTGCCTGAAGAACGTCTCGATGTAGCGGGTCACGGATACAGCCACTCCGTCTTGGACTGGTGGACATCAGGTAGACACCGCGGAGAGTGGTCTGATACATGGAGGGCGTCCGTTTTTGGACAGGATGTCCGGTCTTGCGACCTCGTTGGGCAACTGTTGATCTGCCCTGCCGTCCAGGCCGCGCAACGGCTCGAGTGAGATCGCGACGTCCGACATCGCTGTATCACCGCGCTGCGTCCGGACCTCAGTTCATGTGCAGGTGGGCGGGAGCCGAGCCAGGGGCGTGACAGCCACTCGACCGTCACTGGCCTCCGGCCCTGCCCCCTAGCCAACGATGGGGCACTAGCGCGGAGGCGGAGGCGAACGGCGGAATGACGGTCGACGTAGTCGACACAACCATGGGGGCGACGACTGCCCTCGCGGCAGGGATCGCGGAGCAAGCTGACGTTCGGCGACCCAAGCCGGAGCGCGCGCTGAGGCCGCTGCTGGTCTTCCTCGATGCCGCGACGCTGTTCGGAGGTTGGTTCACCGCAGTCTTCGTCGCGCATCGCTGGCCTACGCCGCTGTGGGCCGGGGCGTCGTCCTTGACGGTGGCCGCGTGCGCCACGGTCGCGGGCATCGCCACCGCCGCCTTGTCGCGTCTGTACCGCGCGCGGGTGTGCTCCGTGCGGACGGTCGAAGTCGGTCTGCTCGTCCGCGTCACCGTCGTCAGCGCCGTCGTCGCAGGCCTCGTCGGCTCGAGCGTGGGCGTGGGCTGGTCCACCGACTTCTTCATCGTGTCGATGATCTGGCTCTTCATGCTGCTCAACGTCGAGCGCGGCATGTTCGCGTACTGGGTCCGTTCGTCGCGAGGGCGAGGTCGGTTCGCCCGGCCGATCGTCATCGTCGGCGCGAACGACGAGGGGCGTGAGCTGTATCACCTGCTCGCGACCGAGCCGGAGCTCGGCTACCAAGTCGTCGGTGTCATCGGTGATCCGGCCGACGCCGCGGTCGACTGGCCCGCGCCGTGGCTCGGCGACGGGGCGAGCGCGGTCGATGCGCTCCGCGCCAACGGCGTCACCGGATGCGTCATGGCCGTCAGCGCGTTCACGATGGTCGAACGAACGGCACTGCTCAACGATTTGCTCGACAACGACATCCACGTCCAGGTCTCGAGCGGCATCGCGCGCGTCGACCACCACAGGTTGCGTGCGGTGCCGCTCGGCAGGGAACCGGCGTTCTACCTCGAACGCAACGACCCTTCGCCCTGGCAACGGATCATCAAGCGGATGCTCGATCTCTCGATCGTGATCGCGTGTGCGCCGGTCATGCTGCTGGTTGTGAGCGTCGCGGCGATCGCCATCAAGCTCGACAGCCGCGGGTCGATCATCTACCGCCAAACTCGCATCGGCCGCGGTGGTCGTCCGTTCACGATGTACAAGCTGCGCACGATGGTCACCGCAGCCGATCAACAGTTGGCTGAGCTGGCGCAGCAAAACGAGCGAACCGATGGGCCGTTGTTCAAGCTCGAGTCCGACCCGCGCGTGACACGCGTCGGACGCCTTCTCCGTGCGACGAGTATCGACGAGCTCCCGCAGCTGTGGTGTGTGCTGGTCGGCACGATGAGCCTCGTCGGCCCGCGGCCACCCCTGGCGGAGGAAGTTGCACACTTCGACACCGAGCTGCGGACTCGCTTCGACGTGACGCCCGGCATCACCGGTCTGTGGCAGGTGGAGGCCCGCGACAACCCGTCGTTCCGCGTGTACCGCAGGTACGACCTCTTCTATGTGGAGAACTGGTCGGTCCGGCTCGACTTCGCCATCCTGATCCGGACGTTCGAATCGGTCGTCACCCGCGCGTTCGTCGGTTTGCGCCGAGGAGGCGACGCAGAGGAGCCGACGGACGTCGTGGCCGCTGCGACCGGCGAACTGTAAGCAAGCGCGCGGCGGGGCTCAGTTCGTCGGTTGCCAGTCAGCCCGGATCGCGAGCGCAACGGCCGCGAGCTGCGACTTCACACCCAACTTCTGCAGGATGGCTCTGATCTGGGTGCGGATCGTCGAGAGCGAGACGTTGTGGTCCCTCCCGATGACCTCGGCGGTCTTGCCGTCCATGAGGGCGGCCAGCACGGCTTGCTCACGGCCGGTCAGCAGACGGAACGGTGCCAAACGGCGCTGCGCTTCCACGCGCTGTGACCGAACGACCTCGAGCAGCGCATCGCGGCTCGCAGGTTGGAGCACGGTGCGACCCATCGCCGCGTCGGTCAGGAGCACCATGAGGTCCTCGAGTGCCCGCGACTTGTCGAAGATGCCCACCGCGCCGGCTTCGAGAGACCGAGCGGACTGTTCCGGTTCATCGGTGCTCGTGAGCATCACGACCACGATTCCCATCTGATGCAGCTGCCGGATCAACGAGATGCTCGTGGTGCTACCGGACAGCTCCGAATCCACGAGCGCGACGTCCGGCCCGAAGTTCGCGGCGGCCGATACCACGCCATCCGGCGAGACGTTGCGTGCCAGCGCGACGTGCGGGTACCCATGCTGTTGCAGCGAGACCATCAGAGCTTCGGCGACCAGATGCGTGTCGTCGATGATCAATACGCGGACATCCGAGGTTGGCCGCGCCTCGGTCGTCTCGGATCCCTCGCCTTGTGCGATGCGCCGCGTGCGCTTCGAGAAGAACAACGCGCGATCCGCACGGTCGACCAGCGCGTCGAAGGAGTCGGACCTGTCTCGCGTATGAGAAGCGACAACCGTGGCTGCGAGTTCGACGGAGAGATCACCGAAGTTGATCGTTCTCGAGACGGCAGCACGTAGCTGGAGGGCGATCGTCGCGGCCTCGTTGTCGTTGGTGTCCTCGCACAGCACAGCGAAGCTGTCGTCGGTGATGCGGGCGACGCGGTCGTCAGGGCGCGTTGCGCCGGCGAGCGCCGCGGCGGCGGCGACGAGCACGCGGTCGCCGGCGAGCCGGCCGAACCGCTGGTTCACCGCGCCGAGGTCGTCGAGATGTACGAGCAGCAGCGCCAGTTGCGCGGAGCCCGGTCCGAGTCGTTCGAGTGACTGGCGCGCACAGTCTGCGAGCGCGGCTCGATTCAGCAACCCCGTCACCGAGTCATGGGTGGCACGGCCACCCGCCGCGGCGTCGCGCTCGTGCGGGGACATCTCCCAGAGCGCGACGAGCACGTTGCCGTCGCCACTGCGGCTCGCGCGCGCGTGTACCGTCCGAACCCGCTCCTCGTCGGCGTCCGCCAGGCGCCACTCACCGGTCACCACGCCCGATCGACCCGCGGCTTCGGCCACCGTCGCCATCGCGCCCTCGAAGCTGTTCGCATGGATGGCCTCGAGCCAGCCGTGGCCGGCTGTGGCGCGCGCGGGCAAGCCGGTCAACTCGGTCCACGCCTGATTGCAGGTCAACGCTGACCGCGAGGGCGACACGACCACGGCGGCTACGGGGAGATCGTCGAGCGGCCGGCTGCTGGCGGTCGACGAGGCGCTCGTGACCCGCCGGCCGGACGCCGAGTTTCCGCCGGCGCGCACCGCGCTGCGCGCAGGCGCGATCGTCGACCGCTGCCCGAACGTGTTCCGCCGAGTTGTCACGATCTCAAAGCCTCAGTTCCGCCAAAGCACCCGCACCCTCGCTCCGCCACGGAGTCGGTCCCAGACGACATGGTGCCACGCCGGGACCGCACCTGGGCGGCCCACGCCCGCACCACCTTTCCACCATAGGCAGAGTCGCCTTGGAACAGACCTTGAAGGAAACAGAGCGCGAGGTCAACCGAAGGTTTCGGCGCACTCGTCCGAGCAGCCGATCGCGGCGGCGGAGGCTCGAAGAGCCCGCTCGGCGTACGCTCCGCGGCGACGGCGGGCCGCGGACGGAGGGCGCACCACGATGACAACGCCGGCTCTACGGGTCCACCTTCTCGATGTCGGCCATGAGGAGTACGGCGACGCATTGCTGCTCGAGGTCGCGGGCAAGACGGTCCTCGTCGACGGCGCCCATCCAGGTGATGACGTCGGCGACGATCGACACCCCAGCATTCCTCTCCAACTCGCAGACCTGCTCGGCCAACAGGACCCTCCTTACACCGTCGATCTCCTGATCGTCAGTCATGCCCACGACGATCACATCGGATGCCTGCCGAAGCTCGTTCGTGACGATGTGGTCCGGGCTCGGTGGGCGCTCGTGTCCGACCCCGACCTCGGCTGGGGACGACCGGTCGACGACGCGGGCGGCCGCCATGGGCTTCCCGATGCGGCCGCCGAGGTCGTGGCCGGACTGCGGGAAGAGCCCCGCAAACGAGTCACCGACGGGGAGCTCCGGGCGTTCCTCATCGACGCCCGATCGCTCGAGGATCGGTACCGGGCGATGCTCGATCAGTTGCAGTCTGCGGGCACGCACGTCGTTCGGCACGGCCGCGACACACCGACGTCGCTGAAGCGCGCCTTCAAGAGTGCCGGGCTCCAGATCCTCGGCCCGTCCGAGGACCAACTCGTGATCTGCGCCGATGTGATCGACCGTCGCCAAGACAGTGCGGCACGGATCGCGCAGGATGCGTTGCGGGTCGACGCCGCGCTCGACTCGGCCGAGCTGTACCGGATGTTGAACAGCGGCGACTTCGTCGACGCCATCGACATGGCGCGTTCCGGTCCGGCGGTCAACCTGCAGAGCATCGTCGTGTCGTTCGAGGTCGACGGACGTCGGCTGCTGCTGGCCGGTGACATGCAGCTGGCCGACCCGCAGATCAGCGATCCCCGGCTCGAGCAGGAGATCACCGAGCTGCGGTCTCGCATCGCGGCCGGTGCGCCCTACCGCTTCGTCAAGCTGTCGCACCACGGCAGTGACAACGCGCTCTCGGCCGAGATCCTCGCCGACCTCGGGAAGACGAAGACGTTCGGGATCTGTGCCGGTGAGGGCAGCACGGCCCATCCGAATGCCGATGTCCTCGAGCTGCTCCACCACCACACGCCCAAGCTGACGTGGGCGCGGACCGACCACAACGGCTTGGTCACCGTCGACCTCGCTCGGACGCAACCGAAGTTCACGCTCACCCGCGGTCGGCTCGACGATCCGAGACCGAATGCCTCCGACGTCGAACCCGTTCCTCCCGCTCCTCCCGCGCCGATTGAACCGAGCGAACCGGTTGTAGCGGCCGAGCCCGGCCGTGCGACCACCCAGACCACGACGACCGCCGAGTTCGTCGAGGTGGTTACACGCGTCCCGAACCAGCGGACGCGCGTCACGGTGTCCATCGAGGTGGAACCAGGCTCGGCGGCACGCGCCGCTGTCGTCGACCGCGACGTGTCCACGATGCGACTGGCGAGTGGGCGACAACTACCGCCGCTGCTGTTCGTCACGCATCCGGCGGCGCTGGCCCGCAACGTCGGCGAAGTCGAATCGAGCCGGATACTCAGCGTGCTCGCCGCCCATCGGGTGTGTGAGATTCCCGACCCGGCCTCGCACGAATCCGCCGTCTCGACCGTTCGCGCTGCTCTGCGCGCGGCGCCGGACGTGAAGGGTGTCGTGCTCGTCGGCGGCTACGACGTCGTGCCGTCCGGCCGGGTCGATTGTCTTCCGCCGCGACTGCGCACGAGGATCGGTGCCGGCGGTGACCCGGACGAGTTCATCGTCTGGTCGGACGACGGCTATGTCGACACGGACGACGACAACTTGCCCGAGCTGCCGATCTCGCGCATCCCCGACGGGAAGTCAGCGGAGCTCGTGACGGCCGCGCTCTCGGCTCCCAATCGGCTTCAGCGCCAGGTCGTCCGCAGCGGCGTGCGCAACGTCGCCCGTCCATTCGCCGGGGCCGTCTTCGACGCGGTGCGCGGTCCGGAACCGTTGCTGATCTCCGATCCGACGACGTTCCGCGACCATGACGAGCTCGGTGGCGAACACGTCTATCTCATGTTGCACGGCGACTTCGTCGACGGCAGTCGGTTCTGGGGTGAGGACACACCGAGCGGTCTCGAAGCCGTGAATGTCGGGAACGTGCCCGCAGAGGCGGGATCGGTGATCTTCACCGGGTGCTGCTGGGGTGCGCTCACGGTCGACACGCCGGCCAACCGCGTGACGCCAGGACGCCCCTTCGGTCAGAAGACGCCCGACGGATCGGTCGCTCTGAGCTTCCTGCGCGCGGGGGCGACCGCCTTCATCGGGTGCACGGGCGCGCACTACTCACCGACCGAGCCCCCGTACGACTACTACGGCGGCCCGTTGCACGCGGCGTTCTGGGATGCGTACCAACGCGGCGCCGCGCCGGCGGCGGCATTGTTCGCCGCGAAGTCCGCTTACGCTGGAGCGGTGCCTCACCGTGCCGGAGCCGGCAACGAGGCCATCGAGTTGAAGATCTTCCGCCAGTACACCTGCCTCGGCCTCGGTTGGTGACCGACGCTCGATCGGAGGGACCATGGCAAAGCTCTCACCCAAGAAGCTGCAACAGATCATCGAGCAGGCGGATCCCGGTTCGCGGCTCGTCGACACCCGTGCGGCGGGTGAGGTCGCGCCGACGGCCGCGCCCGATTTCGACACGCCCGATCTCGACCAGCTCCGCGAGAAGTTCCTCGGGAAGACCGACGCCCGCAAGGCAGCGAAGGCCGCCAAGGCCAAGGCGCCCGCGCCCGCCGAGGACGTGTCGATCGTGTCGGTCGAAAAGAAGCAGAAGCGCGACCCCTGGGATCGCTCTACACGGCCGAAGGCAGTCGTCGTGTCGGACAACGAGGAGCGCATCATCGGCCGCCAGGGCTGATCCCTCGACGAGGGGGACTCGACTTGGATTCGCGCGAGCGGATCACCGAAGATGCCGGATCGACGCGAACGACGGCTTGGACATCGCCTGGCTGGGACTCGAGCGTCAGGGTGAAGGGGAGTGGTCCTTCGACCTGACGCCGCCGCTGTCGCGCTTCGACGGAAAGTTCTACGGCGGCACGGGCATTGCGGTCGCGACCGCGATCATCGAGGCCGAGACCGGACGGTCCGCTCTGTGGGCGACTGTGCAATTCGTGGGCAGCGCCGACATCGGCGAGCGCTTCGACTGTCGTGTCGAGGTTCTGGCTGCGGGCCGGCGTACGTCGCAAGTGCGGATGACGGCAACGGTCGGCGATCGCATCGTCCTCGAGGCCATCGGCGCGACCGGTGACGCTCGGACCGGGCCGCTCAACATGCAGTTCGGCACCATGCCCGGCGTCCCGTCACCGGATGAGACACCGGAATGGCGGCCGAACATCTCGATCCCGATCCCTCGTGGCGTCGAGAGCTGGCTGACCATCACCGAGCTCAGAGGCGTGAGCGTGCCCGGCCACGACCATGCGATGTGGGCACGGATGCGCGACATGCCCCAGACCCGGGCCACGCTCGGCTTCCTGGCCGACATGGTGCCGAGCAGAGTCGTGTCCGCCGCCGGACGCACCGGCGCGGGCACGAGCCTCGACAACGCCATGCGCTACGGGCCGCGACCGCAGACCGAGTGGATCCTCGTCGAGTTCGATCCGTACTTCGCCGCGGGCGGGTACGCGCACGGCGGCGCGCGCCTGTGGGCCGAGGACGGGACGCTGCTCGGCGTGGCCAGTCAGACCGCCACCCTGCTCCTGTTCGACTAAGTCGTCAGCTCCAGACCCGCGAGCGATCCCTCCACCCGCCACGCCTCGAGGACCTTGATGAACGCGATCGAGCCGCCGCCGTAGAAGCCGTCCTGCCCGCTGCGCTCCGCGGGCTTGCCCTCGTTGTTGTAGTAGCCGGGCGTACACGACTCGAGATACGCGAGGTTGCTCTGCGCGAGGTCGAGGATCGTCTGCACCCAGTTGTCTTCCGCTTCTTGCGACGTCTCGAGCACCGCGATGTCGTTGTCGAGCGCGTGACGCAGGATGTACGCGATGTGGGTCGACTGCTCGTTGAGCATGTGTGGGAAGTTCACCGAGAACCCGGATTGCACGAGGCTGATGATGAAGCAGTTCGGAAAGCCGCGACTGAAAAGACCATGGAAGGTCCTCGCGCCGCCGGCCCACTTGTCCGAGAGCTTCAGGCCGTCTCGGCCGTAGACCTCGTAGCCCGCCCGTCGTGTGTAGTCGGTGCCGACCTCGAACCCCGTCGCGTAGATCAGGCAGTCGAGCTCGTACTCGATCCCACCCGCTTCGACGCCTCGCTCGGTCACCCGCTCGACGCCGCGACCTCCGGTGTCGACCAGCGTGACGTTGCGACGGTTGAACGTGTCGAGGTATTCGTCGTGGAAGCAAGGGCGTTTGCAGAACTGTCGGTAGTACGGCTTTAACGCTTCTGCGGTCGTCGGGTCGTTGACGATCGTGTCGACGCGAGCTCGGATCTGTTCCATCTTCTCGAAGTCGGCCATCTCGAGCGTGCCGGCGAGCCCGTCGGCGGTGACCTCGCCCGTCTGGTTGCGCAGCATCACGAGGAGCTTGCCGATGATGTCGGTCCAGCCGTCGCTCACGAGGTCTTCGTCTTCGAAGCCTCCGGACACCAGGTTGTTGAAGTTGTCCATCCGATGCTGCTGCCAACCCGGCTCCAGGCTCGCCGCCCACACGGGATCGGTCGGGCGGTTGGCGCGCACGTCGATGGACGACGGTGTGCGCTGGAACACGTACAGGTACTCGGCGGCCTCGCCGACGTGAGGGATGCACTGCACCGCGGTCGCACCCGTGCCGACGATGCCCACCCGTTTGCCTTCGAGCCCGGTCAGGTTCCCGTCGGAGTCGCCGCCCGTGTAGTCGTAGTCCCACCGGCTCGTGTGAAAGGTGTGGCCCTCGAAGGTCTCGATGCCAGGGATGCCGGGCAGCTTGGGTCGGTGCAGCGGTCCGTTCGCCATGCACACGAAGCGGGCGCGCATCGCGTCCCCACGGTTGGTCGACACGATCCACCGAGCGGTCTGGTCGTCCCAGCGCAGTTCGGTGACCTCGGTCTGGAAGCACGCATCGGCGTACAGGTCGAAGTGCTTCCCGATCGCCTGGCTGTGGGCGAGGATCTCCGGGGCGTGTGAATACTTCTCCTTCGGGACGTAACCGATCTCCTCGAGCAGCGGCAGGTAGATGTACGACTCGACGTCGCACATCGCGCCGGGATATCGGTTCCAGTACCACGTGCCGCCGAAGTCGCCGCCCTTCTCGATGATGCGGATGTCTTCGATGCCGGCCTGACGCAACCGGGCACCAGCCAACAGCCCGCCGAAACCTCCGCCGATGATCACGACGTCGACCGCGTCGGTGAGAGGGTCGCGCTCGAACGGCTCGACGTAGGGGTCCTCGACGTAGCGGGCGAAGTCACCTACGACCTCGACGTACTGCTCATTGCCGTCGGCCCGGAGCCGCTTGTCCCGCTCCTCGCGGTACTTCTCGCGCAGTGCATCGGGATCGAATCCCAGCTCAGCCATGGCGGGTGACTGTACCGGTCGACCCACTGTCATGCCTTGACAGGCATATGCATCCATGGTTATGTAGAGCGGATGGCCACGGCGTTCGAGGTGCTGGCGGAACCGAACCGTCGCCGGATCCTCGATCTGTTGTTGACGACGGAGAGTCCAGTCGGCGACATCGTCGATGCCATGGCGCTCAGCCAGCCGCTCGTGTCGAAGCATCTCCGCGTGTTGCGCGAAGCCGGGCTGGTCGAGGCGAGAGTCGACGCGCAGCGGCGGATCTACCGCGTGCGCGCCGACCCGTTGCGGGCGATGGACGAGTGGTTGCAGCCGTACCGCCGGTTGTGGGCGAAGCGGCTCGACGCGCTCGCGGAACACCTGCAGACGATGGAGGACGACGAGTGACGGTTCACGACCCCGATCAGGAACTCGACTATGGACGGCTCGAACAAGGCGATGGCGGCCGATGGGTGTTGCGGTTCACCCGTCAGCTCCCGCATCCGCCGCAGAAGGTGTGGCGTGCTCTCACCGAACCGGAGCACCTGAAGACCTGGTTCCCGAGCGACATCGAAGGCGAACGTGAAGCAGGAGCGAAGCTGCGCTTCGTCTTCCGTGAAGGCGAGGGATCGACGATGGACGGGGAGATGCTGGCGTTCGATCCGCCGTCCCTGCTCGAGATGAGGTGGGACGCCGAGATCCTGCGGTTCGAGCTGCGACCCGACGGCGATGGCAGCGTGCTCGAGTTCACCAACATCTTCGACGAGCTCGGCAAGGCCGCCCGCGACGCGGCGGGATGGCACGCCTGCCTGGACCTGCTCGGCTATGACGTCGACGGTCGCGAACCACCGTGGCCGTCGAACGAGCGGTGGAAGCACGTCCAGGGTCACTACGTCGAACGGCTCGGCCCCGAGGCATCGACGATCGGACCTCCGCAGGAGTGGCTGGAGGTCTACGGCGACTCCTGAGTCACCGCGCGGGCGACCTCACCCCATCGATCGAGCGCCTTCGGGTCCGACGCGACCGACTCTTCCGCGAGGTACATGACGAGGCGCGAGGCGATCCCGTCGTACCGCGCCGTCAGCGCGTCAGCGAGCTCGTCCCAAGGGGCGACGACGGCGAACTGCTCGATCATGTCGTCGGTGATGCGCGCGGCCATGCCGGTGAAGTCGCCGGCCTTGAGGTGCTCGTTCAGTCGGGCCGACGTTCCTTCGAAGCCGAGATCGTCGAACTGGAACGCGTAGTTCTTGGTCGAGCCGTAGAACGCGATCTGGAACCGCGTTCGCTCGAGCAGTGCAGCCCGTTCTTCGTGTGTGTCACCCGGGATGGCGAAGACAGGAATGACGAGCTCGACGTCGTCGACGGATCGGCCGGCGCTTGCCGCGCCTTCCGCGACCTTCGGACGCAATCGGTTCTGTAGATACGGGAGTGAGTGGAGGGGGTGGACGTGGATGCCGTCGGCGTGCTCACCGGCCATCCGGCACATCCAGGGACCGACCGCCGACACGTCGATCTTGATGTCGCCGTACGCGTGCCGGCGCGGTGCCCACGCGGCGGGCAGCAACGACAGCTTGTAGTAGGGACCGTCGTGTGCGAGCGGCTCGTCCCCGCGGAAGGCGCGAAAGCACGCTTGGACGGCCTGCACGTAGTCGCGCATCCGCGGACCGGGTGGATCGAACTCTGAGCTGTAGCGACGCTCGACATGTGCTCGCACCTGGCTGCCGAGGCCGAGACGGAAGCGGCCGCCGGTGTTCTCCGCCAGCTCCCACGCCATCGACGCCGCGATCATCGGGCTGCGTGGGAAGGCGACCGCGATGCCGGTCATGAACTCGAGCGACGGCGCCGCGGACGCCGCGGACGCGATGGACATCCACGGCGTTTGCGTCTGTTCGGTGAAGAGCATCCCGGTGAATCCGACGCGCTCGACGTCGCGCGCTCGTTGCGCCGTCCGCTCCCACGTCGTCGCGGCGGTCATCAAATCGAATCGCATCGCCCCCAGCTTGCCCGCCCCGCTCAGCGAGGGTCGTCGCGTTCGATGTTCCAATGGCGCGAGACGGCGGTGACCCATGCACCGTCGGCACGTGGAATCAGCGCGAAGCGGCTGATGGTGTGTTGGCCACCCTCGTGATCGCCGTAGAACAGGTCGACGGTCACCGGCCGCGATTCCTTGATGGCCGCGGCGGCCTCGTCGAACATCGGGTCCTCCGTGTCGCGGAACGCGCCTTGCCAGAACCCCAGGTCTCCGGCAGGCACGTAGAGGTCCCGTGTGAGCCGTCGGTACTCCTGCGGATCGCGATGGGGAACGTCGTTGAGCGCACGCTGCGGGAAGAAGTCCCAACGGTCGAGCACCGCGATGCCGGAGCCGACGTTGCGCAGCGCGATCGCGAGGTACACGACGCCGCCGACCACTTCTGCCACTGCCCGGCCGCCCTCCACCTTCACCCAGTGGTCGTCCATGAAGCCGACCTTCTCGGCCGGATCCTGGAACCGCGACGGCACGAGCACCGGCCTGAGCCCGGCAAGCAGTGAACGTTCGGCGGTGCGCGATGCCCGGTTGGCGGATCGAACCGAGGCGTATGTCGCCGCCGCGAGCACGAGCGTGCCGGCCGCGGTCGCGAGCGCAGAGATCGTCGCCCAGTCGGCCACGCACGGATACTACGAGCGACGTCCGCCGGTCAGGCTGTGCGAGGATCACGCCATCGCGGCGATCGACCTCACTACTTCCCCGAACGATGCGAACCCGCACGCCTTGTTCCACGAGTTGCGCGCGCTGGCACCGGTTCACTGGAGCGACGTCCACCGCGCGTGGCTGGCGGTGTCGCACGAGGCGGTCAACGCGGGGCTCCGCGATCCGTGGCTCTCCTCCGAGCGCATCCCGAGCTTCGAGCGCGTTGCCGCACAGCGCCCGCCCGCCTTCGCCAACGTCGTCGACCTCTTACGGGGCTGGATGGTGTTCCACGATCCGCCCACCCACGATCGTCTTCGTGATCCTGTTCGGCGCGTGTTCACGCCCATGCGACTCGAACGGCTCGCGCCGATGATCGAAGCAACGGTCGACGAGCTGCTCGACCGCGCCGCAGACGCTGGCACCGGCGATCTGCGCCCGCTGCTGACCACGCCGCTGCCCGCACTCGTGATCGCCGATCTCCTCGGTGTGCCGCGTGCGGACCGCGAACGGTTCCAGGACTGGTCCGACCAACTCGCGCACGTCGTGTTCTCCGCCGAGGTCGCGGGTACCGACTCCGAGGTGGCCATCGGCGCCGCAGAGCACTTCACGAGCTACTTCGGTGACCTGATCGACGAGCGTCGCCGCCGGCCCGGAGACGACGTCATCAGTGCACTGGTCGAGGCGAGCGATGCCGGCGGTCCGTCGGCGCAGGAACTGGTCGGCGCGTGCACGCTCTTGCTGTTCGCGGGACACGAGACGACCAGCGGTCTGCTCGCCAACGGCACGTGCGTGTTGCTGGAACAGGAGGTGGCGCGAGCACAACTCCTCGACGATCCGTCCCGCTGGTCGGTCGCGGTCGACGAGCTACTGCGGTTCGAAGGCCCTGCGAAGCTGATGGCCCGCAAGGCGACTGCAGATCGAGCGTGGTTCGGCGCCGAGGTACGCGCCCGCGACACGGTGTTTCTCGTGATCCTCGCGGCGAACCGCGACCCTGACGTCTTCGCCGGCCCCGATACGTTCGACGTGACCCGCGACCCGAACCCGCACTTCGGATTCGGATGGGGACTGCATCACTGTCTCGGCGCCGCGCTGGCACGACTCGAAGCGCGCATCACATTGCGTCGCCTGTTCGAACGCTTCCCGAAGCTGCAGCTGAACGATTCCGTCCGCTGGGGTGGCGGCGTGATCGGCCGCACCGTGTGGTCGGTGCCCGTGTCGATGCGATGACCCCGGAAGTTCTCTGGCAGCCGCCGCCCGATGTTCGAAGGCGAGCGCGTATCGGCCGGTACCTCGAGCATCTCGAGACGCACCACGACCTGCGCTTCGACAGCTACAACGATCTGTGGCAGTGGTCGACGACCGACCTCGACCGATTCTGGCGCACGATCTGGGACTTCACCGGCGTCGAACCGGCGCCACCTGACGGGCCGGCAGTCACCGGCGCGATGCCCGCGGCCAGGTGGTTCCCGCGCGCGTCAGTCAATTACGCGCAACACATGTTGCGGCCGGCGCTGGATGGCGTCGCGATCGTGGCTCGGTCACAGACGCGGGACCCGATCGAGGTCACGTTCGAAGACCTGCGCGCGCAGGTGGCGCGTGCCCGGACCGGCCTGCGCCGTCTCGGAGTGGTTCGCGGTGACCGCGTCGCCGCATACCTGCCGAACACGCCCGAGGCTCTCGTTGCGATGCTGGCGACAGCGAGCCTCGGCGCAGTGTGGTCGTCGTGCGCGCCCGAGTTCGGCGTGCGCGCCGTCGTCGATCGGTTCGGACAGATCGAGCCGAAGATCCTGCTCGTCGTGGACGGCTACCGATACGGCGACCGGGTCATCGATCGCGCCCATGAGGTCGCAGAGTTGCGGGGCGCACTGCCTTCGCTGGAGACCACGGTCGTGCTCCCGTACCTCGATGCTGCCGTGTCGTTGCCGGATGGTGCGATCGGTTGGAACGACCTCGTGTCCGACAGCGGTCCACTCGAGTTCGAGCCTGTTCCGTTCGAGCACCCGCTCTACGTCTTGTTCTCGTCGGGAACCACGGGCCTGCCGAAGGCGATCGTGCACGGCCACGGCGGCATCCTGCTCGAACACGCCAAGTACCTCGCGCTCCACCATGACATCGACGTGGGCGATCGCCTCTTCTGGTTCACCACCACCGGCTGGATGATGTGGAACCTGCTCGTGTCCGGGCTGCTCGTCGGGTCGACCATCGTGCTGTTCGACGGCGACCCCGCGTACCGCGACCTCGGCGCGCTGTGGACGATGGCGGCGGAGACGGGCATCACCTCGTTCGGCGCGAGCGCGCCGTATCTGATGGCATGCCGGCGCGCCGGGCTCGATCTGAAGTCGCTCGGCGATCTGAGCAGGCTGCACACGGTCGGCTCGACGGGTGCCCCGCTCCCGGCCGACGGCTTCAGGTGGGTGTACGAGCAACTCGGTCCTGACGTCGTGGTCGCGTCCATCAGCGGTGGCACGGACGTGTGCACCGCGTTCGTGGGATCGGTCCCGCTCGAGCCGGTGGTCGCAGGCGAGATCAGCTGCCGGTGCCTCGGCGCCCGAGTCGAGGCCTTCGACGAAGTCGGCGATTCCGTCACCGATGCGCAGGGCGAGCTCGTGCTCACTGCGCCGATGCCATCGATGCCGGTCGGGTTCTGGGGCGACGAGGACGGCAAGCGCTACCGGGCTGCGTACTTCGACTCGTATCCCGGCGTATGGCGTCACGGCGACTGGATCACGATCACCGAGCGGGGAACGTGCATCATCTCCGGACGGTCCGACGCCACGTTGAACCGCGGCGGCGTCCGCATCGGCACCGCCGAGTTGTACGACGTCGTCGAGTCGTTGCCCGAGATCACCGACAGCCTCGTGGTGCATTTGGAGGACAGCGACGGCGGTTCCGGTGAACTGATCCTGTTCGTGCAGCTCGCTCCGGGCGTAGAGCTGGATGACGGGCTGCGGGCCCACATCGCGGCGCGACTACGCGCCGACTTGTCGCCTCGTCACGTCCCCGACGACGTGGTGGAGGTCGCGAGCGTGCCGCGAACATTGACCGGCAAGCGGCTCGAGGTTCCGGTGAAGCGGATACTGCGCGGAGCGAGTCCAGACGACGTCGCGAGCCGTGACGCGCTCACTGATCCGACCTCGCTCGACGAATTCGCGTCGATGGTGAGGTGATCAGGGCTCGCGGGCCCAGCTCCACGCGTAACGGTCGTCGGCGATCGAACGGGCGAGATCCGAGGCGCGCAGCGACCGGAACGTGTCCATCATCACCGCGAGCTCTTCGGTCCCCGTCTGCTCCATGGCCGCCTCGATGCTGCCCGGTTGCGGTCCGTGCACGAATCCCGGCGGATGCCACGAGATCGAACCGACGCCGATGCCGGAGCCGGCTCGGCTCATGAAGTCGCCATCCGCGTAGAACAACACTTCGTCGGAGTCGACGTTGGCGTGGTGGTACGGAACCTTCGTCGCTTCCGGGTGAAAGTCGTACAGGCGTGGCACGAACGAGCACACGACGAAGCCCGGCCCGCCGAAGGTCTGGTGCACCGGTGGCGGTTGGTGGATGGCGCCGACGATGGGCTCGAAGTCGTGGATCGACAGGGCGTGGGGATAGAGGCAACCGTCCCAACCGATCACGTCGAACGGATGATGCGCGTGCACCATGCGCGTCAGTCCTCCGGTGGTTCGGACGAAAACGGGGACATCCTCGCCATCGACCACGAGCGGCCCGGCAGGAGCGCGCACGTCGCGCTCGGAGAACGGCGCGCCTTCGCGGAACTGCCCGCGCTCGGTCAGGTAGCGATCGGGGAAGCGAACGTGTCCGCGCGCCTCGAACACCAACAGCTCGACGTGACCGGACCGCAGCTCCCAGCGGTGGGTGACGGCGGCGGGGACGACCGCATAATCACCCGCTTGCAGGTCGAGCTCGCCGAAGCTCGACAGCAGCGTGGCCTCGCCCGCGTGGACGTAGACGAGCTCGTCGCCACACGCATTGCGATACAGCTCGCTGCCTTGGTCTGCTGAGACGAAGGACAGCACCACGTCGTCGTTGCCGAGCAGCCGTCGGCGCCCGAAGACGGGATCGCCACCCTTCGCCAGCGCGGGCGTGCGAAGGTGACGCGGCAGGACCGGCGTGTCGATGCTGAACGAAGCGGCAGACGGGTCTTCGACCGGCTCCACGCTGACGATCGCGCTGGGTGACCGTTGGTGATACAGCAGCGCGGACTCCTGGGCGAAACCCTCCTGCCCGATGAGCTCCTCCGAGAGATAGCCGTCGCCGCTAGGGCGCTTGGCCAGCGTGTGGCGCTTGCGCGGGACTTCCCCCACACGGCGGTAGTAGGGCACGCATCCAGCCTGCCCCTTCGGCTTCGAGATTGCGACCCGTACGTCCTCACGAAACCGGCCATTCCCTGGCCGGTTTCGTCGTCAGAATGGCGCGGTGCGCGCTGACCGGCTCGTGGCCATCCTCCTCATGCTGCAATCCCGTGGACAGGTGACCGCGGCTGAGGTCGCGGACGAGCTCGAGATCTCCGAACGCACCGCCCGTCGCGACCTCGAGGCATTGGGGATGGCCGGGCTGCCGATCTACAGCCGGCAGGGACGCAACGGCGGCTGGCAGCTCGCCGGCGGCGGGCGCACGGACTTGAGTGGCCTCAACGCCGCCGAGGCGCGCGCCCTGTTCCTCGTCGCCGGTCCAGCGTCGTCGGCCACCCCGGAGTTGAGGGCGGCGTTGCGCAAGCTCGTCCGGGCGCTACCGGAATCGTTCCGGACGGCGGCAGAAGCGGCGACGACATCCGTGCTCGTCGATCCGCTGGGCTGGGACCAGCAGGCGCCGAGGCGCACGCCGGTCCACCTCGACGCGGTGCAGCAGGCGGTCGTCAACGGCGAACAGATCGTGCTCGGTTACGTCGCTCGAGATCGCGCCGCGACGACCCGGGTGGTACATCCGCTCGGCCTCGCAGCAAAAGGCGCGGTGTGGTACCTCGTCGGTGACACCGAGGCCGGGTTGCGGACGTTCCGCGTCGACCGCGTCACGTCAGTCGAGCCGAACGGCCATCCCGTGTCCCGACCGGACGGATTCGACCTGCACGACGCGTGGAGGCTCATCACCGAAGAAGTCGAGAGCAGGCGGACACCGATCAACGCAACCGCGCTCGTCACGCCGGACTCGGTGCCCATGCTCCGATGGATCCTGGGCACTCGGGTTCGCATCGGTCCTGCGGGAGATGACGGTCGGATCGCGGTCGAGCTGCGCGGTCACAACGTGCGTTCACTGGCGGGCGAGATCGCGGGATTCGGGAGCGCGGTCGAGGTCATCGACCCTCCGGCAGTGCGCGACCTGCTGCGTGCGATCGGCGCTCAACTCGCCGACACGTACTCCTGACCAATCGGGGAGATCACGCGTGTCCGGCCGCGAGGATGCTCGCCGCGACCGAGACGGGGTCCTGTAACGGGCCGAAGTGCCCGAGCGTGTCATCGATCTCGAGCCGGCCGTTGGGTAACGCGTCGACGATGGCGGCGCCGAACGTCGCCGGCGTCCAGCCTTCTGCGGTTGTCCCGATTGCGACCGTGGTCGGCGTTCGCACCTCGGCGGCGATCTCGAGCGTCGGCTTGCCATCCGCTGCGAACGTCGCGGCTTCGTGTTCG
>DATAES010000264.1:0-11135 GCA_036257895.1 Acidimicrobiales bacterium
GTTCTGGTCGTTGGCCACCTTCGACTGGTGGTAGTCGCGGACCCCACCGATCAGGTCGCGGGCGGTCTCCAGGCCTTCGCTTGCGCGGAGCAGCTTGTCGTAGGCCGAACCGAAGTGCAGTTCGACGTCATGGGGGAAGAGTTCGCCCGGGTCGTCGAGCTCGACTCGGTCGTCGACGACGGCACGGACGGCATCTCGAGTCGGTGCGAGCGTGCGGCGGATGTGGAGCAGGTCATGTCGTAGCGCCGACAGCCGAATGCGGAGCTTGTCGTTCGACCACTTGTCGACGTTGTCCTCGAGCTCGTCGATCTCCTCGTGCAGATCATCGACCATGTCGAGGAAACCTTCCGCCACCTCGTCGACGATCTCCCACGCGGCCATGCCGGCCGACTGCCGGTGGTCGGCCTCGATGACCTTGCTCAGATCGATCGGCTTTCCTTCCGGCGGGGCCTTGCGCACGGTCAGGACGAAGTGGTGGGTGAGGAGCAGGTCGACCTCCTGGTAGTAGACCCGGTCCTCTTCCTTCACGATTACCGGCACGAGAAGCACACCGAAGATGTACGAGCCGTGGGACTCCAGCTTCGGCCTCGGCTCGTCTGCATGCGTGTGCGGCGCGAGGAGGACTTCGAGGGCATCCGAGTGCAGATGCGTGGGCCAGCAGCGGCGCAGCTCTTCCTCGTCGGGGTCGAGCAGGTCCATCCACTCGGTCGTGCCCTTGGTTTGCATCGTCCTCAACCGTAACTATTCCGCACTCGCCGGAGTGGACGTACACCGGTCCTGCTTTGATCACTCCTCAGTCGGTGACTCTGCGGCGCGCTTCTTGATCTCTTCGACCACCGCGGGGTCCGCGAGTGTCGTCGTATCCCCGAGGTCGCGTCCCTCTGCGACATCACGCAGCAGGCGCCGCATGATCTTGCCGGAACGGGTCTTCGGCAGCTCGTCCGTGAAGATCACCGTCTTCGGCCGCGCCGTCGGACCGATCTTCTTGGCGACATGCTGGCGCAGTTCCTCACCGAGCTCCGTGCTCGTCTCGGTGCCGCCCTTCACGGTGACGTAGGCCATGATCGCCTGTCCTGTGGTTTCGTCCTTCGCACCGACGACGGCCGACTCCGCCACCTTCGGATGGTCGACGAGCGCCGACTCGACCTCGGTCGTCGAGATGCGGTGACCGGACACGTTCATGACGTCGTCGACGCGGCCGAGCAGCCAGAAGTAGCCCTCGTCGTCGATCTTGCAGCCGTCGCCCGCGAAGTAGCGGCCGTCGAAGCGCGACCAGTACGTGTCCCTGTAGCGCTCGGGGTCGCCGTAGATGCCACGCAGCATCGACGGCCACGGACGGGTGAGCGTCAGGTAACCGCCACCGCGCTTGACGGGGTTACCACTGTCGTCGACCACCTCCGCGCCGATGCCGGGCAACGGGAACGTCGCCGATCCCGGCTTCAATGTCGTCGCCCCGGGAAGCGGGCTGATCATGATGGCGCCGGTCTCCGTCTGCCACCACGTGTCGACCACCGGACAGCGGCCACCACCGATGTGGGTGTGGTACCAGATCCACGCTTCCGGGTTGATCGGCTCGCCGACGCTGCCGAGCAGACGCAACGACGAAAGATCGTGCTTCTCGGGCTCCTGCGTACCCCACTTCATGTATGTACGGATGGCAGTGGGGGCCGTATAGAGGATCGTGACGCCGTACTTCTCCGCGATGGACCAGATGCGGTCGCGCGCCGGCGTGTCAGGGGTGCCTTCGTACATGACAGAGGTGGCGCCATTGGTGAGCGGTCCGTACACGATGTAGCTGTGGCCGGTGACCCACCCGATGTCGGCGGCGCACCAGTACACGTCATCGTCGGGATGCAGGTCGAACACGTACTTGTGCGTGAACGCGACCTGTGTGAGGTAACCGCCGGTCGTGTGCATGATGCCCTTGGGCTTCGCGGTGGTGCCCGAGGTGTAGAGCAGGTAGAGGAGGTCCTCCGAGTCCATCGCCTCGGGCGGGCACTCGTCGTCGATATCGGCTGACGACATCAGGTCGTGGTACCAGTGATCACGTCCGTCCTGCATCGCGACGTCCTCGTCGACTCGCTTGACGACGACGACGTGCTCGATGGATGGCGTATCAGCCAGCGCGACGTCGACGTTCGTCTTCAGCAGCGCCGCTGAGCCACGCCGGAAGCCGCCGTCGGCTGTGACGAGCACCTTGCACTCCGCGTCGTTGATGCGATCGGACAACGAGTCAGGGCTGAAGCCGCCGAACACGACAGAGTGCGGCGCCCCCACGCGTGCGCACGCGAGCATGGCCACCGGCAGCTCGGGGATCATCGGCATGTAGATCGCAACGCGGTCGCCCTTCTTCACGCCGAGCGACTTCAGGACGTTTGCGAACCGCTGCACCTCGGCGAGCAGTTCTGCATAGGTGATCGAGCGCGTGTCGCCCGGCTCGCCCTCCCAGTGGTACGCGATCTTGTCGCCTTTGCCGGCCGCGACGTGTCGATCGAGACAATTGTGCGACACGTTGAGCTTCCCGCCGACGAACCACTTCGCGAAGGGCAGGTCCCAGTCGCAGATGGTGTGCCAATCCTCGATCCAGTCGACGAGCTCGCTCGCCTGCTTGGCCCAGAAACCCTGATAGTCCTCGTTCGCGTCGTCGTAGAGGAACGGGCTGGCGACGAGGCTGCGTTCCTTGAAGTTGTCCGGAGGCGGGAAGACACGATCCTCGACGAAGTAGTCCTCGATGGCTGCGCCAGTCGCCTGCTCGTCGGCCATGTCCTCGTCCCCTTGATGTCCGATTCGGGCCCGCTCGGTTGGTGAGCCTAGGAGTCTGCTGCTTGCGAGCGGTGCCCGGCAGTCTCCTAAGTTCTCGGTCATGTCGCTGGTACTCGTTGATCATCCCCGTCCCGACGTCGCCGTACTCACGATGAACCGGCCGGACCGGCTGAACGCGATGTCGATCGAGTTGGTCAACGAGCTGTACGACGCTTTGGTCGGGGCTGGTGAGGACAACACCTGCCGGGTGATCGTGTTGACCGGCGCGGGACGTGCGTTCTCGTCCGGGCTCGACCTGAAGGATTACGGCGTCGTCCCGAACATCGACGGCCTCCAGGTCGGCCAGATCGCACAACGTTCGATGCGGGCCTACTCGCGGCTTGTGCCCCTGATCCGGCATCTGCCGCAGCCGGTGATCGCCGCCGTGAACGGTCCTGCATTCGGCGGCGGCATGTGCCTCACCCTCGCGTGCGAGTTGCGCATCGCGTCATCGACCGCAGTGTTCAACGCGACGGGCATCGTCAACGGGTTGACGTCCACTGAGATGGCGGCGTCGTACCTGTTGCCGCGGCTGATCGGCGCCGCCCATTCGAACGACCTGCTGCTGACGGGCCGTCGCATCGACGCAGACGAGGCGTTCCGCATGGGTCTCGTGTCGCGACTCGTGGCCGACGGCGCGTTGCTCGACGAAGCGATGGCGATGGCAGGCCGCATCTGCGACTTCAGCGCATACGGCGTCGCGATGACCAAGGAAATCCTGTGGGTGAACCTCGAAACGACGAGCCTCGAGTCCGCCATCGAGATCGAGGACCGCAATCAGCTGATGCTCGGGTTCACCGAGAACTTGCCCGAAGCCATCCGTGCGTTCGACGAAGGCCGCCAGCCGGTGTACACGGATGAGCCCCGGCGCGGAATGTTTCTCCCGTAACTCGACACGGACCTAGTCCCACTCCATCACACAGAAGCCGCCGAGACCGTCCGGATCGAGCAGCGCGTCTGCTTCGTTGATCCGGCTCCGGGCGTGCATCGCCTCGAGGTCGGCGATGTGCTTGCGATCCCGCCAGATGCGCCTGCCTTCCTCGACCAGTTCCTCGATGCCATGCGCGCGCAACCACTCGGCCTGCCTGGTCACGCGCGCCGGGACGGGCAACTGGTCGACCGCGACCTCGCACGTGATGTCCTGGGTGCCGAGTACCCGCAGCGGAGGTTCGCCCCGATGGTGGCCGCGGTACGTCCGCAACCACTCGCGCGCGTCGCGGGTCACCATGGACGCGGTCGTGTCCGCGTAGTCGAACGCGACCACGCTGCCGCACTCGCGCGCCTCGCGCACCCATCGGGCCGCCGCCGTGTGCACCGGAACTCGTGTGCCGTCGGGTGGGTCGAGGTCCGGTCCGTCGCCGGGCACGAGCGTCTCGACCAGTTCGTCGCCGTCGAGCCCGACCCGCACCTCGAACCATCGCCCGTCCCGCCGCTCGAGGAGATCGATCGGGAGGTTGTCGAGCAACTCGTTGGCGATGACGATCGAGTGCCCGTGAAGGCGCGGCATGGAGTCGAGGCTCACGACGATCGGCCCGGTGGCCACTTCAGGTGCCCGGATGTCGCCGTCCTCGTCCTCGGCCCGATCCGGCGCGAACGCAAGCGCCGGATCCTCGAGCGGGAGAAGGTCGGCCTGCCGCGCCCGCAGCGAGGCCGACCGTTCGACGAGCACGTACCGCAATGTCGGCGCGCACGCCGGCTCCGCCTTGAGGACGGCCTTCGCGAGGACGCCCGCGCCGGCGCCGGCCTCGACCACGACGAACGGATCCGGCTGGCCACGCTCGCGCCACCAGTCATCCAATGCGCGCGCGATGACCGCGCCGAACAACGGCCCGACCTCGGGAGAGGTGATGAAGTCCCCTCGCCTTCCCGCCGACCCGCCCGACGCGTAGAAGCCATGTTCGGAGTCGTAGAGCGCGAGATCCATGACCTCGCCGAACGGCACCGGTCCTCGCCGCCGGATCTGATCCGCCACCCGCAGCTCGAGCTCGTTCATCCCCCTCCGAACTCTGGGTCACCGTGGCCCCCATAGGGGCCACGGTGCACCAACATTCGCTTGCTGCTAGGTGAAGGCGAAGGTGGCCATGTCGCCGACCTTGGCGACGAGTTGCGGGTAGACGCCGATGACGACGACGGCGACGACGCAGATGCCGAGCGCGCCGACCAACGCGGGCGGCACGCGGACGGGTGTCCGATCACCGTCAGGAGCGGATTGCATCCACATCGCCTGCGCAACCCGCGCGTAGTAGAAGAGCGCGATCACCGAGTTGATGCCGACGAAGACGGCAAGGACGTAGCCGGCTCCAGTTCCGGCATTGGCGGTGGCGCGGAAGATCTCGAACTTGGCAAACCATCCGGCGAGCGGCGGGATCCCGGCGAGCGCGAACAAGAACACGGTCATCACGACCGTCAGTCCGGGCGCGTACTCGAACAAACCGTTGAACGACTCGAGTTCCGCCGATCTCGTCTTGCGTGCGACGGCGATGATGACGCCGAACGCTCCGAGGTTCATCGCGGCATAGATGAGGAGGTAGATGACGACCGCGCTGAGCGACTCCTGCCTGGTGCTCAACTCGCCGGCGACCGCGAGCGGGGCGAGGATGTAGCCTGCCTGCGCGATCGACGAATACGCGAACAGGCGCACGACGTTCGTCTGCCGGAGCGCAATGAGGTTGCCGACCGTCATCGTCAGCACGGCCAACGCCCACATCATCGGTTCCCAGACGTCGTGCTGGCCGAAGAAGCCGACGAAGATCAGCGACAGGATGGCGACGAACCCACCTGTCTTCGAAGACACCGACAGGAACGCGGTGATCGGCGTCGGCGCCCCTTCGTACGTGTCAGGTGCCCACGTGTGGAACGGCACGGCCGACACCTTGAAAGCGAAACCGACGACGCAGAACACGATGCCCAGCGTCACGATCGGCGTGGTGCCGGATCCGAGGCTGGCTGAGATATCTACCAAGACTGTCGAACCGGTGACGCCGAACAGCAACGACATCCCGTACAGCATGATCGAGGTGGCGAACACACCCATCAGGTAGTACTTGAGCCCCGCTTCGTTGCTCTTGGGATCGCGTTTGCGCCATGTCGCCAGCATGTACGCGGGGATCGACAGCGTCTCGAGCGCGATGAAGATCGAGATCAGGTCCCGACTCGACGCCATGACGACCATGCCGAGCACGGACGTGAGCAACAGGAAGTAGTACTCGCCCTCGTAGTAGTCGCCTTCGGCCACGTAGTTCGTCGACAGCAGCACCACGATGTAGCCGGCGACGATGAACAATGCCTTCATCGTCAACGCGAAGTTGTCGACCACGTAACTGGGGTTCCCCGACAGCACGAACCGATCGGTGCCGTCGACAGCGAGCGTCAGGACGGGAACCATCGACGCCAGCAGTCCGATGCCGGCAAGTGTGCCGAGCAGCGCGCGATTGCGCTCGGAAGCGAGATCGACGAGCAGCACCACGATCAGCGTGGTGGTGAGGATGATCTCGGGCGCGAGCGCGTGATAGTCGACATGAGGCGCGGTGAAGGCGAGGACGTTCACTTCGCCGCGGTGAGCGTCTGCACACCGCTCAGTGCGGACTGCACCGCGGTGTCGGTGACGTGGAACACGATGTTGGGGAAGAAGCCGATCACCACGATGAGCAGCAGCAGAGGAAGCCAGGCGATCCACTCGGGGGCCTCGACGTCATGGAAGTGCTCGCCCTCCCATTCCTCCTTGGGCACGCCGAACGCCGTGCGCTGGAGCAGCCACAGCAGGTAGCCCGCGGCGAAGACAGTGCCGAGCGCCCCGACGACCAGGTACACGCGGAACAGTGGCTCCGACAAGCCCTCCGCGGGGTTGTACGACGCCAGCAGCGCCGGGAACTCACCCCAGAACCCGGCGAGGCCGGGAAGTCCGAGTGAGGCCATGGCGCAGAAGCCGAGGATCCACCCCATGCGCGGCGCCTGCAACAACAGGCCACCGAGTCGCCGGATCTCGAGGGTGTGGAACCGCTCCTTGATCGAGCCCGCCAGGTAGAAGAGCATCCCGGTGATCAGACCGTGCGCGACCATGCCCATGACCGCGGCGTTGAGCCCGAACGTCGTGAGCGTCGCGATGCCCAGCATCACGAAGCCCATGTGCGCGACCGAGGAGAACGCAATCAGCCGCTTCATGTCGGTCTGCGCGAGGCAGCACAACGCGCCGTAGATGATCCCGATGACGGCGAGCAACGCGATCCAAGGGGCCCAGCTCTCCGCAGCTTCGGGCAGGATCGGGATGGCCACGCGGATGAAGCCGTACGCGCCGAGCTTCAGCAGAATTGCCGCCAGGATCACGGAGCCTTGCGTGGGAGCCTCGGTGTGCGCGTCCGGAAGCCACGTGTGGAACGGGAAGATCGGCACCTTGATGCCGAAGCCGATGAACATGCCGCCAAAGATGAGCAACTGCGTGGTGTGCGCGATGCCCTGGGCGTTGTTCAGCTCGAGCATCGAGAACGTGTTGAGCGGCTGACCGTTGGGTCCCTTCGCCAGGAAGTACAGCGCGATGAAGCTCACGATCATCAGTGCCGACCCGAACAGCGTGAAGAGGAAGAACTTGATGGCGGCGTACAGTCGCCGCTCGCCGCCCCACACGCCGATCATGAAGTACATCGGCAGCAGCACGACCTCGAAGAACACGAAGAAGAGGATGAGATCCTGAGCGACGAAGGTGCCGATCATCCCGGTCTCGAGGATCAGGGTGAGGATGAGGAACGCTTTCGGGTTCTTCGGGTCGGGCCAGTGGTTCCACGAGTAGATGACGACCGAGACGACGATCAGCGCCGTGAGCAGCACGAGCGGCAACGAGATGCCGTCGATGCCGACGATGTACCGGCTGTTGATGGCGTCGATCCAGCTGCGGTTGACGACGAACTGGAGCTGGCCACTGTTGTCGTAGTCGAAGTACGACGCGATGAGAATCGTCACGCCGAACACCACCGCTGACGTGAGCAACGCGATCCACTTGTGGAGGTCTTCTCTCGCCCGCGGGATGACCATCATCAGGGCCGCGCCGATCAGCGGGATGAACACCGCCAGTGTCAGGCCCCAATGATTCAGGAAGTTCTCCATGCTCCTGTTCCTTTAGAGGGTGAAGACGAGGATGCCGGCGAGGATCACCGCGCCGCCGAACAACAACGCGCCGTACTGCTGGACCTTGCCGCTCTGAAGTCGTCGGAGCAGCTGACCCGTTCCCTCCGCCCCGAAACCGGACCCGTTCACGGCGCCATCGACAATCCCCTGGTCGACGGTGCCGTACAGGAAGTTTGCGGCCTCACGCGAGCCGACACCGACGCCGTTGACGACGGCGTCGATCACGTTCTGGTTGAACCAGTACGACGCCCGGGCGATCGGGCCCTTGATGTCGCCGACGATGATGTCGGTGTACAGGTGGTCGAAGTAGTACTTGTTGAGGAGCACTGTGTAGCCGGCGCGCGCGGCCTTGTTGCGCGATGTGGCGCCGTGGAACGCACCACGGAACCAATACAGGTAGGCCAGGAGGATGCCGGTCGCACCGGCGAGCGTCGAGAACACCGCGACGTACGGATTGAACGTGATGACACCGAGCGTCGGGAAGTAGTCGCCGACGGGCTGGACGAAGTACTCGAAGCGAAGGTTGATGCCGTCCGGCCCCCATGGGAAGTTGGCGAGCCCAGTCACGATCGCCAGGCCCGCGAGGATGTACAGCGGGACGACGATGAGCGGCCCCGACTCATGCGGGTGATGGTGCGGATCGGCGGCCGCGCCTCGCGGCTCACCGAAGAACGTGAGGTACACACAGCGCGTCATGTACGCAGCAGTCATGAGCGCGCCGATGATGCCGACGATCATGAAGGTCTCGTAGACGTTGTGGACGCCGAGCTCATGACCGCCCGCGAGGATCTCGTCCTTCGACCAGAAGCCCGCGAGCGGTGGGATGCCGATGAGCGCGACCGTGCAGATGGCGAATGTCCAGAACGTCTTGGGCATGAAGCGTTTGAGCCCGCCCATGTCCTCTTTCATGTCGAAGCTGTGGACCGAGTGCGCCACCGAGCCCGACCCGAGGAACAGCCCCGCCTTGAAGAATGCGTGCGTGAAGAGGTGGAACAGCGCCGCGGTCCACGCCCCGACGCCGAGGGCCATGACCATGTAGCCGAGCTGGCTGACGGTCGAATAGGCCAGGACCTTCTTGATGTCGTTCTGGACGAAGGCGAGCCCGGCACCCCCGATCACGGTGACGCCGCCGATCACGGCGAGCAGGTTGGTGTTGCCGGATCCGATCGACAGGCCGTGGAAGAACACGGAATACAGGCGCGCCACCATGAAGATGCCGGCGACGACCATCGTGGCGGCGTGGATGAGAGCGGAGACCGGTGTCGGGCCGGCCATCGCGTCAGGAAGCCACGTGTGGAGCACGAACTGACCTGACTTCGACATCACCGCCGCGGTCAGGCAGCAGGCGGCGACGAGCAGCACCAAGTGGTCGATGCCGCCGCTGTTGGCCAGCGTGTTGATCTTGAGGATGTCGAAGCTGTCGGCGGCCCAGAACAGCGTGATCATCCCGACGAGGAGGCCGACGTCGCCGACGCGGTTCATGATGAACGCCTTGAGTGCGGCGTCGGAGTTCGGTTTCTCCTCAAACCAGTGGCCGATGAGCACGAACGAACAGAGTCCGACGAGCTCCCAGCTGGTGATGAACTGCACCGTGTTGAGGCTCATCACGAGCATGAGCATCGACGCGGTGAACAGCGACAGGAACGCGAAGTAGTGCGTGTACCTCCGATCACCTCGGACGTAGTCGGTGCTGTAGATGTGCACCAGCAACGAGATGATCGTGACGACGATGAACATCATCACGCTGAGGCCGTCGACCAGCGTGCCGATCGTGAACTTCACGCCGCCGGATTCGAACCAGTTCCGTTCGGTGACGACGGGCTGAACAGGTGGGTGCGCCTCTTCGACCTCGGCCGCGGCGGCTTCTTCACTCGCTCCGTGCTCCTCCGCGGTGGCGACCTGCTCCTTCACCGTGTGGCCGCCGCTGGCGTCGTTCACCCGGGTGATCCACGAGCCTGCAGACAGCAGCGCGATCACGAAGCACAGCCCGACGGCGGCGATGCCGACCTCAGCGCCCTTCTTCGGCATGCGCTTTCCCAACAGCAGGATAACGACGAAGGACGTCGCCATGATCGCTGGCATCAGCCAGACCCAGTGCAGGATCACGGCATCACCCGCGCATCGCGTCGATTTGGTCGAGGTCGATGGAAGATCGGTTGCGGTACAGCATGAGGACGATCGCGAGTCCGACGCCGACCTCGGCGGCGGCGATCGTGATGACGAACAAGGCGAAGACCTGGCCGACCACGGTGTGGTGCAACGCACCGAACGCAATCAGGTTGATGTTGACCGCGTTGAGGATGAGCTCGATCGACATCAGCACCATCACGCCGTTGCGCCGCACGAGCACGCCGTACACGCCGATGGCGAACAGCGCGGCTCCGAGGAGCAGGAACTCGTTGAGGAGCACCCCTACTCCTTCCGGGCCAAGACGATGGCGCCGATGAGCGCGGCGAGCAGGAGCACCGAGACCACCTCGAACGGGATCAGGTAGTTCTGGAACAGCGTGTCGCTCACCTGCGCGGTGAGCTGGCGAGTGTCGTTGCCGATGTGATCGGTGCCGAACGCGTCGATCAAGGTGTACGCGAGCACACCGGCGATCGGGATCGCGACCACGAGACCCATCGGCCAGCTGCTTCCGGTCAGGTTCACCTCGCGCCCGATCGGCGCGCGGGTCAGCATGATGCCGAAGAGGAACAGCACGACGATCGCACCGACGTAGATGAGAATCTGCGTCACGCCGACGAATTCGGCGCCGAGCAGGATGAAGCTGCCGCCGACACCGGAGAGTACGGCAACGAGCCAGAGCGCGGCGTGCACGACGTTGTTGGTGGTCACGACGCGCAGCGCACCGACGATGACGATCGCGGCGATGATGCCGAACGTGATGTGTTGCGCCACCATCGTCGCCCCCAGGATCATGGCTACTTGGCGCCCTTTTTCGGCAGCTTCTTGACCTTCACCTCGGACCCGGCTTCGTACGGCTCGTACTCGGGCACGGCGTCCATCCACTCACCGAGGCGCTCCTTGTCGTGGAGCAACTCTGCAATGCGCGGCTCGGAGTACTCGTACTCCGGGCTCCAGAACAGCGCGTCGAACGGGCAGACCTCGACGCAGATGCCGCAGTACATGCACAGCGCATAGTCGATGTCGAAGCGATCGAGCGCGCTGACCGTGCGCTCCTTGCCTCCGGGACGGCGCGGCGGAGCCTTCTG
>DATAES010000265.1:0-7989 GCA_036257895.1 Acidimicrobiales bacterium
CCGCCGAAGGACGTCGTGCTCGTGGAACCGGGCACGTTGCCGAAGACGTCCTCCGGCAAGCTCCAGCGCGGCCTCTGCCGCCAGCGCTACCTCGGCGAAGAACTCGGCTCGGTCTGACCCCTTCTCGAAATTGCGTTCGCAGCGGCCCTAGAGGGGCCACATCGCACGCCGAAACGGGAGGGGCTCGGTCGGGTCAGGCGGCCTTGAGCGCCTCGATGACCGGAAGCCACCGGGCGCGGTCGGCCTGGTAGGGCGCGTAGAAGCTGACGCGGTCGATCACGTCGCCGTAGCGGCGCTTCAACTCGGGCGCAACCTGTTCGGGCTCGCCGACCACGGCGAAGGTGTTCAGGATCTCGTCGTCGATCAGTCCGCCCATCTCGACCCACTTGCCTTCCTTCGAGAGCTTGTTGAGGTCGTCCTGCAGTCCGCCCCAACCGTGGAGCTCGAGCACGCCTCGATATGCGGGCGTGGACCCGTAGAACGCAATCTGCTGGCGCGTTCCGTCGGCCGCCTTCTTCATCTGCTCTTCGTCGGTGCCCGTCACCACGAACGCCGGACCGGCGATCTGGAAGCCCTCCATCGTCTTGCCCGCCTTGGCTCGCCCCCGCTCGAGCGCGGGCAGGGTCACCTCGCGCAGATATCGCTCGGTCGTGAAACCGTGGCAAAGGAAGCCGTCGCACACCTCACCCGCGACTTGCGTCATCAGCGAGCCCACACCCGCGAGGAAGACCAACGGCGCACCGTGCGGGTTCGGGCCCGGGTTGAAAAACGGCGTCATCAAGGTGTGCGTATAGAACTCACCACGGAAGTCGAGCTTCGTGCCGTTGTTCCAGCAGTCCCAGATGGCGCGCATCGCCAGCACGTACTCACGCATCCGGGGCGCAGGGTGCGACCACTCCATGGAGAACCGCTTGGTGATGTGCGGCTTGATCTGCGATCCGAGACCGAGGATGAATCGGCCGTCCGAGAACGCCTGCAGGTCGTTCGCAGTCATCGCCGTCGTCATGGGATTGCGAGCGAACGCAACCGCGATGCTCGTGCCCAACTCGACCCGCTCGGTCGCCTCCGCGGCGAGGAGCAGGCTCAGGAACGGGTCGTGGCTGGTCTCGGCCGACCAGACCCCGTCGTACCCGGCCTCCTCTGCTTCCTTGGCCGCGCTGGCCGCTCCGGAGAGCTCGAATGTCACACCCCCGTCAACCTTCATGGGGAGGACCCTACTAAGTTGACCCGTGGGTCAAGGGGGGCCGTTGGCCGTAGGCACAGCTGACAACGACAGTGCGACCTCGTCGAGGCGGCGCGGTCCTTCCTGGCGCCCGCTGGCGCGCTCCCTGACCCCTGCCGCCGCCATCCTGGCCGTGCAGCTGGTCCTTTTCCCGCTGTCCGCGGGCTTGTGGCTGCGGGGTCTCATCGTCGGCGGGCTCACGGCCTTGATCGCACTCGGTATGGCGCTCACCTACCGATCGAACCGGATCGTCAACTTTGCTGCCGGCGACCTCGGCACCGCACCGGTCGTGCTCGTCTTCCTGTTGCTGTCCGCTTGGCACTGGCCGTACCTGGTCGCAGCGGGCGCCGGACTCGTCGCCGCCATCGCGGTCGGCGTCGTCGTCGAGCTGGCGATCATCCGCCGCTTCTTCCGCGCGCCTCGGCTCCTCCTCACCGTCGCCACCCTTGGCCTCACCCAACTCCTGGCCGCGGCGGCCATCCTCCTGCCGAGGTTGTTCGGCTCGGAGCGCTTGTTGTCGCCCCACCTCGACCCGCCCTTCGACGTGCACTTCACCGTCGGCTCGGGTGGCAGTGCCGTGATCTTCGACGGCAACGCACTGCTCGCGCTGGTCGTTACGCCGATCGTCATCGCATTGCTCGCCATGGCGCTGCGGGTCAGTGCTGTCGGCATCGCGGTGCGCGCGAGCGCCGACAGCGCGGACCGCGCTTCCTTGCTCGGGGTGCCTGTCAAGCGATTGCAGACCGTGGTCTGGGCCGTCGCGGCCGTGCTCGCGTTCGTGGCCGTGTTCCTCCGGGCGGGCGTGCTCGGTCTGCCGATCGACTCGACGCTCAGCTTCGACTTGCTGCTACGTGCGCTGGCTGCGCTCGTCCTCGGCGGGATGGTCGATCTGGTGGCGATCACTGCCGCCGCGACCGCACTCGGTGTCCTCGAAGTCGCGGTCGGCACGAATCAGGGCCTCAACGTCGTCGACCCGATCATCGGCGCCGTCATCTTCATCGCGCTCATCGTCCTGCGGCGCCGTCGCACGAGCCGGGTATCGCTCGACGACACGTCGACGTGGCTGGCTGCGGGCGACGTACGTCCGATCGCACCCGCGATCGCACGGCTGCCGATCGTGCGCATCGTGCGGTTCGCGATCGGTTTCGCGCTCGCGGCGCTCGTCCTGATCCTGCCGCACGTGCTCTCCGTCGATCGATCGCTGAAGGCATCCGCACTGCTGATCTACGCCGTCTTGGGACTGTCCCTCGTGGTGCTGACGGGGTGGGCGGGACAGATCTCGCTGGGGCAGATCGGTTTCTTCGCGTTCGGTGCCGCGTTCGGCGGCCTGGTGACACAGGACTGGGGTCTCGACCTCGGACTCGCACTCCTCGTGGTGGCCATCGCGGGAGCGGCGGTCGCGGTCGTCGTCGGGCTTCCTGCGCTGCGAAAACGGGGGCTCGAGCTCGCGGTCATCACGCTCGCCTTCGCGCTCGCGATGACCCAGTACTTCCTCAACTCGAGCTTCTTCGACTGGGTGCCCACCGGGCGCATCGACCGAGCCAAGATCCTCGGCACGATCTCGACCGATTCGGCCACGGCGATCTACTACGTCGTGCTCAGCGTGCTCGCCATCACGTTGGTCGGGCTGTACGGCGTGCGTCGGAGTCGCACCGGACGCGCGCTCATCGCGCTGCGTGACAACGAGCGCGGCGCGCAGGCGTATGCGCTCGATGCAACCCGACTCCGCCTCGTTGCCTTCGCGATGAGCGGCGCGATCGCGGCGATGGCCGGCTGTCTGCTGTCACAACATCAACAGGCGTACGACCCCAACCTGTTCGGTCCGTTCGCCAACCTCAGCGTGTTCACGATGGTCATCGTCGGCGGCGTCGCATCACCCGCGGGCGCGGTGCTCGGTGCGCTGTACTTCCTCGGCACACAATGGTTCCTGCCGATCGAGTGGCAAGCACTTGCAAGCGGCATCGGCGTGTTGCTGATCCTGCTCATCATCCCGGACGGCTTCGGCGGCCTGCTGTATCGGCTGCGTGACCGCTGGCTGGCGCGGGTCGCGCGCAAGCACGCGGTCGAGCCCCCTGAGCCGGAAACAGATGCACTCGAGGCGGAAGCCGAACAGATCGTCGTGCCGGTCGGAGGAAGCCGGTGAGGCGCTGGCTGAACCACCTCACCGGCAACGGGCCGGTGCTTGCTCTCGTGGTCCTGTTCAGCATCAACGCCCTCGAAGAGGCCGGCCGCGACGGCTTCGGCGTTGTCCTCCCCGAAATCCGCAGCGACTACGGGCTCGACCTGACGGGCGTCCTCACGCTCATTGCCATCGTCTCGCTGGGCGCACTGGCACTGCAGGTGCCGATCGCCGCGCTCGCGGATCGCACGAACCGGGTCCGGCTCATGTGGATCGGCGCGCTGGGATGGGCGTGCTTCACCCTGATGACCGGCCTCGCCGCGACGCTCGTGCTGCTCGCGATCGCCCGATCGGGTGCCGGCATCGGCAAGGCGGTGCTCGACCCGACGCACAACTCGCTGCTGGCCGACTACTACGACATCGACAGCAGGCCGCGAGTTTTCTCGGCCCACCGTGCGGGCAATGCGGTGGGTGCGTGTCTTGGGCCGATCTTCGTCGGCTTCGTAGGCCACGAGTTCGGCTGGCAGGTGCCGTTCGTCCTTCTCGCCATTCCGGGATTCGTCGTCGTTCTCTTCGCGCTCAAGATGCGCGAGCCGATTCGCGGCGCGTTCGAGCGGAGAGCGATGGGGGCGTCGGAGGAAGCAGTGCTCACCGAAGAACCGCCTCCGTCGTTCGCAGAGTCGTGGCGGATCGTCTGGAAGATCGAGAGCCTGCGCCGGATCTGGTACTCGCTGCCGTTCCTGGCGGCGTCGCTGATCGGCTTTGCGTCACTTGCCTCGCTGCTGTATGCCCAAGTGTTCGGCCTCGACGAGCGAGCACGCGGGCTCGCCATCGCGGTGACAGAACCGGCGCAGATCGTCGGTTTGATCCTGGGCGCGCGGTACGCGACCAAGTTGATGGTCACCAAGGGACCCGCGGAGGTGCTGCGGTTCCTGTCGATGGCCGCGTACGTGGTGACAGTCGCGTTGGTCGTCTTCGCGCTCGCGCCGACCATCTGGATCGCGCTCATCGCCCATTCGGTCATCAACGCCACGCTCGCGATCCTTGCCCCAGGCATCCTCGCAACCCTCTCGGTCGCCATCCCGCCGAGAGCGCGTTCGATGGGCTTCTCCGTCGCGTCGCTCTGGGTAGTCCCGGGGCTGCTGATCCTTCCCGTCATCGGCGCGCTCGGCGATCACCTCGGCCTGCGCGTCGGCATGCTCGCGCTCATTCCCGCGTTCGTGATCGGTGGTCTTGTCATCGCCACGACGTCGCACGTGATCGCCAGCGACATCGCCGACGTGTGGCGAGCGGCCGCGGCCCGCTCCGAGGTCGCGTACGAGCGGAGGCAAGGGCGTTCGCCGCTGCTGCTCGTGCGCGGGCTCGACGTCTACTACGGGACGGTGCAGGTTCTCTTCAATGTCGATCTCGAAGTCGAGGAAGGCACGTGTGTCGCGCTGCTCGGCACGAACGGCGCGGGCAAGTCCACGTTGCTCAAGGCGATCTGCGGGGTGGTCGAGGCCGATCGCGGCGCCGTGATGTTCGACGGCCGCGAAACGACACACGCGCCCCCGAACGAGATCGCTGCGCTCGGCATCACCCAAGTGCCTGGCGGCCAGGGGGTCTTCCCCTCGCTGACCGTGGAGGAGAACCTGCGGACTGCTTCATGGCTGCAGCGGCGTGACAAGCGGGGGACCGAGCGGGCCATGGCCCATGTGCTCGAACTGTTCCCCGTCCTGTCGCAGCGGATGTACGACTCGGCCGGAGACCTGTCCGGTGGCCAGCAGCAGATGCTCGCCTTGAGCATGGCGTTCCTGTCGACGCCGAAGCTGCTGTTGATCGACGAGTTGTCACTTGGTCTCGCCCCGGTCGTCGTGGCGCAGTTGCTGCCGTTGATCGAGGAGCTGCGCGCCGGAGGGACCACCGTCGTACTGGTCGAGCAGTCGGTCAATGTCGCCCTCAGTGTTGCGGACGTCGCGTTCTTCATGGAGAAGGGCGAGATCAGGTTCCACGGACCGACCGCCGAGCTCCTCGACCGCCCGGACATCCTTCGTTCGGTCTTCTTGTCGGCGGGCGAGATCACCGCCCCTGCCGCCACCGCCACGAGCGGGAACGGCCATGCCAGGCCCGAGGTGGACGAGTCCGCTGGACCGTCGCTCACCTTGAGCAAGCTGTCGTGTTCGTTCGGCGGTATCCGGGCCGTCGATCAAGTGTCGCTGGAGGTCGAGCCCGGCGAGATCGTCGGGATCATCGGCCCGAACGGGGCGGGCAAGACCACGGTGTTCGACGCGATCTCCGGCTATGTGAAGCCCGATGGTGGACAGGTCCTCCTCGGGACACGCAACATCACGGGCCTCGGGAGCGCGGCTCGGGCGAAGGCCGGGCTCGGGCGCTCGTTCCAGGATGCGCGCTTGTTCCCGTCACTCAGTGTCGACGAGGCCATCTCGGTCGCCTGCGAACGATGGATCGAAGTCCGAGATCCGCTCAGCGCGGCGTTACGGCTGCCGAATTCGTATGACTCGGAGCGTCACATCACCCAGCGCGTCGACGAACTGGTCGCGTTGCTCGGGCTCGAAGCGTACCGGTCGAAGTTCGTCCGCGAGCTGTCGACCGGCACGCGCCGCGTCGTCGACCTCGCTTGCCTACTCGCCCACCGCCCATCGGTGATTCTGCTCGACGAGCCTTCGAGCGGCATCGCTCAGCGCGAGGCCGAGGCGCTGTCGCCGATGTTGTTGCGCATTCGCGACCACACCGGCGCAAGCCTCGTCGTGATCGAGCACGACATCCCGCTCATCCGTGGCGTGTCAGACCGACTCGTCGCAATGGACCAGGGCGCAGTGATCGCAACGGGGGCACCCGTCGACGTGCTCACCGACCCGCTCGTCGTCGAGTCCTACCTCGGCACGAGCGAGGCCGCCATCCATCGTTCCGGGGCCTTGGCCGCCCCGATCGACTGAAGGAGACAGACATGTTGCCGAGCAGTTCGGATGCCGACGGACCCCGGAGCAGCAACCTTCGGCGCTGGGGGCCGCTCGCCATCATCGTCGTGATCCTCCTCATCATCGGCGGCGTGGTCCTCGCGACCCGCGGCGGCGACGACGACAACAAGTCGTCCGCGAGCTCGTCAGCCGGTCCCGCGTTGTCGACCGGTGCGATCAGCTTCAATCAGGCCAAGGAACAGGGTCGCACCGATCTCACCTTCCCGAAGGGTTGTGACACGTCGACGGGACAGGTCGCGATCCCGACCAATTATCCGGCGGAGTGCTTCGCCAACCTGCCGGCCGAGACCGATCCGAACACCCAGGGCGTCACGAACGACAGCATCACCGTCGTGGTGTACATCGCGCCGGATCAGGACGCCGTGCTCGATTACATCACCGCCGCGATCCACAACGAGGACACCGGTGATCAGGCGCAGGAGACGTACGAGGGCTACAACGCGCTGTACCAGGCCTTCTACCAGACGTACGGCCGCAAGGTGAACCTCAAGTTCTTGCGGGGCTCGGGGCAGTCGACGGATGCCGTTGCCGCGCGCGCCGACGCGGTCAAGGCCAAAGAGGAACTCGGTGCGTTCGCGGTCTGGGGCGGTCCGGTGCTCACTCGGGCCTGGACTGACGAGCTCAACGCGCGCGGTGTCGTCTGCCTCGGTTGCTTCGGTGTCAACACGCCCCAACCCGATGTGTTCGCCATCGGCGCCTCGGCCCATCAGAGCAGCGATCAGCTCACCGAGTACATCTCGAAGCGTCTCAACAACAAGCCAGCCAAGTTCGCGGGCGACCCGGCGCTGCAGTCGCAAAACCGCGTGTTCGGTCACCTGTTCATCACGACGACAGGTGGTGACGAGCAGGCCAACGCCGACAAGCTCCGGGACAAGCTCAGTGGGCAGGGAGTGAATCTCGGCCCGCGCATTCCCTACACGCTCGACCCTGCTCGTTTGCAGGAGCAAGCCGCGAGCGTGATCTCGCAGCTCAAGCAGGCGGGTGTCACCTCGGTCATCTTCCAAGGGGATCCCGTAGCGCCGGGAGCGTTCACGCAAGAGGCGACGCGGCAGAACTACTTCCCCGAGTGGATCATCGGCCCGAGTGCCCTCGTCGACACGACCGCGTTCGGGCGCACGTATGACCAGCAGCAGTGGTCGCACGCGTTCGGCATCTCGGCACTGACGGCACGCATCGATCCTCAGGTCTCGGATGCGTTCAACCTGTACAAGTGGTTCAACGGCACGACGCCGCCCGCGATCGACACGGCTGGCGTGCTTTGGCCACAGCCAGCCTTGTTCTACGCCGCGCTCCAGGCCGCAGGACCGAAGCTGAGCGCCGACACGTTCCGGGCGGGTCTGTTCTCGCTCCCCGGTGCGACCGGCAACGTGACGACGCAGACCATCACGTACGGCCAGCACGGCTACTGGCCTGACGGCTCGCAACCGGAGACGTGCAAGACACCTCCGCCGTGTGACGACTACAACGGCATCGACGACTACACCGAGTTCTGGTGGGACGTGAGCGGTACTGGTCCGGATGAGATCCGCAAGGACGGCACCGGGATCATCCAGTACAGCGAGGGCGGCAAGCGGTTCCTGCCGGGCCAATGGACGCCGGACACGCACGCATTCGACAAGAACGGTGCCGTGGCCATCTACCAGACCCCGCCGGCAGGTGAAGGGGCCAAG
>DATAES010000266.1:0-1506 GCA_036257895.1 Acidimicrobiales bacterium
GTTTCGACCTGCATCTCGTAAAACCGATGGACCATGACGAGCTGCTGCGGGTCGTCGCGTCGGCACGCGCGCGGACATCGGCCTGAGCGTGATGGAGTTGGATGAGCGGCGAGTGCTCCCGGAATCCTCCCCGAGTCGTCAGGCGGGCGTTGCGCCGCTGGGCCGGAAGAACCAACGCTTCGTCGCCTCGGTCGCCCCCAGGTAGGCCGCCACGATTCCGACGACGGTGCCCATCTCCAGAGTCGAGAGCGGCACAAACCCGAACAGCGTCGACCACGACCCAAAGAACGGCACGGTGAGGGCGAACACCGTCGCTACGATCGTTGTCCACAGCAGCAGCGCACTGGGCCGGCTGCGCCACGCGGGTCCACGCGTACGCAGAATCAGCACGACGCCGAGCTCGGTGAGCAGCGACACCACGAACCACGTCGTCTGGAATGTGGCCTCACCTGCACGAAACACCAGGAGCAGCGCGGCAAAGGTCAGGAGGTCGAAGATGGAGCTGACGAGCCCGAACACGATCATGTAGCGCCGAACCTGCGTGATGTCCCAACGCTGCGGATGCGTGACGCGCTCCGGGTCAACCCGGTCGGTCGAGATCGCCATCGACGGCACGTCTTAGAGGAAGTTGTTGAGCAGGATCTGCTTCGCGACGAGCGGTAGGAACGGCAGGAGCGGCGCCGCGATCGCCATGCTCACCATGTTGCCGAAGTTTGCACTCGTCGTAATCGAGATGTACTTGAGCGTATTCGCAAACGTGCGGCGGCCATCTTCGACCCCGGTGCGCAGGACATCGAGGTCACGCTTCAACAGGATGATGTCGGCACTCTCGCGGGCGACGTCCACGGCCTGATCGACCGAGATGCCGACGTCGGCCGCGTGCAACGCGGGGGCGTCGTTGATCCCGTCGCCGAGGTAGCCGACCGAGTGACCGGTGCGCTGGAGCGCACGGACGATGCGCTCCTTCTGCTGCGGATCGATTTCGGCAAAGAGTGAGGTCTTGGGCGCCGCGTGCCAGAGCGCTTCATCGTCGAGCTTCGCCAGCGCGCCACCGGTGAGCATCGACTTTGGGTCGAGCCCGACGGTCTCGGCGAGATGGCCCGTCACGAACCGGTTGTCGCCGGTGATGACCTTCACTTCGACGTGCAGCTTCGCCAGGTCGTCCAGCACGCGCGCGGCGTCGGCCTTGGGCGGATCGAGGAAGAGCAGGAAGCCGGCGAAGACCATGTCCTTCTCGTCATCCCGGTGATAGGTTCCCTTCGCCGAGACGGCACGAGTGGCCAGCGCGAGCACGCGGAATCCTGCCTTCCCTTTCGACTCGTAATACGCCGCCAGGTCGGCGGTCATGGTGTCCGTCAGCGCGAGCACGGCGCCGTCATGCTCCACTCGCGTGCAGAACGACAGCACGTTGGAGAACGCACCCTTCGTGACGACGAGGTGCCGCTCGGCGTCGCCTCCCTCGGCCATCACGATCGTCAGGCACTTCCTGAGGAAGTCGTAGGGGAT
>DATAES010000267.1:0-27413 GCA_036257895.1 Acidimicrobiales bacterium
TGTCGTTCGGCGCGCGCAGGGGGTTGCCGTCGCACTCGGTGTAGAGCGTGTCGACCTTGCCTGTCGTGAGGTCGACCCGTTGGATCGAGCCGTGACCCGGCCAGCTCGGTGGAGGCGGCGCGCCCGGGAACGTCATCCCCATCACCTCGTGCCAGTCGAAGCACCCGCCGTTGTTGCAGACGTACATCGCGCCGTCGGGACCGACAGCCGCGCCGTTCGGTCCGCCGCCGGTCTCGGCAACCACGTCCTTGTCGCCGGTGTCGACGTCGACCCTGGTCAGCGTGCCGCGCGCGATCTCGACGACGATGACGCTGCCGTCGTCCATCGCGACAGGCCCCTCGGGGAAACGAAGTCCGCTCGTGATCTCTCGTAGTTCAGCCACGGCCGCTTCTTAGCAGCCGATGGATCACTCGGCTCGGCTGAGTGCCTCGTCGAGCTCTTCGGACGTCATGAGGACGTCGCGGGCCTTGGACCCGGTCGACGGGCCGACGACGCCGCGTTGCTCGAGCAGGTCCATGAGGCGCCCAGCGCGGGCGAAGCCGACGCGCAGCTTGCGCTGCAGCATCGACGTCGATCCGAGCTGCGATCGCACGATGAGCTCCATCGCCTGACGCACGAGCTCTTCGTCGTCACCCTCGCCTACTGCAGCGTCGCCTCCACCGCCTCCGACCGCGGCCTCGTCCGCTCCCTGCACCTGGGCGTCGTACGCGACCTCAGGTGCCTGGCGGCGCCACTGGGCGACGATCTTGCGCACCTCTTCCTCGCTCACCCACGACCCTTGAATGCGGTGCGGCGCGCTCGACGCGGGCCCGAGCAGGAGCATGTCACCCGCGCCGATCAGACGCTCGGCCCCCGATTGGTCGAGGATCACGCGGCTGTCGGTCACCGACGACACCGCGAACGCGAGGCGAGCCGGGATGTTCGCCTTGATGACACCGGTGATGACATTGACCGAAGGTCGTTGTGTCGCGATCACGAGATGGATGCCGACGGCGCGGGCCATCTGCGCGATGCGACAGATCGAGTCTTCGACGTCGCGCGCCGCAACCATCATGAGATCCGACAGCTCGTCGATGACGACGAGGAGGAACGGCAGCCGCGGGTACTCCCGCTCCGATCCCGGCTCGGGCACCAACTCGCCCCGGTCGTGTGCGGCGTTGTACCCGGTGACGTCACGGAAGCCGACCTCTGCGAGCAGGTCGTAGCGCCGCTCCATCTCGCGCACTGCCCACGAGAGTGCGTTGGCCGCCTTCTTCGGGTTCGTCACGACCTGTGTGAGGAGATGCGGTAGCCGGTCGTACTGCCCCATCTCGACCCGCTTCGGGTCGACGAGGATCATCCGAACCTGATCGGGCGTCGAGCGCATGAGGATGGACGTGATGATCGAGTTGAGACAACTCGACTTGCCCGCACCCGTGGCACCGGCGATCAACAGGTGCGGCATCGTCGCGAGGTTCATCAACATTGCCTTGCCGTTGATGTCACGGCCCACCGCGACCTCGAGAGGATGCTTGGCGCGGCGCGCCTCGGGTGACGAGAGGATGTCGCCGAGCGGCACGATCTGGCGCTCTGTGTTCGGCACCTCGACGCCTATGGCCTGACGCCCCGGAATCGGAGCGAGGATGCGGACGTCCGGCGATGCGAGGGCGTACGCGATGTCCTTGTGCAGGCTCGTGAGACGAGCCACCTTCACACCCGCGCCCAACTCGAGCTCGTAACGGGTGACCGACGGACCGATCACCATGCCGACGAGCCGCGTCTCGACACCGTGTTGCGCGAGTGCGGCTTCGAGCACCCGGCCACGCTCCTCGACGAACGACACGTCGATGTCATGGGAGCCGGCGCGCTCCAACAACGACAGCGACGGCAGCTTCCACGGTGATACCTTCGACGCCGGGCCGAGCTCGATGGCGAGCTGCTCGACGTGCTGCTCTTCTCCGTTCTGCAAAGCCGGAACCGTCAGCTTCGACTTCGCAGACCTACCGCGTTTCGGCTCACGGACGTCGCGGAGGTCGACATCGGCGTCTTGGTCGTAGAGGGTGGTGGTCACTGTCGTCGAGGATTCGCGCTTCGACGAGTCGAGAGTGAACAGACGGTTGGCGAGCCGTCCGAGCGCGCCGGCGCCGGAGCCGACCCGGCGGGCAGTGGCCGACACGGACGTCTGCGTGAGGACGAGCACGCCGACGAGGCCGAGGGCCACCAGCAGTGTTCCGGTCGCCCACGAGCCGATCAGACTCTGGAGCGGCACCGCTGCGATCCACCCGACTGCGCCACCGCGTCCCCCGAGCTCGAGCAGTCCGCACACGGCCACGAGCAGGAGCGCGGAGCCGACTGCAAGTCGCGCTGGCTGGCGGTCGGCTCTGTCCTCGTCACTCGAGGATGCGAAGAGTGCAACACCGGCAGCGACGAGTGCCACGGGCGCGAGATACCGGACCGCGCCCACGAGCGCGTCGACCCCGCCGTCAATGGCGCGTCCGGCTCGGCCGGCCACGTGGAACCACGTGGCGAGGCCGAGGACGACGCCGACCGCGAGCAGAGCGACTCCGATCGTGTCGGCGCCGTGCCCCTCGAGTGCTGACGCCGCGCGCCGGCCTGCCGTGCGTGCCGGCGAGGCTCGCTTCGCGGCGGCTCGCTTCGCGGGAGCGCGCTTCGTGGGCGCGCGCTTCGCTGCATGGGACGCTCGCTTGGTCGCCACAGTGACCACAACGGTATCAGCAGCCACATGAGCAACACCGGACCGCGGCCTGCTTCGGCGTTTCGGCGAACGAGGCGGCCCTAGACGGGCCGGATCGAACGCCGAAACGCAGAGGATCGGGTCAGGCGGCGGTGGCGTCGAGAGGCTCAGCCGCCGGGACGATCGCGAAGGCCGGCTCGCTCCCATGTCGGGCGAGGAAGACTTCGGCCGTCTGGGCGTCCTCGAAGGTCACGGCCTCCGACCGGTCACCGAGCAACAGGCCGGCTCCGAGGAACCGCGAAGTGGGTTGGTGCACCACGACGACGGGCGCGTCGCGGCGCGCGAGGCCGAGGACACATTCGGCGATGCGACGCAACACGGGCATAGAGACGACGGTAGCGGCGCGTCGGTTCCGCAGAGCAGCGAGTTTGTTGCAGCGTGCTTCGGTCGGCTGCGGTCGGCTGCGGGCGTCGCTTCGCAGCCGACCGAAATTACGTTTCCATCACAACGGGGACGATCATCGGTCGACGCCGGGTGCGGTCCGCGACGAACCGGCCCGCGGCCTTTCGCACGACCCGTTGCAACGCTTCGATGTCCGCCGGGTCGCCGGAGTTGAACGACTCGCGCACAGCAGAGCGCACGACGTCCGCGCATTCGTCGAGCAGGTCCTCCGCCTCCGGTGCGTACACCCAGCCGCGGGTGATCACTTCCGGGCCCGTCACGATCGCCCCGGTGTGCGCGTCAACCGTCACGACGACGACCACCACGCCCTCTTCGGCCAGCACGCGCCGGTCGCGCAACACACCCTGGCCGACATCGCCGACGATCCCGTCGACGTACAAGTAACCGGCAGGAACCTGCTGGCCGCGCGTCACGCCGAGATCGGTCAACAGCAGTTGATCGCCGTCTTCGCAGACGAGCACGCGCTCGTCGCCCATGCCCATGGAACGGGCGAGGCGAGCATGGCTCGTCAGATGTCGATACTCGCCGTGCACCGGCGTGAACCATTCGGGTTGCGCGATCGACAACAGCGTCTTGAGCTCCTCTTGCTTCGCGTGACCCGTCGCATGGACGTCGTCGATGCCCGAGTGGATGACCTCCGCTCCGAGACGCGTCATGCCGTCGATGATCTTCGACACGCTCGCTTCGTTTCCCGGGATCGGGTGCGAACTGAGGATCACCGTGTCCTCGGGACCGACCTTGATCCACCGGTTGTCGCTCGACGCCATCAACGAGAGCGCCGACATCGGCTCGCCCTGTGACCCGGTCGAGATCACGCACACCTTTGCCGGATCCATGTCGATGATGTCTTCGATGTCGACGAGGCGCTTGTCCGGGATCTGCAGGAGGCCCATCTCCCGCGCGAGCCGGACGTTCTTCTTCATCGACATGCCGAGCGTCGCGATGGTGCGGTCGAACGCGATCGCTGCGTCGGCGATCTGCTGCACCCGATGGATGTGACTGGCGAAGCAGGCGATGACGATGCGGCGCCCTTCGTTGGCGTGGAACAGGTCGTAGAGAACGTTGCCGACTGACCGCTCGCTCCTCGCGTGGCCGGCCTGGTCGGCGTTGGTCGAGTCCGACAGCAGCAGCCGGATGCCCGGGTCCTTGGCGATCGCACCGATGCGGGCGAGATCGGTCAAACGTCCGTCGACGGGTGTGAGGTCGAGCTTGAAGTCGCCCGAGTGCAGGATCGTGCCCTGCGGCGTGTGGAACGCAGTGGCGAACCCGTGCGGCACCGAATGGGTCACCGGGATGAACTCCACATCGAAGGGACCGATGCGGCGGCGCTCACCGTCGCGCACCGGCACCAGCTCGGTACGGTCGATCAAGCCCGCCTCTTCGATGCGGTGACGCGCCAGCCCGAGCGTGAGCGAGGAGCCGTAGACTGGGAAGCTGAGCTCGCGGAGCAGGAACGACAGCCCGCCTACATGGTCCTCGTGACCGTGGGTCGCGATGCAGCCGTCGATGCGTCCGGCGTTCTCACGCAAGTAGGTGAAATCGGGCAACACGAGGTCGATGCCGAGCATGTCGATGTCGGGGAACATGAGGCCGCAGTCGAGCAGCAGGATCCGGCCGTCGACCTCGACGCACGCGCAGTTCCGCCCGATCTCCCCCAGGCCACCGAGGAACGTGACGGAGACGGGCGCCGGCATCAGTTCGACGAACGGAGGTGGGCGTAGACCTCCCGGGCGCGGTCCTCGGTGCCCGCCGGCGCCGGGCCCAAGGGCAGCCGGCACTCGCCCACGGGCACGCCGAGCGTTCTCATCATCGCCTTCGCGGCCTGCGAGAACACGCACGTCTCACTGTTCTCGTAAGCGCAGGACTCGAGCAGCTGCGCGTTGATCTTCCGTGCCTCCACCACGTCGCCCTTGTCGAACGCGGCGATCATCTCACCGAACTCGGGCGCCGCCCAGTGCGTGGCCACACCGACCACACCGATGGCTCCGACCGCGAGCAACGGCAGTGTCATCGAATCGTCGCCGCTGTAGATCGCGAGGTCCGGCGCGTCGACCATGAGGCGACCCGCGGCGGGGGGATCGCCGGTGGCGTCTTTCATCGCGACGACGTTGCGGACGTCTTGGACGAGGCGGACGATCACGTCGTGCGCGATGCGTCGACCGGTGCGGCCGGGCACGTCGTACATCATCAACGGCAGATCCGTTGCATCGGCGACCGCCCGGAAGTGCGCTTCGATCCCCGACTGAGGCGGCCGGTTGTAGTACGGACCGACGACCAGGACGCCCGCTACGCCTGTGTCGGCCGCGCGGCGGGTCAGATCGATGGTCTCGGCCGTGTTGTTCGTGCCCGTTCCGGCGACGATCGGAATCGTCACGGCCTCACTGACCGCCCGCCAGAGATCGAGCTTCTCGGACTCGCTCAGCGTCGGAGCCTCCCCCGTCGTGCCTGCAACCACGAGACCGTCGTTGCCGTGGTCGGCCAGCCATCGGGCGAGCGTGGCGGCCGCGTCGAGATCGAGCGCGCCGTCGCCGTCGAACGGCGTGACCATCGCGGTGAGCACTGAACCCCAAGGACCGTTCATGCGTTCGCTGCTTCCTTGCTGCGCTCGATGCCGAGCGTGTTGAGCAGGTCTTCGTGCAACTGGAACCACACGGTGTGGTACGAGTCGATCATCGGCTTGGCGAACCACTCAGACTCGCCGCGTCGCAAACGCTCGAGCGCGTTGCGAAGTCGCGGTCGGTAGCCGTGGTAGCGATCGAGCTCTTCCTGCAGGTCGCCGAGTACCGGTTCGACGCGGCCGTGAAGCTCGCTGAGCTGGCCCACGACGCCGCGGTCGTAGTCCTCGTCGTCGTGTGCGTTCAGCGTTGCGTCGTCCTTCATCTGCCAAGCGGTGCAGACCGTGAGCAGCTCGGGATTGAGCTCGAGAAATCGGGCGTACGCGTCCTCGACCACTGAGCGGCACCCGAAGGCCTCGAGCTCTGCCGCCAGCAGCCTTTCCTGCTCGGCCCGACCAGCCGCGGTCAAAGCCCATCCGGTCAGCCGACCCTCGCGGTAGGTCACCAACCCGTGGGTCTGGAGATCGTCGAGGTGCTTGCCCACGTCGTCGACGGGCAGGTCCGCCACTGCCGCGACGACCTCAACGGGTGCGAAGCTCTTGAGACGCACGCCGTGGAGCACCAGCAACCGAGCGTCGGACGGTCGGGTCACCGCCCAAACGCTAACCGAGGCGGTCACGTACGGACCCTCATGTTCTTCAGTCCGGCGTCACCCTCGGTCATCGAGACGGCGCGCGATCGCGTCCGCCAAGGCGTCGACGGCCGGCGGATGCCAGCGCAGCCACAACGTCGGCTCGATGAGCTCGAGCTCCATCACAACTAGTTCGCCGTCGACCGGCACGACGTCGACGCGCGCGAACAGCGTGTCTGCGGGGACCGCCCCGAGAGCGGCTGCGGCGATCGACTCATGCGAACGTGCGAGCGGGATCACGTCGAAGGACGCGCCGTGTTGCTCCTGCACACGGAAGTCGCCGAGCGCCGGAACTTTGCGCACGACGTGCGTGGGTCGTCCCTCGACGCACACGATGGACAACTCCCCCGCGGTCTCGACCTCTGACACGTACGGCTGCACGAGCACGTCGTCGGTCGCCACGAGCGCGTCGAGGTCTGCTTGCGTGGCGTTGCGGATGGTTCGCTCGGCGCCGACGGAAACTGCCGGCTTGATGATGTACGTGCCCGAACCGAGCGTGGAGCGGTCACCTTCGGTCACGAGCTCGGTCGGGACGGTCGGGACGCCCTTCTCGGCGAGCTCGACCAGGTACCGCTTGTGGCTGTTCCAGCGCACGATCGCGGGGGCGTTGCACAACCTGGTCACCGATCCGACGAAGTCGGCCCAGCCGAGAAACCCGTCGAGCCGTCGGTGGTAGTCCCACGTCGACCGTATGACGACGATGCCTGCGCTCGGCCACCGGGCGTCGGGATCGTCCCAACAGACGAACGCAGCCGACAGTCCGCGCCCGGCGAGCGCTTCTACCAACGGATGGTCGTCGACCCAACCGTCCGGGTACCCGACGAACGTCGCCAGCGCGACATCGAGCACGATCAGAAACCCACTGCCGCGTCTGGACTCACAGGATGCGCGACTGGTGGTCCTTCCAGTACCGGTCACGGAGCAAGCGCTTGTACAGCTTGCCCGTCGCCAACCGCGGCAGCTCGGCCTCGAAGTCGATCGAGCGCGGACACTTGTAGTGAGCGAGATGTTCGCGGCAGTACTCCATCAGCTCGCGTTCGAGCGCGGGCCCTGCTTCGACATCGTCGGTCACTTGTACGACCGCCTTGACTTCTTCGCCGAGATCCTCGTTGGGAACCCCGAACACCGCGGCGTCCATCACCTTCGGGTGGCTGATGAGAAGGTTCTCCGCTTCCTGCGGGTAGATGTTGACGCCGCCTGAGATGATCATGTAGGTCGCTCGATCGGTGAGGTACAGATAACCCTCCTCGTCGACATACCCGACGTCGCCGACCGAGCTCATCACTCCCCCGTCATCCTCTCGTCGCGAGTCTGCGGTCTTGTCGGGGTCGTTGTAGTACTCGAACGCGGTCGCGCCCTGGAACCACACCGTTCCGGGCGTACCAGTGGGACGCTCGTCGCCGTTCTCATCGAGGATCAGCAACTTGCCGAGGATGCACTTGCCGACCGTGCCCTTGTGCGCCATCCACTGCTCGGAGTCGCAGAACGTGAACCCGTGGGCTTCGGTGGCGCCGTAGTACTCGACGATGATCGGGCCCCACCACTCGATCATCGCCTCCTTGATCGGGACGGGGCACGGCGCCGCGGCGTGCACGATCTTCTCGAGCGACGAGAGGTCGTACTTGTGCCTCACGTCGTCGGGCAGCTTCAACAACCGCGAGAACATCGTCGGAACCATCTGCGAGTTCGTCACGCCGTAGCGCTCGACGAGTTGCAGGAACTGCTCCGGGTCGAAGCGCTCCATGATCACGGCGGTCGACCCGAGCCGCAGCGTCGCCGCCACGCTCGCTTGCGGCGCGGAGTGGTACAGAGGCGCCGGCGAGAGGTACGTCATGCCTTCACGGAAACCGAACATGCCCTTGACGAACTCCATCACCGCGAGCGCTTGGCTCGGCTCCTGTTCGGGCATCGGCCGCAGGATCCCCTTCGGCTGTCCCGTGGTGCCGGACGAGTACAACATCGCGGCCCCGAGTCGCTCGTCTTCGACATGCGTGTCGGGATACCCCGCGACCGCGTCCTCGTAGCTCTCCCAGCCGTCGACCGTGCCGTCGACCATGAGGAATCGGCGGACGCTGGGACACAGCGGGGGCAACGCCGCAGCCACCTCCCGCTTCGCCGCCGACGCGATGAGCACCTGCGCGTCGCTGTCGTTGACGATGTAGGCCACCTCTTCGGGTGACAGGTACGAGTTGATGCAAGTGAAGTAGAGGCCCGTGCGCTCAGCGCCTCCGCCCAATTCGAGCATGCGCGGGTTGTTCTCCATGAAGAACGCGACGTGGTCCAGACGCTGCAAGCCGAGATCTCGGAACATGTGGGCCACGCGGTTGCAACGACTCTCGTACTCCGCGAACGAGATGGTCTCGCCACTCGTGGCCATGATGATGGCCGGCTTGTCCGGATGTTCAGCAGCGTGCTGCGCGGCGTACATGTCGCGAAGCTAGGCCCGATCCGGTGCTCCGAGCGACGAGCTGACTGTCCCGCCCGAGGCACGCACGAGCTCGTTCGGATCGATGGCGAAGACGTGACGCGGCGTACCCGCCGCGGCCCACACCTCGTCGTACTCCAACAGGTCACTGTCGACGAACGTGCGCAGCGCAGCCGCGTGACCGAACGGTGGCACGCCGCCGATCGCGAACCCCGTGGCGGCACGGACCGAGTCGGGGTTCGCTCGGCCGACCTGGCCGTCGGGCGCGCCCGCGGCGAGGGCCAACTCGCGTTCGTCCAACCGGTTCGAGCCGGACACCAGCGCGAGCACGATCTCGCCGTCGACCTGGAAGGCGAGCGACTTCACGATCTGCCCGACCTCGACACCGACCGCGGCAGCAGCATCCTGCGCGGTTCGAGTGCCCTCGGGGAACTCTCGTACCTCGACCCGGAGGCCGCGCTCCTCGGCGGCGTCGATCACCCGTTGGGCCGCGGCATGCATGGGCCGATCATCGTACGATCGCTGGCGTGCTGCGCGACGATTTGGCGCTCGCGATCGACGGTGGGTCGCCCGTACGGACCGAGCCGCTCGAGTTCGCGAAGGGCGCCGCGATGCTGGGTGAAGCGGAAGCCGAGGCCGTTGCCGCAGTCGTGCGCAGTCGTTCGCTGTTCCGCTACAAGGACGATCTCGCCGCGGGTGCGGTCGCCGACTTCGAACGGGCCGCATGCGACGCTCTCAGATGCACGTTCGCCACGGCCGTCGCCAACGGCACGTCGGCGCTGCGTTGCGCGCTCGCCGCGCTGGGTGTCGGCTGCGGCGACGAAGTCGTCGTGCCCGCCTTCACGTTCATCGCCACTGTGAATGCGGTCATCGCCGCGGACGCCGTGCCGGTCTTTGCGGAAGTCGACGACACGCTCGGCATCGATCCCACGTCCCTGCCAGACTGCATCACGGATCGGACCGCGGCGATCATCGCCGTGCACTTGGAGAACGTCGCGTGCGATCTCGACGCTCTGCTCGATGTCGCTCGCCAACACGGCGTTCCCGTCATCGAGGACGCCGCGCAAGCGATCGGTGCGACCTATCACGGCAAGCACCTCGGGACGTTCGGCGCGCTGGGCGCGTTCTCGTTGCAGCAGGAGAAGAACATCACCGCCGGTGAAGGCGGGCTCGTGGTCACGGACGACGAGATGCTGTACCTCCGCGCGACGCGTTACTCGGATCAAGGTGGCCAGTTCGTGACGAGCTACGCGAGCGCTCGCGGCGACGAGCTCAGTCAGCCCTACGCCGGAGAGAACCTGCGCATGGGTGAGTTGGCTGGTGCGGTGGCGCACGTGCAACTCGGGCGCCTCTCCGGCATCCTCGACGCGCTGCGCCGCAACAAGGCGCGCATCGTCGACCAAGTCGGCGATATCGACGGGCTCGTACGCCGTCGGCGCCCGGATCCGGAAGGGGATGGTTCGTCGAGCATCACGTGGTTCCTGCCCGATGCCCGCACGGCCAAGCGCTTCGCCGCCGCGGTGCGGGCCGAGGGCGTTCCCTGTGCGCAGATGTATCGCGGGCGGCCCGTGTACCTGAGTCCGTCGGTCCTCGCGCGGCGTAGTGCTTCGGGTAAGGGCGGCCCGTGGTCGTGTGCCGAGCACCCGACGGATCGCACCTACTACGAAGGCCTCTGCCCCAGGACCGAAGCGCTGGTGGCGCGCTCGGTCATCGTGCCGGTCGGTGTCGGCTACGACGAGCACGATTGCCGTGACGTGGCGTCCGCAGTGCGGAAGGTCGCGGACGGGTTGGTCTCGTGAGCGAGCGAAGCGAGCGCTTCGCAGTCGTCGGTTGTGGCATGTCCGCCAAGCGCATCCACATGCCCGAACTACGCAACGCGGGTGTCGACGTCACCGTGTTCGCCAGCCGGTCGCGATCTTCTGCCGAGGCCGCACGCGACGAGTGGGGCTCGGGAGACGTCTCCGACGACTGGCGCGACGCCATCCGGCGCGACGACGTGGACGCTGTGGTGGTGGCGACCCCCAACTCGCTGCACCACGACGTCGCCGTGGCCGCGGCCGAGAACGGCAAGCACGTGCTGGTCGACAAGCCGATGGCGTGCACACCGGCCGAGGCGGACGACATGATCGCGGTCGCGGCGAGCAACGACGTGGTCGTCATGCCGTTCCAGAACACGCGCTTCCTTCCGCCGTTCGTCGGCGCGCACGACGCCGTGGCCGCTGGACGGATCGGTGGGGTCACAGGACTGCGAGCCGCGTTCGGCCACGCCGGCCCGCAGGCGTGGGCACCGCGCGCGACATGGTTCTTCGATCGTGCCGTAGCCGGAGGCGGGTGCCTCATCGATCTCGGCGTACACGTCATCGACCTCGTGCGGTGGATCACCGGTCACGAGGTCGAAGAAGTGGCGGCATTCGTCAACGGTCGGGCGGGTGACGTCGAGCCCGACGCCCAGCTGTTGTTGCGGCTCGACAACGGGGCCATCGGCACCACCCACGCGAGCTGGTCGTCACGCCCCGGCCCCGACCATCAGTTCACCGTCGTCGGCACCGACGGGACGCTCCACCTCGACGGACGCACACCACTCACCCTCACCACCCTCGACGGGCAGCGCGAACGCGTCGAGCTGCCCGAGGCGGTCGGCTCGCCGCTCGGCGAGCTGCTGGCCGCGATGCGCGGCGAGCGCGAACCCACCCTCACCGCGGCTGACGGAAGGGCGACGGTAGCCATCATCGATGCGGCGTATCGGTCAGCCAACGAGCGCCGCACCGTGGCGGTCCTATGACGGCAGCTTCGCTGCAGATCGGCTTCGGTCGAGCGACGATCACGCCGCCGACGCCGGTGCAGCTCGCCGGATTCATCGACGACCAGCCCGCCAACGAGGTGCACGACGATCTCGAGGTGCGCGCCATGGTCGTCGAGAGCGAGCTCGGAACGCTGTGCCTGTTGGTGTGCGACTTGCTGGGCATGTCACGTGGCTTCGCGACGCCCATCCGTGACGCGGTGGCGCGCGCGCTGAGCCTCGGTCGAGCCGCTGTTCTCACGTCGTGCATCCACACCCATGCGGGACCGAGCACGCTCGAAGGGAGCGACCTACTCGGGTGGGTGACGCCGGAGGGTTATCGCGACCTACTCGTCGAGCGATGCCTCGCCGCGGCGCGCGAGGCAGCAGCAACCGTGGCGCCGGCCGCGCTGCGAACAGGCAGATGGGCCCTGCCCGACGGTCTGTCGGTCAACCGCCGAGGCCTCCCCTACGAGCCGACCTTCGCCGTGCTCGATGTCATCGGTCTCGACGGAGCCCGCCTCGGGACGATCGCGAACATCGCCATTCACCCCGTAGCGCTCGGACCCGAATGTCTCGCGGTGTCGAGCGACTGGGTCGGACCGTTCCGCTCGGCGCTCGAAGCGCGCGCTGGCGGGTGCGTGCTGCTGCTGTCGGGCGCGCTCGGCGACGTCAACCCGCATCACGTCCATCGCCAGAACAACGACTGTGGTGAGGACGGCTTCGAGGAAGCGACGCGGCTCGGGCGCGTCGTCGCCGAAGTCGTCGACGGTGTGCTCGGCGCCGCAGAGCCCGTCGGCGTCGACGGCGCTCACGTCCTGCGCGAACGAACCGTCGACGTGACGCTCGGCTCGACCACGCTCACGGGCGGTCGCGAGGGCCGCACCTACTCCTTGGAGGTGGTCGAGTGGTCGATCGGCCCGGTGCGACTCGTGTCAGTTCCGGGCGAGGCATTCCACGCGCTGGGTCGAGCCATCGAAGACCGGGTTGCGACCGAGGGTGCGCACGTCCTCGTCGCAGGGCTCACACCGGAGTGGCACGGCTACCTGCCGTCCCCGTTCACCGACGGCTACGAGGAGTCGATGAGTTACGGCCGTGAGGCCGTGGCCGCGATTGCAGCGGCGCTGACTCACTGATCGAAGTCGATGCCCTTCGACGGAGGCGGTTCCATGCCGTGGCGCCGCATGCCTTCCTCGATGCGATCGATCACGGTGCGGATGACCTTCACGCGCGCGTACCGCTTGTTCTCGGCTTCGACGAGATCCCATCGACCGAGCGCGTGGTCCGTGCGCTCGAACATCTCCTCGGCTGCCACCTCGTACTCCGGCCGCACCTCCCGGTTGTGCCAGTCGTCGGGCGTCAGCTTCCAACTCTTCAGCGGATCGTCGCGCCGGCTCTCGAACCGTTTGAGTTGCTCGTCGGCCGAGATGTGCAGCCACAGCTTGATGACAACCGTCCCCTCGAGGCCGAGCGAGCGCTCGAACTGCACGATCTCGTCGTAGCCCCGCTCCCACTGCTCCCGCGACGCGAACCCATCGACGCGCTCGACAAGCACCCGGCCGTACCACGAGCGATCGAACACGGCCATCCCGCCCCACCCCGGCAGCTGGCTCCAGAAACGAGACAGGAAGTGATGCCGCCTCTCGTCCGGCGTCGGCACGGCGAACTGCGCGACCCGCACATGCCGTGGATCCAGGCGACCGAGGAGACGCTTGATCGCGCCACCCTTTCCGGACGCGTCCCAACCTTCGAACAGCACGAGCACCGGCGGGCCGAGCCGACCGTCACCGACGAGTCCGCCGAGCACGAGTCGGAGATGCAGGAGCCGGCGCTGGGCCGTCTCCAGTTGCTCCGCCTCTTGCTCGCGAGACAGCCGCTGGGTCAGATCGAGAGCACCGAGCCTGGCCATCGCGCCATTAGACCACCCGCCAACTCCGGGTCGCCGTGGCCCCTATGGGGGCCACGGCGCACCAACATTCGGAGCGATCAGGGCCGGCGGCCGGTGTACGCGATCAGCTTGTCCTGCGGGGAGGCGTCCTCGGGGACCGCGACGGCCGGCTTGAACGCGTTGCCGCGGCGATCGTCGGTCAACTGGCCCTCGAGCATCGACATCGCTGCCTCGGCCAGCCCGTCAGGCATCGTCGCGTCCTGGCCCGTCGCGGTCGCCAAGTCCCAGCCGTGGATGAGTTGATCGCAGAACGCGATACCCAACATGGGCCCGGTCTTCTCGATCACGCCGGGTTCACGATGCGCCTGCAACGTTTCCTGACGCGTCTGTTCATAGGTCGCGACCGGATCGTCTCCGATCATCGACGGCGGCGTCCCGCTGGGTGGTGTCGCGTCCTCGCCGCGCGCCTTCGCCGTGAAGAAATGCTGCGTGTCGATCATGTGATCGAGCAGGGTGCGTATGTCCCACTCGTCACAAGGTGACTTGTCATCGAGCTTGCTTGAGGCCGCGGGAATCTTGGATGCGGTCCACTGGGTGCCGCGGTCGAACTGGTCGAGCAGATCCACGGTGCGTCTCCTTCCGACGGTCGTCGTTGTTGTACCCCCGCACAACCCTGCGGAACCTACCGGAGCTACACCCGGCAACGTCGGGTCGCCGTGGCCCCCATAGGGGCCACGGCGCACCAACATCCGCAGTGCTCAGGCGACCGAGAGTGCGAAGCCGTCTCGCAACGTCGACGCCTCCTGTTCGGCAGCGCGCGCTCCCTCTGGGTCGCCCAGGGCTTGTCGCAGTCGCGCCTGCTGCGTCCAGCCATAGACACTCGACGGCCGCAGACTCAACCGCTCCGCGATCAGTGCGCGAGCGAGATCGTGCCGTCCGGCCCGCAACGCGGACTCGAGCAACGTGCGCACCAGCGAGTCGCGTTGCGCGTGCGAGCCGCCGAAGACCTGGAACGCACGACGAATCGGCAGCAACTCGCTGATGACCTCGTCGTACCGCCCCTGACCGAAGCGAAGCACGGCGCGGCACGAAGGAAGGCCGATCGTCGATGCCATACGCACATTCGTCCCAGCGCCATCGCGGTGGACGTAGCCGGCCAGCTCCTCGATGTGACGCTCGGCCGCCGCGAACCGACCGGCACCCACGAGAGCCATGATCCCGTGCAGGTCGTTGAACACGTACCACGACGTCGGCGTCAGTCGCGAGTCCCAGGCATCGGCGAGCACGCCGAACCGACCATTCGTGTCGTGACCATCGAGCAACAATCGCCAGAGCAGCGCGCTGGCGTCGAGCATCTCCAGCGGAACGCCATCTGATTTCGCGTTGTGCACTTCGGTGTCGTAGATGTCCAGCGCCCGATGCGTTGCACCAACCTCCAGCATGTACAGGGCGAGGTGCCACCAGTTGTGCACGGTGAACAGGTTCCCGCTCCCCCAGTCGGCCTCCCGGTCCACGAGGAAACGGATGCCGTCGTCCACCCGGCCCTGCATCTCGCGCACGTGGACCACCGCATGCACCGCCCAGACGTCGTCCGGGTTGACCTCGACGGCCTGAAGGCCCGCGGACTCCGCCGCGCCGTAGTCCCCCGACTCCTCGAGACCGAACGCCTGCATCCCGCGCACGAACGCCGTGTGCGGATGCTGCGGGTCCAACGCCGGAAGTGTCCTGCCCGGACGATCACGCAGGTTGGCCGCGTCGCCCACGAAGAAGTCGAGCTGGTGACCCAGCTGGAGCGCGAGGAGGTCGGCCGGCCAGCGCAGCAGCAGGTCGTCGAGCGCCGCTCCTGCCCCGACCCAGTCGCCTGTCGCCCAGGCGCCGATCGCCCTGTGATGTGCCTGCTCACGGTCGTTCATCGGAAGTCGCCCCATCGAGCTCCAGCAGTCCCGTGCGTTCGCGACGTCGGGAAGGTCGGTGCTCGACAGCGACAGGTAGGCAATGAGGGCTTGGGCCATCGGTACGTCTGGGTGCTCCCTGATCAGCCGGGGAGCATGCTCGAGAATGGTCGGTCCGTAACGCAGGAGCGCGTGGATCGAGGCGTCGTACTGGGCGACGGCGTCCTGGCTTCCCGTGAACGGGTTTCCGTGTTCATCGATGACTGACATCGGGAACCTCCGGGGGGAGTTCGGCGTTTTGCTTCTCGCTCCCGCACATCGTGTGGATCAGGATCGTTGCACTACCCAGGCGACCTCGACGTCGAGTTTGTAGTTGGCGGCATGCGCGTCGGCGATCTCTGTCTGCAGGTCCACGATGCGGTCCTCCTCGTCTCGTTCTGGCGTCAACCAGGGCGCATATCCGCACTCGTTGACGCCAGAACGTAAGAGGGGGGCTCAGCTCTGGGCGAGCTGGAACATCTCGTACTCCTCGCCGGTGTCGGCCCAGTCCTCGAACTGGATGACGCCGAGGTCCTCGAAGCGTTCTCGGAGCCAGCCCTTGTGGCCCGGGGCGGCGCCGGCGTCGAGGAGACCGAGCTTCTTGCAGTTCGGGACGATCTTCGAGAACAGCATCTGTTGGAACACCTGCCGCTGCGGACTCACCATCACCAAGGGCACGGCTTCCTTCGGATCGACGCCGAGCCGGTCCCACACCTCCTGCATGAGGAACCGGTCACGCATGCGAACCGCGGCCTCGAAGGCGAACTCCTGACGCTCGTGCAACTCGGCCGAGGTGAGCTCGCCGTAGTACTCCTTCAGCGACAGGACCCCGAACGCGACATGACGCGCCTCGTCGCTCATCACGTAACGCAGCAACTGCTTCAGCAGCGGTTCGGTCGTCAGTTGGTGGATGAACCCGAAGGCGGCGAGCGCGAGACCCTCGACCATGATCTGCATGCCGAGGTACGTCATGTCCCACCGGCTGTCTTCGATGATGTCGTCGAGCAGAAGCCGAAGGTGCGCGTTGATCGGGTAGTGGCCGGACAGCTTGGTGTCGAGGTATCTGGCGAACACCTCCACGTGGCGGGCCTCGTCCATCACCTGTGTCGACGCGTAGTACTTCGCATCGATCCACGGCACCGTCTCGACGATCTTCGCCGTGCACAGCAGCGCGCCTTGCTCGCCGTGCATGAACTGCGACAACTGCCAGTTCTGCATCTCGACGCCGAGCTTGATCCAGTCGTCGTCGCTCCACGCTTCGAACGGAGTGCCGCTCACGTCGACGTTGTCCATCATGCGGCTGTTGTTGGCCGCGTTGGCGAGGACGACTTTCTCCTGGTCGACAACAGTGTCCCAAGGCAGGTCGGTCTCGCCGTTCCACTGCGCCGTCTTGGCCTTCTCGTAGAGCTTGTTGAGCGCGGGCCGCTCCCCCTTCTCGTAGTCCCACGTGAAGATGGCGTCGGCGTTGTCCGAGACGGCATGGATCACCTCGTCGACGTCGCGGTTGGTGATCGACAGGATCGACTCGAGGTCGTTCACGCCGACTCGGCCGATGAGCTCTTCGTTGGTCGTCACTCTGCTCCTATCCGGTGCTTCCGACGCCTGCCGCTTCGCGATGCAGGTCGTCGGTCCCGACCGGGGCATTTGCGTTCTCGTTGTCGCGGGCCTTCCGGCGCAGGATCAATGGATAGCCCACGATGGCGATGGTCGTGAAGATGAACCACTGGATCGCGTAGCTGAAGTGCGGGCCCTCGTCGAGCACGGGCTCGGGCAGGACCCGGGGCTGAGGGCCGGCCTGCGGCGGCTGCTGGGCCTGGAGCTGCAGGTATGCAGGCAGGACCGGGTACGGCAGTTGCTTCGCGATACGAGCGACGTCGGCGCGGGCCATCGTGGTGAGGCGACCGTCGGCGGGATCGGTCGCACCGAACGCGCCCCGGGTCTGGGTCTCCTGTACGAGACCGGTGATCGACACCTCACCTCCTGGCGGTTCGGCATCGGAAGGCACGTGCTCGAGCGTCCCCTGCGACGGCAAGAACCCTCGCAACACGATCACGCCGGTGCCGTCGGCCAAACGCAGCGGTGTCAACGCCCAAACGCCGGGGGTTTCAGCGAGGCTCCGGGCCCGCACGATGATCTCGTTGCTCGTGTCGTAGGTCCCGGTGGCGCTTACCCGGCGGAAGTTCAGGTCGTGGCCGACGCTGACGGGGTCACCCGAGCGCAACACGTCCTCGACCGGCTGCGCCGGCTGTGACTCGTTGGCCCGCACCGAGGCGTTGTACGTCCTGCGCTCGTGCAGCCGCCGCAGCTGCCAGAACCCGAGGCTGATCATCGTGATCACCAGCAACAGCACCAGCAGGTGCGAAAGGATCCACCTCGGCCGCAGCGCGAACCGGTACCGAGCCATCGCTTCGAGGGTAACCGCCGCCCCCCTGCGTTCTGGCGTCAGGAAAGGCGCATATCCGCACTGGTCGACGCCAGAACGAAGGAATGAGTTAGGTCGAAGGCAGCTCGTAGTTGCCGAACTTGTCTCGCAGGTCCTTCTTCGAGAACTTGCCGACGCTGGTCTTGGGGACTTCGTCGATGAACACGACATCGTCCGGAAGCCACCATTTCGCGACCTTCGGCGTGAGCCAATCGACCAGCTCCTCCTTGGTGAGCTCGTGATCCGACTTCACGACGACGCAGGCGAGCGGGCGCTCGGCCCACTTCGGGTGCGCGACTCCGATGACAGCCGCTTCGGCGACCTTCGGGTGACCCATGATCACGTTCTCGAGATCGACCGACGAGATCCACTCGCCGCCCGATTTGATGACGTCCTTGGTGCGGTCGACGAGCTTGATGTAGCCGTCCGGCGTCACCACCGCCATGTCGCCCGTGCGCAGCCATCCGTCCTCGGTGAAGGAGTCGGCGGAGCGGTCGTCGTTGTAGTACGTACGGGCGATCCACGGTCCTTGAACTTGGAGCTCGCCAGATGTCTCGCCGTCCCACGGCCGCGGCTCGAGCATCACCGGATCGACCACCCGAAAGTCCACTCCGAGCGAGATCTGACCGACGGTCGTGCGCAGCTCGGCCTTCTCCTCGTCCGACAGCTTCGACGCCAGCGACGACTTGATGTGACCGACCGAGGCCACGGGGCTCGTCTCCGTCATCCCCCACGCTTGCATGATCGGCAAGCCGACCTTCTCGCGGAAACCCTCGGACAACGTCTTCGGGACCGCCGAACCACCACACGGGATGAGACGCAAACTCGATGTGTCGCGCCCTTCCAGCTCGGGCAGCACACCCATCCAAATCGTCGGTACGCCGGCTGCGATGGTCACCTTCTGGTCTTCGATCAGCTTCGCGATCGCGGGCGGCGAGAGATCCGAACCGGGCATGACGAGATCGGCACCGGACGCCACGGCTGCATGCGCCAGGCCCCACGCGTTCGCGTGGAACATCGGGACCACGGGCAGGATGACATCGCTCTCCTGCACGCCGATGCCGGTCGACGTCATGGTGCCCATCGTGTGCAGGAACGTCGATCGGTGCGAGTACACGACGCCCTTCGGGTTGCCCGTGGTGCCGCTCGTGTAACACATCGACGCGGCGCGATTCTCGTCAGTGACGACGAAGTCCACGGGCTCCGCCTGCGAGAGAAGGTCCTCGTAGTCGTGGATGGGGCGGCCGCCATCGGGGCTCGGCACGTCACCTTTGCCGTCGTCCATCACGACGAAGTGCCGCACGGTCTCGAACGTGTCGACCAGCGGCCACAGCAGCCCGATGAGCGACCTGTCGACGAAGATGACCTCGTCCTCCGCATGGTTCACGATGTAGGTGAGCTGTTCGGGGAACAGACGGATGTTGAGCGTGTGCAGAACGCGCCCGGTGCAGGGCGGGGCGAAGTACAGCTCGAGGTGGCGAGCGGTGTTCCACCCGAACGTCGCCACCCGCCCGTCCTCGGAGATGCCCAGGTCGTCGAGCACCCCACCCAGCCGCCGCGTGCGCTCGGCCCACTGGCCGTAGGTCTCGTGCTCGAGCCCTCCGGCAGTGGCGGTCGTGATTCCCTTCTCGGGATACAAATGCTCGGCCCGCCAGAAGAAGTGCGGCAGTGTGAGCGGGTAGTCCTGCATCAAACCCTGCATGTCTCGATCCCCCTTCGCGCCGAAGACCGGATGCGCTGGCCCGAAAAGTAATGGAAGAATCCGGGGCTTGAGCCGCCACAAGCGGGAGGCGCCCTCTCGACGGACCCTGTGGTTGATCGTCGCACCGATCATCGTGCTGGTCATCGCGTCCAACGTCGGCGATGCACTCGCACCCTCGCTCGTCGACCGGCATCCTCTGTGGCTCCTCGCGCTCAATGCCCGCAATCGCAACCTCGTGCTGGTGACCAACCAACTCGACCCCGTCCCCTACTACCTGGTTGGGACGTTTCGGCTGCTTCTGTCGGATCCACTCTTCTACGTGCTCGGCTACCTGTATGGGGACGCTGCGGTCACGTGGATGGAGCGGAAGGCGCCCACCTACGGCCGGTTCATGCGTACTGCCGAGCGGTTCTTCGCCACTGCGGCATACCCGCTGGTCTTCATTGCCCCGAACAACTACATCTGCCTGTTCGCGGGTGCAGCAGGGATGCCGATCATCGCTTTCGTCATCCTCAACGTCACCGGCACCATCGTTCGCCTGTACCTCATACGGGTGGTCGGTGACATCTTCGACAGCCCGATTCAGAGCATCCTCGACTTCATCAAGGAGTATCGGGTCCCGCTGCTCATCGTCACGGTCGGGTTGGTGGCCTTCTCGGTCTGGAACGAGCACCGGCTCGGCAAGGGAGAGATCGGGGCCCTCACCCACCTCGAGGAGGAGATCGAACAGATCGAAGCCGAGGAGGCGGACGAGTGATCGCGCTCGGCACGGCGATCGTCACCGGCGCGTCGAGCGGTATCGGCGAAGCGGCCGCGCATCACTTGTCGTCAGCAGGCTTCGACGTCGTGCTCGGTGCTCGCCGGGTCGATCGGTTGGCGGAGGTCGCCGACGCCATCGGGTCGCCGGCTCGCGCCTTCGAGCTCGACGTGACGGACCCCGCGTCGGTCGACCGGTTCTGTGAACAGGTCGAGTCGTGCCGGTTGTTGGTGAACAACGCGGGCGGCGCGCTCGGCCTCGAGTCCGTGGCGGACGCAGACGAGGAGAAGTGGCGGTGGATGTTCGACGCCAACGTTCTCGGAGTCATGCGGATGACCCGGGCCCTGCTGCCGAAGCTCATCGAGTCCGGTGACGGGCACGTGATCACGATCGGCTCGATCGCCGGGATCGAACCGTATCCGGGCGGCGCCGGCTACAACGCCGCCAAGCATGCGGCGCGGGCCGTCATGGACGTCCTGCGCATGGAGTTGCTAGGTCAGCCCGTGCGCGTGAGCGAGATCGATCCCGGAATGGTGGAGACCGAATTCTCGATCGTCCGCTTCGACGGCGACGAGCAACGGGCGGCCAAGGTCTACGAAGGAGTCACGCCGCTCACCGCTGACGACATCGCCGATTGCATCACCTGGGTCGCGACACGACCGAGTCATGTGGACGTCGACCAACTCGTCGTACGGCCCCGTGACCAAGCGCGGGCGACGATGGTCCACCGTCGCCCGTGAGCCGTCAGGTAGCCGGGAAGGACACGGGCCACCAGCGGCCCGCGCGCGTGCGCTCCGCCATCCTGTAGCGCTCCCACGCGGACTGGCGCGACGTGCCCAGGGTGGCTGCCACTTCCTCCCACGAGTGCCCTGACTTCCGCGCCGCCTTGACCGCCTCGGTCTTCACGGCGTCGAAGTAGCGCTCGAAGGTGGACGCCAGCTTGGCCACCTCGAGCGGGTCGGGCGACGCGCTCTTCGTCAATCGGCGCCACTGCTGCCACAGATCGTCAGGTCCACTCACGCCGTCAGGATGCCCTGACAAACAAGCCCACGTCAAGGAATCCTGACAGCCCTACAAATCGAGGAGCGTGTCGAGGCCGATCGTGACCCCGGGCCGTCCGCCGACCCGCTTCACCGCAAGCAGGACGCCGGGCATGAAGCTGGTTCGATCCGTGGTGTCATGACGGATGGTGAGCGTCTGTCCGGTGGTGCCGAGGATGACCTCCTGGTGCGCCACCATCCCACGCATGCGGATGGAGTGCACGTGGATCCCGCTCGGGCCTTCGCCACCGCGTGCACCCTCCACGACTTCGTCCCTGGTCGGGTCCGGCGCCCATTCCGGCTTCGCTGCAGCCATGCGCTCGGCCGTCGACATCGCCGTGCCAGACGGCGCGTCGATCTTGCCGTCGTGATGCAACTCGATGATCTCGGCGGTATCGAAGTGGGGCGCCGCGAGCTCGGCCATCCGCATCATGAGCACCGCGCCGATCGCGAAGTTCGGAGCGATCACGCAGTTGCTCTTGGTGAAGGCGGCCTCGAACCGCTCGTGATCCTGCGAGTTGAGTCCCGTGGTGCCGACTACCGCGTGCACGCCGTTCTCGGCGGCCCACAGGAGGTTCTCCCGTGCGGCGGCGACGTTCGTGAAGTCCACGACCACGTCGACGTCGGGCATGTGCTCGACGACAGTGACGCCCTCGACCTGCTCGCCGACGTGGTCGGGGTCGACCGCCGCGGCCAGCTCGAGGTCGGCATCGTTGGCGACCGCTGCGCACACGGTGGATCCCATGCGGCCGCCGGCTCCGAAGACACCCACTCGCAACACTCGGCACAACCTACTGAGCGCCGAGGTGCACAACCTCGAGATTCGGTGAGGCCGACCGTCAGTTGAAGATGGACTCGTCGAAGGGACCAACGGCGGCCAGCGACCGCGGTCCGGACAACACGCGGCGAAGCACGCGATGCACATCGTCGACGGTTACGGTGCGCACTCGCTCGACTTGCTCGTCCACCGACAGCCGCTCGCCCGCAGAGAGCTCGGCGCGACCGAGCCGGCCCATGCGGCTGCCGCTGTCTTCGAGGCTCAACAGGAAAGATCCGATCACATAGCCGATCGCAACGGTCCGTTCCTGCTCGGTGATGCCGTCGTTCACGAGCCGGTCGACCTGCTCCTCGACGAGTTCTTTCACCTCACGCGCCCGATTGGGCGCGGTGCCCACATACGCCATCATCAGTCCCGAGTCGGTGTACAGCGACGAACCCGAGAACACGCTGTACGCGAGGCCGCGCTGCTCTCGGATCTCCTGGAACAACCGGCTGGACATGCCGCCGCCGAAGACCTGATTGCCGATCGCAAGTGCGAAGCGGTCGTCATCGGCCTGATTCGGCGCGCGCCAGCCGAACGCGACGTGGGCCTGCTCGGAGGGCCGATGGTGGACGACGAGCGGCTTCGGCGCCGACACCGGCGCGTGGCGGGCCAGACGGGAGCCCGGTTCGAGTCCGTCCAGGAACGCCTTCACACCGTCGACCACGTCCTCGTGTTCGAGGCGGCCTGCGGCGGCAATGACCACGTTCTCGGGCCGGTAATGGTCATCGAGGAAGCCGGCGATCTCGTCGCGCCCGAGTGCGGCGACTGTGTTCACGTCACCGAGCACTTCGCGGCCGAGCGGATGTCCAGGGAAGACGGCCTCGGCGAGCAACGAGTGCACCTTGTCGTCGGGTGTGTCCTCGGAGAGTGCAAGCTCCTCGAGGATGACTTCGCGCTCGGCGTCGATCTCGGGCTCGCGCAACGCGGGCTCGGACAGCACCTCACACAGCAGGTCCAACCCGAAGCCGAGCTCGTCTGCGGGAAGCCGTGTGTAGTACGCCGTGTGCTCGCGCGAGGTGAACGCGTTCATCTCGCCGCCCACCGCTTCGACGGATTCCGCGATGTTCCGCGCGCTGCGGTTCGCGGTGCCCTTGAACACGAGGTGTTCGAGAAAGTGCGAAGCCCCTGCCAGGGGTGGTTCCTCGTCGCGGCCGCCAACGGCCACCCAGAACCCGGTCGTGACCGACCTGGCCTCAGGCATCCGCTCCGTGACGACCGGGATGCCGTTGGTCAGGACGGTCCGTCGAACCTCGGGTTCGCTCAAATCTTCAACGGCGTCGATCGCCACCGCGGTTACGGCCACCTCGAGGGGGTCGACCACCACCTCGGCCACCACGGTCACCGCGATCGCCGCGGTCGGCGCTCACCTCGGCCGGACCGAGATCGCCGAACTCCTGGCGCAGTTCGGCGTCGAAGCTGTCCTCGAAAGACACCTCGTCTCGCCCGCTGCTACGTGCTCCACGGCTGCTCTCCCCGCCGTTGCCACCGGAGCTGGACGAGCTTTGGTCGGAGCCGCCGGACCCCCCGGACCCGCCAGACCCGCCAGACCCGCCGCCGGCCAGGGGCGTCACCGGGCTCAGCGAGACCTTGCCGTTCGGATCGACGTCGTCCACCCGCACCTCGACCTCGTCGCCGAGGTCGAGCACGTCTTCCACCCGGTCGATGCGCTTGCCGCCACCCATCTTCGAGATGTGGAGCAGACCGTCGCGGCCCGGGAGGATGTTGATGAACGCACCGAACTTGGTGATGTTGACCACCCGGCCGTTGTAGACCTCGCCTACGCCGGCGGTCGGCGGGTTGAGGATCAGCTGGATCTGGCGCTTCGCCTCCTCGACCGCTCCCCCGTCGACCGAGCCGATGGTCACGGTGCCGACGGAGCCGTCGTCGTCGACCGAGATGTCGGCGCCGGTCTCGAGCTGGATGGCGTTGATGACCTTGCCCTTGGGCCCGATCACCTCACCGATCTTGTCCATCGGGATCTCGAAGCTGATGATCTTCGGTGCGGTCTCGCCCACCTCGGACCTCGGCTCGGCGATCGCTTTCGTCATCACCTCGAGGATCTGCAGGCGGGCTTCACGAGCCTGCTGTAATGCCTGCGCGAGCACATCGGCGGGCAGGCCGTCGATCTTGGTGTCGAGCTGCAACGCGGTGACGAACTCGCTGGTGCCGGCGACCTTGAAGTCCATGTCGCCGAACGCGTCCTCGGCACCGAGGATGTCGGTGAGGGTGATGTACTTGCCCCCCTCGTACACCAGACCCATCGCGATGCCGCCCACGTGCGCACGCACCGGCACACCGGCATCCATCAGTGCCAGTGATGACGCGCACACCGACCCCATCGAGGTCGAGCCGTTCGACGACAGCACCTCCGACACGAGTCGAAGCGTGTAGGGGAACGTCTCCTTGCTCGGCACGACCGGCAGTAGCGCCCGCTCCGCGAGGAGGCCGTGACCGATCTCACGGCGCTTCGGGCTGCCGACGCGACCGACCTCGCCGTTCGCATGAGGCGGCATGTTGTAGTGGTGCATGTACCGCTTGCGATCTTCCGGCGCGAGCGTGTCGAGCAGCTGATCCATCTTGGGCATGCCCAGCGTGCACACGTCGAGCACCTGGGTCTCGCCTCGTTGGAACAGGCCGCTGCCGTGCGCCGTGGGCAGCACCTGCACCTCGGCGGAGACCGGACGGATGTCGGTGGGCGTACGACCGTCGATGCGCAAACCTTCCTCGACGATGCGCTTGCGCACGACCTTCTTCGTGAGCGAACGCACCGCGGCCTTGACCTCGCCGACGCGGCCCTCGAAGGGAGCGCCTTCCGTGGTCAGCTCCTGGAGGACGAAGTTCGTGACCTCGTCGGTGGCGAGGGACCGATCGGTCTTGTCGGCGATCGTCTGCGCCTGCGCGAGGCGCTCCGTCCCGATCTCGGCCACCCGCTCCGCCATCTCCGGCGTGTAGTCGAGCATCGCCGTGTACTCGAGCGGCGGACGCGTACCGGCCTTCTCGACCAACTGGCGCTGCAGGTCGATCGACTCGCGGATCCACTGCTTGCACTCTTCGAGCCCGGCGGCGATGACCTCTTCGGTCACCTTCGGCGCGTCGTGGTCGTAGTACTCGGACGCCCTCTCGGTGCCACCGGCCTCGACCATCATGATCGCGATGTCTCCGCTGCCGTCTCCGCTGTCGACCTGACGTCCGGCGACGACGAGCTCGAACGTCGCCGCGTCGCCCTCGTCGTAGGTCGGGTGCGGAATCCAACGACCGTCTTGCGAGTACGCGATTCGCACTGCACCGATCGGTCCGTCGAATGGGATACCCGACAACATGAGCGCGGCGCTGGCCGCGTTGATGCCGAGCACGTCTTGTGGGTTCTCCTGGTCGGCACCGAGCACTGTGATGACGACCTGCGTCTCGTTGCGGTAGCCGTCGGGGAACGACGGTCGCAGCGGCCGGTCGATCAGGCGGGCGTTGAGGATGGCGAGATCGCTCGGGCGCCCTTCACGACGGAAGAACGAGCCCGGGATCTTGCCCGCTGCATACATGCGCTCTTCGACGTCGACGGTGAGTGGGAAGAAGTCGATGCCCTCGCGGACACCTTTCGACGCGTTCGCGGTGGCAAGCACGGTCGTTCCGCCGAGGTGGGCGACGACCGCACCTTGTGATTGCGGTGCGAGCTTGCCGGTCTCGAACGCGAGGGACTTGTTGGTGCCTGCTACGGCACCGGAAACAGAAATGGCCTCAGCCACGGTTGCGCTCCTCTCGGGGCTGCTGCGGCGGGGCCAGTTCCCAGTTGTCCGCTTCCCGAGAGTTCCCGAGCCGCCGGCAACTGGCAGCTGACCCTCCCCCGCAGCAGGCGCGGGTTTGGGTTTGTTGTTGGTTGGCGTCGATCAGCGACGCAGGCCGAGCTTGCCGATGATCTGGCGGTAGCGCTGCACGTCGTTGGCTCGCACGTAGTCGAGCAAGCGGCGGCGGCGACCGACCAGCATCAGCAGCCCTCGGCGGCTGTGGTGGTCCTTCTTGTGGACCTTGAGATGTTCGGTGAGGTGGTTGATCCGCTCCGTGAGGAGCGCGATCTGCACTTCGGGCGATCCCGTATCGGTCTCGTGCAGGCGGTGTTCGGCGATGATGCCGGGCTTCGCCTGATCGATCTTCTCGGACATGCTTGAGTTTCCTGAACTTTCTTCGGGCATCTGACCCAGCCACAGCACCGCCAAGCGGCTGCCGCAGCATGAACGTCTCGGGGCGCGGGGCGCCGAGGCGTTGCTGCAGGCTAGCAGCCAGGCCGCCTCGAGCCCACGCACTGCTAGACACTTGCCATGGTGAGTTGGGGTGAGTTGCGATCGGCACGGCCCGAACTCGCGGAAGGCGGGCAGGCACTGCTCTACCAGTTCGGCGTCGGGCTGGCTTTTTTGGGGACGGTCGCTCGGGACGGACGGCCCCGGGTGAATCCGGTCTGCCCCCTCGTCACGGACAGCGAGATGTACGCCTTCGTGGTGCCGGGACCCAAGCGGAATGACCTCGTGCGGGACGGCCGCTACACGCTGCATTCGTTCCCCTGCGCCGACAACGAGGACGCTTTCTCGTTCGGAGGCCGGGCCTCGGCAGTCGGCGACGCCGCGACCCGCGATCGGCTGGCCCAGCAATTCGTCACCGAGAGGGCCGAAATCGGGCTCGGGCTCGATGCCCTGGCGAACCAGTTGCTGTTCCGGTTCGACCTCGAACGCTGCATGCTCACGCGGACGACCGGACATGGCGACCCGTCGCCGGTGCACACCATCTGGACTGCCTGAGATTTACTGAAAGAGATTGACGATCGGTCACCCTTCGTGACTAGGATCGCCCCGATGTCTCGGGCGGTGCGGGCGGCAGTCGCGGTGCTCGTCGTGGCGGTGGCCGCGGCGTGCTCGGGCGGAAGCGGAGATCAAGCGGCACCGTCGTCCACAACGACCACGACAACCGCGCCTACGACGACCGAACCCACTACGACCACGCTCTCCCAAGAGGAACAGGTGAAGCAGGCCTACCTCGCGTACTGGCAAATGGCCGACCGACTGGGCAAGACGCCCGACCCTCAGGATCCCGAGCTTCCGCAGAGGGCTGTCGATCCACTGCTCAGTTCGATACGAGACGGTCTCAATACTCAGGCGGCGCAGGGCAGAACGTTCGTCACCGTCGATGGTCGACCAAACCAACATCGAGTTGACCAGGTGCAGGTCATGGGTGGGGCAGCCAAGGTCAACGATTGCTTCGTCGACGGCCGATCGGAGTTG
>DATAES010000268.1:0-17644 GCA_036257895.1 Acidimicrobiales bacterium
ACAGTTGTTGGAAGTGGCCGACCGGATCCTGGCCGAAGTCGATGTAGCCGGTGGGGTTGACCCATCCCAACTTGGTGCCCACGTAGTACGCGAGCACGAGCGCGAGCACGAAGTTGGGTATCGCCAGCAGCGCGAACGCCGTCGTGTTGACCGTCTTGTCGAAGATGGTGCCGGCGCGGTACGCCGTGAGGACGCCCATCGGTATGGCGATGACCAGGGCCAGCAGCTGCGCGTAGAACATCAACGCGATGGATATCGGCAGCGCGTCCTTGACGCGATCCGCCACCTTGTCCGGACACTGGCTCGCGGTGCTGTAGCCCGACGTGCCGTAGTAGCAGCCGAGGTCGCCGCGTGCGACACCGCTGACCCACTCGCCGTAGCGCTCGAGCGGTGAGCGGTCGAGGTGCAGCTCGTGGCGAAGGTTCTCACGCTGCTCAGGAGTGGCGACCGGTGCCAGGGTGTACGTGACATCCCCTGGCACCGCGTCGATGAGGAACGACGTGAAGAGGGTCACCAGGAAGAGGACCAGGACGAGCTGGATCACCCGCCGGAGGACCGCTCGCACCGACTACCTCTCCCCGGTCCGTGAAGCGCGGTGGCGGAGGCTGTTCGTCACTGCGTGACGAACAGCCCAGCCATCGAGTGACCGGTGGCGAGCCCCGGGTTCGGCGCGCTGCCATCCGGCAATGGCGGCCCGAAGATGTCGTGGACCTTGGGCGACGTGGCAACTGTCCACAGCGTCCAGCTCTGCCACAGGTTGTACAGCTCCTTCGAGAACTGCCGGTTCAGGTCCTCGTAGTACCCGGCCCGCTTCGTCGGATCCTGCTCGACTCGGCCCTTCTGGAGGTCGGACGTGATCACCGGATCGTTGAAGCCACCGAAGTTCACGAGGTTGTCGCACGCAGCCGGCGGTGCGTTGTTGCAGTTCCACCAGACGAACAGCGAGTCGGGGTCGCTGCCCGGGAAGTTGCGCCAGCCGTACATCTGGAAGTTCCGAGCGACGGCGACGTTGATGTACTGCGTCTGTTCCACCGTGTACGTCGAGACCTTCATGCCGGCGGCTTCGAGCATGGTCTTGATGAAGTTCTGCGTCTCGACGCCTTCGGGGTCAGGTGTACCGCCGTAGGTGAACGAGAGGTCCTTGCCCGTTTCGGTCTTGTAGGCCTGGACTTCCTTCTTGGCCTCGTCGAGGTTGAACTGCGGGAAGCCCGCGTCTTGCAAATAACCGACCGCGCCCGGAGCGAACGGACCGCTCGCGATCTGCGGGATGTCCTTGCCTCGGACGTGGTTGAGCGTCTGGCGGTCGATCGCGAGCGCGACAGCCTTGCGAGCGTGCTCGTTGGCGAACGGGCTGCCGGGGCAGACGGAGTCGGTCGGCGGAGCGATGCACAGCATCAAGTGGGAGACCTCGGCGAACTTGTCGGACTCCGTCTCCGTGATCGTGCCCTGCTTGGCGAGGGCCCGGAGCTGCTCCGTGTCGATGGCGCTCGAGGTGTGCATCAGGTCGAACTGCCCGCTCGACAGGCCGTTCAGCCGCTGCTGGCCGTCGGGCACGGGCTTGAAGGTGATCGAGTCGAGGTACGGCAGTTGCTTGCCGTCCTTGTCCTTCGCCCAGTAGTTCGGGTTCCTGTCCGCGGTCAGGTGGTCGTTGACGACCCACTCACGCAGCTTGAACGGGCCGGTGCCGATGAGGTTCTTCGCGCAGTCCTGGCTGTCCAGCTGAGCCTGCGCCATGATCCCGAGCCGGCTGCTCGACCACAGGTACGACGGGAACGCCGGCCACGGCTGGGCCACCGTCACTTGCACCGTGAGCGGATCGACGACATCGACCGACTTCACGTACGGGCCGAACACCAGCGAGAACAGGATCGGCGAACGCCCCGGGTACGCACCGCGGTACGCATCGAGGTTGTTCTTCACGACCTGCGCGTCGAGCGCGCTGCCGTCGTGGAACTTGATGCCCTCGCGCAGGCCGATCGTCCACATCGTGTAGTCCGCGCTGTGGTCCATGCTCTTTGCGAGGTACGGCACGAACTCGCCCTTGTCGTTGGGCATCATGAGTGTGTCGTAGATCGTCCGCGCGTAGTTGATGCCGGAGATGTCCAGCTGGGCTTCGGGGAGGCACAGGCCGCCGGCGTCTTCAGCTTCCTGCGCGTAGGTGACGCTGCCGCCGGTGACGGGCGTGGCGGTGTCCGAGCTGCTCGCGCCGACGGTGTTGCTGCCGCCGCTGCTGCTCTTGCTGGAGCATGCCGCTGCGACCAGCAGCGCGCCGAGCAGTAGGGCTGCTATCCGTCGTGTTGTTCGACGCGGCGAAGCAGGTTTCGGCACGGTTCCCCCCGATTGTGTGTTCCGTTGGAGACGAACGCCAGGTAGCTCATGTACGCGACCTCGCGACCGCCCCACCTAGTTGTGACGACCGGCACATCGCCTGTCGCTTCGGGAACCTAAGCCGGGAGTGTCACGGTGTCAACAGCACTCCCGGCGAAAGCGCAGGTCACTCAGCCGATTCGTAACAAATGAAATGAGCCCCTGCTGAAGCCGGGCTCTGGCCGCGTTACGCCGCCACGACCCGATGCCAAGGGGCGAGGACGATGTCGGTCGCGGCGTGCGGGAGGGATGCGCCGCGGTCCGCGATGAGGGCTCGGGCCACTTCGGACGCGGCCCGCGCGACGAGCGTCGTGTCTTCGCGTGTCAGCTGAACCGATGACCGGTCCGCCGCGTCGAGCACGGCGAGCGAGGCACGGTGCGCCGCGAGGCCGGCTTCGCGGGAGCGGTGGTGCCGCTTGAGCGTCGCGCCGATGGCGATCGTGGCCCGCCACCACGCGACCTCGCCGTCCACCGAGGCCAGCTCGTGGCGAAGCGTGGCGGCCAGGGCGACGATCGCATGGCCGCTGAGGTCGGCCAGCCGCTCCGTGAACTCGTCTGGTTCCACGTCCTCACCTCCTCGGCGTGCCACCCACCGTGCTGATGTTCTGATCGGAACGTTGGAGGATTCGTGTGAGCGAGCCCGCGCGAACGATGCAAATGACTTACTGCGCCAGCTGTCCGAGGTGGCGGATGGTCGTGGATTACTTCTTGTACGCGAGGGTCAGGCCATCGCCGATCGGAAGCATCACGGTGTCGACACGGTCGTCAGCGGCGACGTGATCGTTGAACGCGCGGATCGCAGACGTGTCGTCGTCGCTCACGTCGGGGTCGATCACGCGACCGGACCACAGCACGTTGTCGACGAGGAGAACACCACCTGAGCGCACCCGCGTGACCAACTCCTCGTAGTAGTCGAGGTAGCCGGACTTGTCGGCATCGATGAACGCGAGGTCGACCTCGGGCTCCTTCGGCAGCGAGCGCAGCGTCTCGATCGCGGGCGCGATCCGGAGGTCGATGCGGTCGGCCATCCCTGCCTGCTCCCAGTGACGGCGGCCGATCGATGTCCACTCATCGCTCACGTCGCAGCAGATCAGACGGCCGCCTGGGGCGAGCCCGCGCGCGATGCACAGCGACGAGTACCCGGTGAAGGTGCCGACCTCCACGGCGAGCTTCACGTTCATGACCTTCGTGAGCAGCGTCATGAACGCGCCCTGCTCGGGCCCGATCTGCATACCCGAGACTCGGCCGAGCTTCGCGGTCTCCTCCATGAGCGAGCGCTGCACGTCGTCCGGCGCGGCACTGTGTTCGAGGATGTAGTCGTGGAGCTCGGGCGTGACGGCGATCGACGAACGGTTCACTCGCGGGACACTAGGAGACCGCCGTCCTCATGGGAGGGGCAGACCCAGCGCGGCGTAGGCCTTGGCGAACCGCAGCACGGACGCGGCGTACGCGTCGGAGTGGTTGTAGCTGAGGAAACCTCGGGTCATGCCGTCGTCGGTCTGCATCGGCCCGGACGCGCAGAGGTAGCGCGCTGCCGCCTCGGCCGCGTCATAGATGTTGTTCGGGTCCGCCACACCGTCGCGGTTGCCGTCGCTCGCGTATCGGCGCCACGTCGACGGAATGAACTGCATCGGTCCGACCGCCCGGTCGTACACCGGGTCGCCGTCGAGCAGGCCGCTGTCCGAGTCGGCGATGAGCGCGGTGTTGTTCTCGCCATCGAGGGGAACGCCGACGATGCGTTGGCTCGTACCGCCTCCGTACAGCAGCGTCGAGCCGCCGAACGTGCCGTGCCTGCTCTCGACACGCGTTATCCCGGCGAGCGCCCACCACGGGAGGCCGCAGTCGGGATCGCGCAGCACCGTTGTCGCTGCGGCGCGGCGGTACGCATCGAGGGCGACCAGCTGGAAATCGGTGCCGAGGACGTTGGCCGTGACGCGGGTCTGACCGAGGTCGACCTGCGCGGCGGCGACTGCGTCGGCGTAGCGCGCCACGCTGGCGGCCGCTTCGTCCAGCAGTTGCTGCACCTGCAGGATCCGTTGGCGCGCGGCAGAACGCTGAGCCAGCGCGTCATTGATGCTGTGCGAGAGCTGACCGATGGTGTCCCGCGCGGCCGTGGCGCGGTCGTACTGGCCCGTGCTGACCACGCCTGCCAGCGCTTGGCGGACGAGCGCACGGGTGGAAGCGTCGAGATCCTCGCCCGTGGCGAAGTCTCCGACGGCGTTGCCGACAGGCTCGCCGTCGGGCTCGTCGGTGTAGCTGGCGACCGCGATGGCCCGCAGGCTGGCTCGCGCCGAGGCGAGATCGACGGTCGCCTGCTTCTTCGCCTCCGTCTGCTCTGCGAGCGCGGCGGTGAGGCGGGTGTCCTCGCCGCGGAGGCGATCGAGCTCGGCCGCGCCGTTGGTCGCGATCTGCTGCGCGTCGGCGAGCGCGGCCAGGGAGGTGTCGTACCGGATCTGGGCAGCGCGGTAGGGCAGGCTGTCGACCGGTATCGACGAGAGGTCCGGTGCCACCTGCGCGGGAACGGCCCCAGCCGGCTCGGGACGGGCGAGCGCGCCGAAGAGGACGATCGCCAGTAGTGCGATCGAGAACACAACGCGACGGGCTGGTCGGGACAGGGCGAGAATGACCCGTCCAGTGTTGCGGCTCGAAGGCCCCGAGTAGGACCATGGTCGCCATGTCCGATCGCGTGAGCATTGCCATCGAGGCCGGCGTCGCCGACGTCCGCCTCAACCGTCCCGACAAGCTGAACGCGGTCGACTCCGCCATGTTCAGTGGACTGGTGGAGGCAGGTGAGAGCCTCAAGGCCGACTCGTCGGTTCGTGTCGTCGTCCTGTCGGGCGAGGGCCGGGGGTTCTGCGCCGGCCTCGACTTCACCAGCTTCCAGGCCATGGGCACGGGAGAATTCGGCTCTGGGCTCGGTGATCTGCCTCGCCGGGACGAGGGTCGGATCACCAACATCGGACAGCAGGCGGCATACGTGTGGACCGAGATGGCCGCGCCCGTGATCGCCGCCATCCACGGGCCCGCGTTGGGCGCGGGCTTTCAGATCGCGCTGGCGGCCGACATCCGGTTCATCGCGCCCGACGCCAAGATGTCCGTACTCGAGATCCGGTGGGGGCTCGTGCCCGACATGACCGGCACGCAGATGTTGCCCCGTCTCGTGGGCCTCGACGTCGCGAAGGAACTGGCGTTCACCGGCCGCATGGTGTCGGGCGAAGAGGCGGTCGAGCTCGGGCTGGCGACGCACCTCGCCGACGATCCACGCGCCGCGGCCCTCGAACTGGCCCGGGAGATCGCGTCGAAGAACCCGCACGCGGTCCGGGGCGTGAAGAAGTTGGTGAACATGGCCGGCCAAGTTCCACTCGAGGACGGGTTCAAGGCCGAGGAGCGGACGATGGGGTCCCTCATCGGCAGCCCCAACAACCTCGAAGCCGTCGCCGCCTACTTCGAAAAGCGCGACCCCGTCTTCAAGGATTGAGGTGCCCGGAGCGAATGTTGGTGCGCCGTGGCCCCTAGAGGGGCCACGGCGACCCGAAGTTCGGGAGGGGGTTGGTCAGTAGCCGACCGCGGCGGCGACGAGGGCTCGCGGGTCGGCGGCGCCGGCGAGACCGGACTCGGTGACCTCGATCAGTTGCGCGTGCCCGAAGGTGCCGGTGATGCCTTCGACGACCTCGACCTCGTGACCGCGTCTGCGTAGGCCGTCGACCCAGTCGGCCGCGGCGTCGCTCTCGACGTTCACGACGGTGGCGTCGGCGTCGACCCACGTGTCGAAGCCGGATGACGCCGCTTGGCGCAGAGCCCAGCGCGGCGCCGCGATGGTCGATCCGGACGATTGTCCGTGGTGGAGCATCCGCGTGAGCAGCTGCAGCAGGATCTGCGGCTGCGTGTCGCCGCCCATCGTGCCGATGACCGCACGCAGGTTGCCGTCCGGTCGGGTCACGACCGCCGGGGCCAGCGTGTGCGGCGGCCGGCGTCCGGGCGCGTACGCCGCAGGATGGTCCGGCTCGAGCGAGAAGCCGATGCCACGGTTGTGCAGTCCGATGCCGGTCGCCGGCTCGAACAAGAGTGAGCCGAACCCCGACGCGTTGGACTGGATCAACGAAACGCCCATGCGGTCACGGTCGACCGCGCAGAGGTACATGGTGTCGCCGGCGCCCGCGGGCGCCCGCAGCTGCGTCCGGTGCGACGGATCGATCAACGCGCGGCGACGCGCCACCTCCGCGTCGTCGAGCAGCCCGGTCACGTCCGCGTCCTCGTACAACTCCGACGGGCGATCGTGGGCTGCGGCGCGTGCCGCCTCGACCAGCAAATGCGCCCATCCACTGTCAACGGGCGACTCCGGTAGCACGAGTCCCTCCGCGATCGCGGCGCCCAGCAAGGTGAGATAGCCCTGCGAGTTCGGCGGGATCGTCCACACGTCGTGATCCCACACGCGGACGCGGAGCGGTTCGACCCAGTCCGCCAGCGGTCGCGCGAGATCGGCCGTGGTGTACTCGCCCGCGCCGAGCTCGAGCAGTCCTTCTCCGAACGGCCCTTCGTAGAAGCCCGCCCGGCCATGCGCGACGACCGCTTCCAGCGCGAGCGCCACACCCGGGCGCCGCACCGAGTCACCACTCCGAAGCCGGCCGTTGCCGACCAGGTCATCCGTACCGGGGACGTCGTGGAGCAGCATCACGGCCGCGGCCAGGAGTGGCGACGCCGGGAAACCGCTCGCCGCGTACCCGATCGCCGGCTCGAGCACGGTCAAGAGCGGCAACCGGCCGAACCGGTCGTGCAGCGCCAACCAGCCGTCGACGCACCCGGGCACGGGGACGGACCGGATGTCGTGCGTGAACGGCATGTTCGTGAACCCGTCGAGCCGCAACTGCGCCGCGTCGGCCCCGCTTCCGGCCCGGCCGGAGGCGTTCAGCGCCGCGGGGGCCTCGCCGCCGTCGTGCACGAGCGCAAACAGATCGCCGCCCATACCGCACATGTGTGGACACGTCACCGCCAGCACGGCGCTCGCCGCGATCGCGGCGTCGGCTGCGCTCCCGCCTCGTTGCAGCATCGACACGCCCGCTGACGACGCCAGATGGTCGACCGAGGCGACCAGTCCATGAGGCGCGTGACGGGTCGCGGATTGCACCGCCGGCGAAGTTACTGTCGGACCGGCATGCGTGCTGCTCGCTTCGTCCCGAGTCTGGATGCGTCGAGCGACCGCGCGGACGCCATCGTGTTCACGGTCGGCTTGGGGACGGTCGCCGTCGTCGACGCGGACGGGTCGGAGCACGGACACGACCTCACCACCGCCATCTGTCTCGGGACGCTCGACGGTCGGCCGTGCTTCGCGGTCGCAGTCGACACGGACGACCATGCCGGAGCGACGCCGCTCATGGGCCTCTGGGGCCAGACCGACGAGACGACATGGACGATCGCCGGCCGCGCGGTGCAACTCGTCGAGTGGGAGCGGACACACCGGTTCTGCGGACGGTGCCGGACGCCGACCGAACCGGCACCGGGGGAGCGGGCCCGCCGGTGTCCCGCTTGCGGGCTGCTGGCGTTCCCGCGGCTCGCGCCCGCGATCATCGTGCTGGTCGAGCGTGAGGACGGACGGGCGTTGCTGGCACGCGGGCGCACCTTTCCCATCCCGATGTACAGCTGTCTCGCCGGCTTCGTGGAGCCGGGCGAGACGCTCGAAGAGGCCGTGCATCGCGAGGTGTTCGAAGAAGTCGGCATCGAGATCGACGAGGTGCGGTACTGGGCGAGTCAGCCGTGGCCGTTCCCGCACTCGCTGATGCTCGGCTTCAACGCTCGGTACGCAGGCGGCGAGTTGGCGCTCGACGAGAACGAGATCGTCGACGCGCAGTGGTACGACCGCGACGAACTGCCACCGATCCCGCCCGGTATGAGCATCGCTCGCCGGCTCATCGACGAATGGCTATCCCGTCGCAACGGCTGATCGACGAGCTGCGGTCGATCGTGGGACCCTCCCACGTCCTGACCGATCCGGCGGTCACGGAGTCGTACGCCATCGACTGGACCGGCCGCTTCCGCGGTGCCACGCCCGCCGTGGTCCGTCCCGGTTCCACCGCGGAGGTCGCGGCCGTGGTGCGGGTGTGCGCGGGTCAAGGTGTGGCGATCGTCCCGCAGGGAGGCAACACGGGACTGGTCGCCGGCGGAGTCCCGCTCGCGGGCGAGGTCGTGCTTTCACTGCGACGGCTGGACACCATCGACGCTGCGTCGGTCGACGTCGCGGCCGGGCAGTTGACCGCCGGTGCCGGAGCGACCATTGCGAGCGTGGCGGCCGCCGCTCGCGCCGCCGGGTGGGACTACGGCGTCGACTGGGCGGCCCGTGACACCGCGACCGTGGGGGGTTCGATCGCCACCAACGCTGGTGGGGTCCGCGTGCTGCGCTACGGCGACACGCGGGCACAGGTGTTGGGCGTCGAGGCGGTGCTCGCCGATGGCTCGGTCGTCTCGCACCTCGGCGGACTGCTGAAGGACAACACCGGCTATCACCTGCCCTCACTCGTGTGCGGCAGCGAGGGAACGCTTGCCGTTGTCACCGGGGCGCGCCTCGCGCTCGTGCCTCGCCGGGACGAACGGGTCGTCTCCCTGCTCGGCTTTCGCCACGTCCAACAGGCATTGGAGGCATGCGCGTCGCTGCGACGTTGCCTGCCGTCCCTCGAAGCGGCCGAACTGTTCTTCGCGGATGGTGTCGCGCTCGTGCGCGAGCAACTGGCGTTGCCGCCACCTCCCGTCGTCGCTTCGGTGTACCTCCTCGTCGAATGCGCGGATCATGTCGACCCGGCTCCCGCACTCGCGCACGCGGTCGACAGCATCGACGTCGATGGCGCGGCCGTCGCGGTAGACCCGGCTCAGCGCAAGGCCTTGTGGCGCTACCGAGAGGATCACACCGAAGCGATCAACGCGGTCGGGCCGCCCCACAAGCTGGATGTCACGCTGCCACAGGATGAGCTCGCCGCGTTCTGTTCGGACGTCCGCGCCCTGATCACGTCGGTCGCGCCGTCCTCGCAGGTGTGGTTGTTCGGCCAAGCCGCCGACGGCAACCTCCACGTCAACGTGACCGGCGTCGAACCCGGCGACGAACGCATCGACGATGCCGTGCTGCAACTCGTCGTCGACCGCGGCGGCAGCATCTCCGCCGAGCATGGCATCGGTACGGCCAAGAAGCGATGGCTGCCGCTGAACCGCAGCGAAGCCGAACTCACGGCGATGCGCGCCATCAAGCACGCTCTCGACCCGCAGGGCATCCTCAACCCGAACGTGCTGCTGTGACTTGATCCCGGCAAACGCCCGGGCGTTCCACTACCGCACGGGTAGTCAGACGCCCGGGCGTTGCGACTACAGGTCGCGGAGCTGCGTCTTCTGGATCTTGCCGGTGCCGCCTTGGGGGAGCGCGTCGAGGAACACCACGGACTTCGGCGCCTTGAAGTGCGCGAGTCGCTCGCGCACCCAGTCGATGATCTCGCGCTCGGACGGCCGCGCCGCGAGATCCGCCTTCAGCGAGACGAAGGCGCGCGGCACCTCGCCCCATCGCTCGTCCGCAACACCGATGACTGCGACCTCGGCGACCGCGGGATGGGCAGCAATGGCCTTCTCCACTTCGACGGACGCGATGTTCTCGCCTCCGGACACGATGACGTCCTTCTTGCGATCCACGATCGTCAAGTAGCCGTCGTGGTCGACGACCGCGAGGTCACCGGTGCGCAGCCATCCATCGCGCAGGGCTTCGGCAGTTTCGTCCGGCCGGTTCCAGTAGCCGATCATGACGTGATTGGACCGCGCCACGATCTCGCCGATCGTCGTTCCGTCCCACGGCACCTCGTTGTCGTCGTCGTCGAAGACACGCACGTCGACACCGAGGATCGGTAGCCCGGTAGTGGTGCGCCGGGCCAACGACTTGGGCTCACCGGGCTTGTCGAGCGAGCGGGTGAGCGTCGGGCTCGACTCCGTCATCCCGTAGCCACAGATGCACTCGCAACCCAAACGCTCCTCGATCTCCGCGACGAGCTCGGGACCAGCCGGCGCGCCTCCGACCGAGACCTGTCGCAACGAGGACACGTCGCGTTCGTCGAGCGACGGGTGATCGAGGATCGAGCGCGCCATCGTCGGCACCAGGAACAGCCGCGTCACCCGCTCGACTTCGATCAAGCGCAGGACCACACCGGCGTCGAACCGGGGAAGCATCACGTGCACCCCGCCGAGCCCGGTCACGTAGTGCGGCGAACCCCACCCGTTCACGTGAAAGAGGGGGATGGTGTGGATGACGACGTCCTCGCCCGACATCGCACCCGTCAGGGCGTTGTGAACGGCATGGAGGTAGAGCCCTCGGTGCGAGAGCAGCGCGCCCTTCGGCGATCCGGTCGATCCGGAGGTGTAGAACAGCTCCGCGGGCGCGTTCTCGTCGACGTCGGGAACCGGAAATGGCTCGGACGGTTGCGCTGCCAACATCGATTCGTACTCGTCGCCCACGACCACCTGGCGAACGCGGTGTTCGGGATCGGGTTGGTCGGGATGACGGAACAAGACCACGGCATCGCTGTCGTCGAGCACGAAGCGGGTCTCGGCACTCGCGAGCCGGATGTTCAGCGGCAGCAGCACCGCGCCGGCGAGCAGCACGCCGTAGTACGCCTCGAGCAGTTCGTGGGTGTTGCCGCACAGCCACGCGACCCGGTCGCCGGATCGCACGCCGATGTCGTGCTTCAACGTCCATGCGAGCCGGTCGCAACGCTGCGCGAACTCGCTGTACGTGAACCGAAGGTCGCCGTCGATCACGCCGACCCGGTCGGGAAACAGACGGCGGACTCGTTGCAGGAAGTCGAGAGGCGTGAGCGGGACGTTCAAGACGTCCACTGACCCCGTTGTTCGAGGACGTCGCGCAGCACCTTCGGGCGGTCGGTCATGATCCCGTCGACGCCGAGATCGAGCAGGCGAGCCATCTCGTGAGCCTCGTCGATCGTCCACACGTGCACCTGCATCTCGCGCCGGTGCGCCGCGTCGATGAACGCCGGTGTGACGATCTCGGTGTCCAGATAGTGCGTCGGCACCTGCACGCAGGGCGACACCGACTCGGGGACGTCCTCACCTTGTGCCGCCAGCCCGAGTTGCAGCGTGCCGAGGGGGCCGAGCGACGTGCACACACCGGGAAGACGGGCGCGCACCTGCTCGAGCCGTTCGTCGCTGAACGCGCCGATGCACACACGATCGACGGCGTCACACTTCTGCAGCGTCGCCACGAGCGGCTCGACCGCTTCGTCATGCTTCGGGTCGATGTTCACGCGGACGTCGGGCCACGCACCGAGGAGGTCTTCGAACAGCGGGATCGGTTCTCGGCCGTCGACCTTCGCGTTGCGGACCACCGACCACGGCAGCTCGTCGACGACTCCGTTGCCGTCGGTGACGCGGTCCAACACGTCGTCGTGGAACGCGAGCAACACGCCGTCGGCGGTCACGTGCACGTCGGTCTCGATGTACCGGTAACCGAGACGGATCGCGTGCTCGAACGCGGGCATGGTGTTCTCCGGGACTTCACTCGCGCCGCCCCGATGTGCAAACGGGATCGGTTCGGGCCAGTCCAGGAAGGTGAAGTCACCGGCAGGTGGCACCGGGCGGACGTTACCCAGCGGATGTCAGTGGTGTGTTGTCCCACTTCGGGCGCAGCGGCATGCCCGAGCGCGCGTTGTCGGGCTTCACGGCCAGCACCTGATGGATCTGGGTGCGGTTCGCTTCGAAGTTCACGGCGGACCCGGCCATGTACAGGCGCCAGATGCGCGCTCGCGGCTGGCCGACGAGCTCGACGGCCTCGTCCCAACGCGCCTCGAGGTTGGCGACCCAGTGTCGCAGCGTCTTCGCGTAGTGCTCGCGCAGCGACTCGACATGCCGGACCTCGAACCCGGCTTGCTGCACGATCGACACGACGCGTCCGATCTCGTGCAGCTCGCCGTCCGGGAACACATAGCGATCGATGAAGCCGCCGCGCTTGAACTTGGCCCTGACCTTCCCGTCCGGGCCGGGCGGCCGGCTGATGCCGTGGTTGAGCAGGCGGCCACCCGGAGGCAGCAGGTCGTACAGCTTGCTGAAGTACTCGGCCAGCCGTGCCTCACCCACGTGCTCGAACATGCCGATCGACGAGATGGCGTCGAACGGACCGTCGGTGACGAGCCGGTAGTCCTGGCTGCGGATCGATACCCGATCCGCGAGACCGGCTTCGGCGACGCGCTTCGACGCGAGCTCGACCTGGCGCGAGGACACGGTGATGCCCACGGCGGAAACGTCGTGCGCCTGCGCCGCGTGCATGACCATGCCGCCCCAGCCGCAGCCGACGTCGAGCAGTCGCATGCCCGGCTGCAGATCGAGCTTGCGCGATACCAACTCGTACTTGCTCGCCTGTGCGTCCTCCAGCGACATGTCGTCATTGCTGAACACCGCGCACGAGTAGGTGAGCGACGGGCCGAGGAACAGTCGGTAGAAGTCGTTCGACACGTCGTAGTGGTGAGCGATGGCAGCGCGGTCCCGCGCCACCGAATGGCGACGGCCGTGCAGTCGCGCCTCTTCGGGCGGCGGCGGCAACGGCCGCATGTTCCGCCAGCCGAGCTGCCGCGCGACGGCAAGGAGGTGTTGCGGATGGAGCTTGACGTTCGGCAACCGGTCGCGCAGCGCGAGGCCGGCGAAGATGTCGCCTTCGAGGTCGAGGTCGCCCGCGACGTACGCCCGCGCGAACCCGAGCTCGCCGGGCGACGTGATGATGCGGCGCAACGCGTTCGGCGATCGCACATCGATCGTCGCCGGCGGATCGGGCGGGCCGACCGCGCTGCCGTCGTAGGCTCGGACCGCGACCGGAAGGTCGGTGCCGAGCACTGATTCGATGATCGGGGCGAGTGCCATTTGGGCAACCTCCACGGTCTCGCTGGTGCGGGTTGGTTCAAGCATGCCCGGTTCGGGGCAGGGGGGTGCACATGGTTGAACAACGCGAGATCCCACTGGCCGGTGAGCGCCATGGCTCCCGGGAGTCGATCGAGGTCCTGAACCCGTACGACGGCTCGACGATCGGTCGGGTTCCGAGGTGCACGGAAGCGGACGTGGACCGTGCCGTCCGGGCCGCGGCGTCCGTGTTGCGCCGCGAACCGCTGCCGCCATGGCGCCGCGCCGAGATTCTCGACCGTGCCGCGACGCTGCTCGCGGAACGGCACGAGGACTTCGCCCGCACGATCGCCGTCGAGGCGGCGAAGCCGATCAAGACAGCTCGGGTCGAGGCCACTCGCGCCGTGAGCACGTTCCAGTTCGCCGCGGCCGTCGCCCGCACGCTGACCGGCGAGATGGTGCCGCTCGACGCGAGCGAGGTCGGTGAGGGCAAGCTGGGCTTCGTCCTGCGGGTGCCCGTCGGTGTGGTGGGGGCAATCAGTCCGTTCAACTTCCCGTTGAACCTCGTCGCCCACAAGTTGGCGCCGGCTATCGCCGCGGGATGTCCCGTCGTGCTCAAGCCCGCGAGCCAGACGCCCTTCTCCGGCATCGCGCTCGCCGACCTGCTGCTCGACGAGTGCGGTCTGCCTCCGGGATGGCTCAGCGTCGTGACCGGTGGCGGGGGCGAGGTCGGGAACGCGCTCGTGGATCATGCCGATGTCGCGCTCATCACGTTCACCGGCTCACCGCCGGTCGGTTGGGGCATCAGGGAGCGCGCCCCCCGCAAGCGGGTCGGGCTCGAGCTCGGCAACAACGCGCCGGTGATCATCGAATCGAGCGGAGACTGGAAGACGGCTGCGTCCAAGATCAAGGTCGCCGGCTTCAGTCATGCGGGCCAGTCGTGCATCTCGACACAACGGGTGTACGTGCAGCGCTCGATCCACGACGACTTCATCGCTGCGCTCGCTCACGAGGTCTCGTCCCTCGTCATCGGTGATCCGCTCGATGAAGCGACAGACGTGTCCGCGCTGATCTCTCCGGACGACACCGAACGGGTGAGTGGGTGGATCGACGAAGCGGTCGGCGGCGGCGCGCACGTCGAAGTCGGTGGCAAGGTACAAGGCCGGCTGCTCGAACCCACCGTGCTCACGGGTGTGTCTCCCGACATGAAGGTGTGCACCGAAGAGGTGTTCGGCCCGGTGGTGGCTGTCGCTGCGTACGACGAGGTCGACGGAGCGCTGCAACTGGCCAACGACACTCGCTACGGGCTGCAAGCGGCGATCTTCACCAACGAGCTCGACATCGCACTGCGGGCGGCAAGGGTGCTCGACTTCGGTGGTGTGCTCGTCAACGAAGTTCCGACGTGGCGGACCGATCAGATGCCGTACGGCGGTGTGCGCGACAGCGGCAACACTCGTGAGGGTCCGGCATACGCGGTGCGCGAGATGACGGAGGAACGGCTGATCGTGATCCAGAGCTGACGTGGTGGACCCGGACAATCCACCACGCTGGTGGACCGTCGAGGAGGCGAACGCCGCGCTGCCGCGCGTCGCCGGTGTCATCGAGCGGGCCAAGCAGGCGGCGGAAGAGTTGTCGCGGCGGGCCGAGTCGGTTGCTGGTCGAGCGCGCGGCAACGGACACACACCGCCCGGGGACGAGGCGTCGCTCTTCCACACCGCGGTGACGGAGCTGGAAGCGGAAGGGATCCTGTTGCGCGACGTCCGCCGAGGTCTCGTCGACTTCCCGGCACGAGCGACCGGTGGGCGGGGCTATTGGCTGTGCTGGCTGGTGGGTGAGCCGGAGGTGGGTTGGTGGCATTGGCCGGAAGACGGCTTTGCCGGTCGAACCCCCTTGTCGAAGCCGCCCGCCTGAGTCCCGGCACCGACATCGACAATGGATCCGACCGCTCGTTTCACAGCGCTGGTGCAGGGACCCGAACCGGCGATCCCGCTCGACGACCTCGCGCTTCTGGTCGCCGCGCACGCGTACCCGTCGCTCGACATCGGACGTGCGATCGATCGCCTCGACGACATCGCGGCTCGCTGCAGGGAGCGTTCGTTCGCGGGCGTCATGGACCATCTCTTCGCAACCGAGAAGTTCGCCGGTAACCACGACGACTACTACGACCCGCGCAACTCGTTCCTCAACGAGGTCGTCGACCGTCATCTCGGCATCCCGATCACGCTCGGGATCCTCGCGATGGAGACCGGGCGCCGCATCGGCGTTCCGATCGTCGGCATCGGGATGCCGGGGCACTTCCTCGTCCGTGATGGGCAATCGAGCGAGCGCTACGCGGACCCGTTCAGCGGACGGGTGCTCGATCGAGACGGGTGTCGTGCGTTGTTCACCCATTCGGAAGGGGCCGGCGACTTCTCGGACGATCTGCTCGCGCCCGTCGGGGCGCGAGCAATCGTGGCTCGCCTGCTCGCCAACCTGAAGGGCATCTACCTGGCGCGGCGCGACAGGCGCAGCCTCGCATGGGTGCTGAAGCTCCGTTCCGAGGTCCCCGGGGTCCCGCTCGGGGAACGGCGCGAGCTGGCGTCCGCGCTCGCGGCCGACGGCCGGTTCATCGCCGCGGCCGAGGAGCTCGATCGACTCGCAGAGCTCGCGCGACAAGCGGGCGACGTCGACCTCGTCGAGGACTCGACTCGCGGGGCGACCAGGCTGCGCGCAAGGCTGAACTGATGGAGCTGATGGTGCTCTTCCTCCTCGGGGGTGGCTTTGCTGTCCTCATCGCGGTGGCCCGCCATCAACGAGCCGAGCGCCGAGCCGCGGCCGCGACCGTCTCGTTCGCCGTCGACGACTGGGGCGTGCGGCGCTCGCTCGCAGACGGCCGATACGAAGAGGTGAGCTGGGACGAGCTCGTCGAGGTCAGGGCGACGACGTTGCCCCGAGGACCCTGGGACGAGCGACTGCGGTTCATCCTCGACGGGGGCGGCGAACGAGGCTGCATCGTCGCCTACGACGTCGCTGATCGGGGTGGCCTCGTCCCTGCTCTTGCCGCGCTGCCCGGGTTCGACCACCGGCGTCTTGCCGAAGTGCTCGACAACCCCAAGACCGGCACCATCGTGCTCTGGCAGCGGTCCGACGGCGCGGCGCCTTCCTCTTGACCGGCCGGTCAAGTTACGCTCGCGCCCATGAGCATCACGGAAGACGAGGTCGTCGAGCGGACCGAGAAGCTGCTGGTCGACAATCCGCCGGGCGAGACCCCCGCCGTCGGGTTCTTCGGTGCCCAGTTCGACGCCGGCTTGGCCTGGGTGAACTTCCCGGAAGGCGATGGCGGCCTCGGTGGCAGCCCGAAGTTGCAACGCGTCGTCAACGAGATCCTGTCGAAGGCCGGCGCGCCGTTCTCGTACGGGCGCAACCCCATCGGTTACGGCATGGGCGCGCCGACGATCGTCACCCACGGCAGCGAGCAACAGCGCAAGCGTTACCTGCGTCCGCTGTTCACCGGGGAAGAAGTGTGGTGCCAGTTGTTCAGCGAGCCGGGCGCGGGCTCGGACGTCGCAAGCTTGTCGGCGCGGGCGGTGCGCGACGGCGACGAGTGGATCGTCAACGGTCAGAAGGTGTGGACGACGCTCGCGCATCTCGCGCGTTGGGGGATGTTGATCGCGCGCACTGATCCGGAGACGCCGAAGCACAAGGGCATGACGTACTTCGTGGTCGACATGCACGCTGCGGGCGTCGAAGTGAAGCCGTTGTTCCAGATCACGGGCGAGGCCGAGTTCAACGAGGTGTTCTTCACGGACGTTCGCATCCCTGACAGCGAACGACTCAGCGACGTCGGCGAGGGTTGGCGTGTCTCGTTGACGACGTTGATGAACGAGCGCGTCGCCATCGGCGGGCAGATCCCGCCGCGAGGTGGCGGCTTCATCGGCGAAGCGGTGAAGGTGTGGAAGGCGAAGGGTCACGACGATCCGGCGTTGCGAGATCAGCTCATGAAGTTGTGGGTGCGTGCCGAGGTGGCGCGCCTCACCAACATCCGCGCCCAGCAACTGCGGGCCGTTGGCACACCTGGCCCCGAGGGGTCGATCGGCAAGGCGGCGGCAGCTGATCTGAACAAGGACGTCTCCGCGTTCACGATGAACTTGCTGGGCGCCGACGGGTTGTTGAAGCCGGATGGCTACCCGATGGACCGCCCGAAGCACGCGATGTTGTGGGCCAACCCGCAGCAGGCGTTCCTGCGGGCCCGCGCCAACTCGATCGAGGGCGGCACGACCGAGATCATGAAGAACATCCTCGGCGAGCGCGTCCTCGGTCTGCCGGGCGACGTGCGCGTCGACAAGGAGCTCCCGTGGTCGCAGGTCCCCCGCTCCTGACGCACCAATGTTGGTGCGCCGTGGCCCCTATAGGGGCCACGGCGACCCGGAGTTCG
>DATAES010000269.1:0-29768 GCA_036257895.1 Acidimicrobiales bacterium
TAGAAGCTGCGCAGCGACTGGCCGGACTGCTCGACGACCTCCTGAACGGTGAACTCCTTGTCGGGCGCCGCGCTCATGAGTTCGAGCGCGGCGTCGAGGAACCGCTGCACCCGCTTCTCTGCTCGCAGTCGCGCCGAATCGAGCGAGCGGGCCACGGCCTGCTCGCGCCAGGTCGGGCTGGACGACGTCACACCGCGGGCTCGACGATCAGGTCCACGCTCGCGGCGCCACTGTCGGGCACCCGCGCCTGTCGCCACACCTCGACCGGGAACGAGATGTTCACGAGCGAGTAGCAGAGCCACAGCAACCGCGTCGCATCCTCGGGCAACGCGTTGAGGTCCAACTGATCGAGGTATGTCATGGCGTCTTCGAGGCGTGGGAACGCGGCGTCGTAGAGCGCCTGGAGCTCGTCCATCGAACTGCTCAACCGCTTCGCAAAGCGCTCGCGCTCGTGTTCGAGGGCCCACTCTGCGAACGACTCGAGGTCGGCGAACTCGGGAGGGAAGGTGGCGGTGGGCATCGCGTCGCTCGTCGTCGTCAGGACGCGGCCGAGATCCGCACCGTCGTCTCACCGCGACGGCGCTCGTAGTCCTCGACGCGATCTCGAGCCGTCTTGTGCAGGTGCCGCAACAGGATCTCCTGGTCGTTGAGCGGGAACTCCGTCACGGCGCGCGACTCGAGCATCGTCTGGGTCGCCTCGAGTGTGTTGCCGTCCTGCAGCGCGTACTCCTTGAACGTCACCGCCGCCAGCTCCTGCCGCAGACGCTCACGGGCGTTGTTCGGCGGCACGAAGTACAGCGTCCCCTCGAAGATGTGGGTGTTGTAGGACGTCGGCCAGTAGTGGTAGGTGAGGTACCAGTTCGGCTCCCAGACGAGCAGCATGAAGTTCGGGAAGAACACGAACGAGTCGATGCCCCAGGCGGGATGGCGGGCCGGGTTCACGCCGGGCGGCAGGTCGCCGACGTCGGGCTTGTCCCATGGCCCGAACAGCCCGCTACGCAACACGCGCTCGATGGGCTTCACCATGTTCAGGTCCTTCGGCGGCGACATGCCTCCCCAGGACGACACCATGCCGTGCGGGCCGTCGAGCGCGTACCACAACCCTTCGAACCCATAGCCCTGCAGCTTGCGTGACTCGTCGGACACCGCTTGCTTCGCGTGCAGAACCGGTGCGTGATAGAACTCGGCGAAGGCGTCGATGAACAACTTCCAGTTGCTGCCGACGTTGGCACGGTACTTGTACACCTGCGTCATCTGGTCGAACGGGTAACCGCTGAGGCCGGCGCCGAACTCGCCAAGATAGGCAGATACCGGCGTCTCGTTGGCCGAGTCGAGGTTGACGAAGACGAACCCTTCCCACACCTCACACTGCACCCGCACGAGGCCGTAATCGGCCTTGTCCAGATCAAAGAACTCGGACTCCTGCTGCACGAACGTGAGGTCGCCGTCGAGGCTGTAGCGCCAGCCGTGGTACTTGCACGTGAACTGCCTGCACGTGCCGCTCGTCTCTTCATGCGGGAAGTCGTTCCACACCAGCTTGTTGCCCCGATGGCGGCAGATGTTGTGGAACGCGCGCACCTCGCCGTCCGAGCTGCGCAACACGATGACCGACGTGCGGGCGGCGTCGAGCTCTCTCGTGAAGTAGCTGCCGGTGCGCGGCAACTGCTCGACGCGACCGACGTTGAGCCACGTGCGACCGAAGATCGCATCGCGCTCGCGCTCGTAGTGCTGGGGCGAGATCGAGTCCTCGTACGAAACCGGGCCTGTGCCCAGCTCGGGGTAGTGCTCCGTCCAGCTGCCCTCGGCCGGCTTCACGAAGTGCGGCATCTCGACCTGACCCTTGTTCCGTGGTTGCGGCGACAGGATAGCAGGAATCTCGAAAAGCGAGAGGCCCGTTTCCGCCTTCAGGTGTTGCGTCCACCGTTGACGCCGATGACCTGACCGGTGATGTAGCTCGCCTCCTCGCGCACGAGGAACGCGCAGGCCGCGGCGATGTCCTCCGGTAGCCCGACGCGACGCACGGGCGTCTGCGCAGCATGGAAGTCGACCCCTTGGCCGAGGAGGCCTTTCTCCTCGGTCCGGCGGAGCATCGGCGTGTCGATGAACCCGGGCGGGATCGTGTTCACGGTGATGCCCTGTGGCGCGAGTTCGAGCGCCAGCGCCTTCGTGAACCCGATCACGCCGGCTTTGGCGGCGACGTAATGCGTCATGAGCGGCTGGCCACTCTGCGCGCTCGACGACGAGATGTTCACGATGCGACCCCAGCCCACCGCGACCATGTCGGGGACAACGGCCTGGCAACACGCAAACGTCCCGGTGAGGTTCACGGCAAGGATGCGGTTCCACTTCTCGTCCGTGATCGACAGGAACGGGTCGAACCCGTCGAGCCCCGCGCTGTTGACAAGGATCGTCGCCGGGCCGAGCCGCGATCGCGTCACGCTGACAGCAGCGTCGATCTGAGAACGATCCGTGACATCAACAGTGACACCGATCGCAGTGCCGCCACTGTCGACGATCTTCGCGGCGGCGGCGTCGGCGGCTGCTCCATCGCGGTCGAAGACGGCGACGGCGTTCCCGTCGGCCGACAGACGCTCGCTGATCGCCAAGCCGATGCCCGACGCGCCGCCGGTCACGATCGCGAGGCGTGCGTCCGGTGTCATCGCGTGTCGGACCCTCCTCGTGTCAGGTCTCCGTCGCGGACCTGCTGACGCAAGCGAAACTTCTGGACCTTGCCCGAAGCCGTCCTCGGGAAGTCGTCGACGACGTACAGCGACTCGGGCCACTTCTGCCGGGCCAGCCCCGCGGCCTCGAGTTCGCTCCGTACGTCTGCGAGGGTCGGCGCGGCGCGACCGTCGCGCACTCGTATCACTGCCGCAGCGTGCTCGCCGAGACGTTCATCGGGCGCGGCGACGACGTTCACCTCCGCGATCACGTCGAGCCCGAGCATGACCTCTTCAACTTCGGCGGCGCTGATGTTCTCACCGGCGCGGATGATGACGTCAGACAGGCGATCGGTGATCGTGAGGTAGCCGTCGTCGTCGAGCACGCCGATGTCGCCCGTGCGATACCAGGCATCGGCATCGAATACCGCGTCGGTGAGGGCCGGGTCGGTGTAGCCGACACAACAATCCGGGCCACGGCTGAAGATCTCGCCGTCTGACGCCAGCCGGAGCTCGACGCCGGGCAGCGCGTGACCGTCGGTCGTGAGCCGCTTGGCCTCGGGCTCGTCGATCAGCGATGCCGTGATCGAAGGATGCTCGGTGCTGCCGTAGGAGCGGAACATCTTGATACCGAGTCGCGTCACCCGCTCCCCGACCGCGACGGGCACAGGTGAGCCGCCGAGCCCGCAGAACGGCATGAGCGCGAGATGCTCGTCCGTGAAGTCCGGATGATCGAGCAGGCTGGTGAGGAAGTAGGTGGCACCACCGGACACGCCGAGTTGCTGGTCGCGCATGAGCCGCAGGATCTCGCCCGGATCCCACACGTCGACGAGATGGACCGGACGGTCGCGCAACAACGGGACGAGGAACGCGTTCACCATGCCGATGAAATGCCCGACGGGCGCACCCGTGATCTGCGCCGGCCCGCCACCGGGGAAGAAGTAGTCGAGCTGGCGGGTCTCGAACCCGATCGTGCGGTGCGAATGGATGACGCCCTTCGGGTCGCGCGTCGTGCCAGATGTGAACGCGATGATCGCTGGAGCGTCAGGATCCACCGTCGCGGGTGCGTCGATCGGTTCACCATCGAGAAGCGAGGCGAACGACATAGCTCGCGACGGGCGGGCACCATCGGCTCCGGCGACCAGCCATCGGGCCTGCGGATGATCGAGCAACAACGACTCGTACATCGCCCGGTGATCGACGTGTCCGAACCGGTCGGCGGTGACCACGACATCGGGTTCGGTGGCTCGGAGGATGTAGGCCACTTCCTTGGGGCCGTAGAAGTGGACGACCGGAACCACGACCGCACCGAGATACGCAGACGCCCAGAACGTGATGCCCGCCTCCACCCAGTTGGGTAGTTGGAGCAGGACGACATCGCCGGCGCCGACGCCGTTGTCACGCAACGACCTCGCCAGCGACCGCGCGGCGCGATCGACGGCTCCGAACGTGCCCGACCACGGATGCACCTTCGAGTGCACCTCGAAAGGCGCGCCGCGCATGGCGGCGAGCCCGTCGGCCACCATCTCACCGAGGCTGGCGTCGGTCCACCAGCCGTCGTCGTGATAGCGCTGCCGGAGCGCTTCCGGGATGTCCCGCAACCGCCACCGCTCCGCCGTCACGTGGCTGTGCTCCCCCACGGGCTCATGTTCTACACGAAGCGGCTATGCCATTGCCACTGTAGGAGAACTTCATTATCGTTTTCCGGATGACGCGCGATCACACATACCACCCCTTGCGCGTCGCTCGTGTCGTGGCGGAGACAGCCGATTCGTGCTCCTTCGTGTTCGACGTCCCTGAGGAGCTGCGATCGACCTTCACGTACGAGCCGGGCCAGTTCTGCGACGTGCGGGTCCAGGTGGACGGCGAGCCACTCATCCGGTGCTATTCGATGTCGTCGAGCGCCGCCATCGGCGAACCGTTGCAGGTCACGGTGAAGCGCGTGGCGGACGGCATCGTCTCGAACTGGATGATCGACCAAATCAGCGAAGACGACTTCGTCGAGGTCGCCGCACCCGCCGGCTTCTTCCAGCTCGCGGGTGAGAGCGATCTTGTCGCGTTCGGTGCTGGGAGCGGCATCACCCCGATCTTCTCGTTGCTGAAGACTGCGCTCGCCCGCACCTCGCGCCACATCCGTCTGCTGTATGCCAACCGCGATCGCGACTCGGTGATCTTCGGCGCCGCTATCGACGCGCTCGCCGAGGAGCACGGCGACCGCTTCGAGGTCACGCACCGTCTCGACGTCGAGCACGGGTTCGTCGACGCGGAGGTCGTTCGGTCCGTGATCGCTGACGCGCGCGACCCCGAGTTCTACATCTGCGGACCGGCGCCGTTCATGGACATCGTCGAGCACACGCTTCTGGCCGACGGTGTCGACGCGGGGCGCATCCACATCGAACGGTTCACACCGCTCGACCCGCCGGCTGCTCCGGCGACGGAGACCGCGAGTGCGACAGCCAATGGCACACGCGTCACCATCGAGCTGGACGGCCGCACAGATGTCGCCGACCACCGCCCGGGCACCACGATCCTGCAAACCGCACGACAACTCGGCATGTCACCGCCGTTCTCGTGCGAGTCGGGCAGTTGCGCGACATGCATGGCGCGCATCGTCGAAGGCAGCGCATCGATGCACGTGAACAACGCGCTCACCCCTGACGAGGTGGAGGAGGGCTGGGTACTCACGTGCCAAGCCGTTCCCACCGCGCCGATGGTGCACGTGGTCTACGGCTACGACTGACGACGAGAAGCGGACAACCAGTCGTCGCGCAACGCTCGGCGCAGGACCTTCCCCGACGGCAGCCGTGGGATGGTGTCGACCACAACGACGTGACGCAGTTGCTTGTATGTCGCGAGTGTGTCCGCGACCAGCCCGCGGAGCTCGTCGGTGGACACCGGACACGCAAGATCGAGTTCCACCGCGGCGACCGGCACCTCGCCAGCGCGCTCATCGGGCACGCCGAACACCGCGCAGTCGACCACCGAGGCGTGCCCGTGCAGTACGGCCTCGATCTCGGCCGGCGCCACTTGGAACCCACTGACCTTGATCATCTCCTTCGAACGGTCGGTGAGATGCACCCACCCCTCTGGTTCGAGCCAACCGACATCGCCGGTGCGGTACCACCCGTCGACGAACGCGTCATCGTTGGCCTCGTCGGGGAGGTAGCCGGCCATCGCCGACGGGCTCTTCACCTGGACCTCACCGGTTTCGCCACAGGGCAGCACCTCGCCGGTGTCGAGATCGACAACCCGCAGTTCGATGCCTGCGGGAGGCAGACCGGCGGAGTCGAGCCGCCACGACGAAGGGTCGTGCACCGGGTTGCAGGTGATGACCGGCACCTCGCTCGCACCGTAGGCGGGCAGCCATCGCACGCCGGTGCGCTGCGTCACCAACGCGGCGACGCTCTCGGTCACCGGCGTCGCGCCCCACATGATGTAGCGCAGTGACGAGAGATCGAACTCCTCGAGCTTCGGGTGGTTGGCGATGGCGAGTGCGATCGGCGCGACCGCCATCTCGAGCGTCATCTGCTCGCTGGCGATGCATCGCAGCACGGCATCGAGATCGAATCGCACGTGGAGACGCACGCACGCGCCTGCCGACGCAGCGGCGAGAAGGTTCAACAGCCCGAGAATGTGTGAGGGAGGCGTCGCGATCTGGAACCGGTCGTCCGGACCGAGGCCGAGCGCGTCGCACCAGTGCTTGGTGGCGACGCCGATCGACCGGTGCGTATGGCGCACCGCCTTCGGCAATCCGGTCGTGCCGGAACTGAAGACGAGCACGGACTCGTCGTCCTCGGACGCACCGTCGCCGGATGGACGGACGCGGTCGTCGGCACCCTCGGCGTCGAGCGCACCGGGTTCGTCGAGATCGATGACACGTTCGTTCCCCAGTCGCTCGGCGAGCAGCGCCGCACCGTCGCCGTCGGCGATCGCGTACGAAGGCCGGGTCAATGTGAGCGCGTGTTCGACCTCCATCGCCTTCCAGGCAGGACTGAGCGATACCGCCGCTGCGCCGACCTTGCTGATGCCGTGCACCGTGGTCACGAACTCCGGACGGTTCGTGAGCATCATCGCGACGCGGTCACCACGCCCGACACCGTGCGCGACCAGATGAGCGGCGACCGCGTTGCTGCCCACGTCGAGCTCTGCGAACGTCCACTGATCGGTGCCGGCGAGAACAGCGACTCGATCCCCGAACTGCTCGGCGGACCGCTCGAGGCCGCGATGCATCATGACGAGCTCACGCGTTCGCGCAGCACGTCCTTCATGACCTTGCCGGTGGCGTTCAGCGGGAGCTCGTCGACGAACTCGACCGCTCGCGGCACCTTGTAGTTGGCCATTTCCTCACGGGCCCACGCGATGAGCTCCTCGCCCGTCGTCTCGACCCCCGGGCATAGAACAACAAACGCCATGCCGACTTCGCCGAGTCGCGTGTCGGGCACGCCGATGACCGCCGTCTGCTGGATGTCGGGATGACGAAGCAGCGCGTTCTCGATCTCGGCCGGGTACGCGTTGAAGCCGCCCACGATGAACATGTCCTTGGATCGGCCGACGATCCGCAGACAGCCGCGCTCGTCGAGGACGCCGAGGTCACCGGTGCGCAGCCAACCGTCGTCGGACAGTGCTTGCGCGGTCGCCTCGGGATCGTCGAGGTAGTGCGACATGATGCTCCCACCGCGCAGCACGACCTCCCCCGTCTCGCCCTGCGGCACGTCTCCGCCCTTGTCGTCGACGATGCGCAGCTCGAAGCCGGGCCGGGCGCGGCCGACAGTCGTGGCGATCGTCTCGATGTCGTCGTGCGGCGAGGTTGCGGCCGCGGTGCCGCCTTCGGTGAGGCCGTACCCCGTGATGATGGTGGGAAACGGCAGCTCGTCCACGACCCGGCGGATCAGCTCGACGGGTATGTCGGCGGCTCCCGTCACCGCGACCCGCAACGTCGACAGGTCGTATTCGGCTCGATCCGGATGGTCGAGGATCGACTGGTACAGCGTCGGTGCGCCGGGCAGCACCGTGACGCGCTCGGCTGCGACTCGCTGCAAGGCGCGGTCGACGTCGAAGACCGGCTCCGGCAGCATCGTGGCCCCGGCGGCGACACAGGCGAGGATCCCCGCCTTCAACCCGAACATGTGGAAGTACGGATTGACCATCAAGTAGCGGTCCCCGGCGCGCAGCCCGGTCATCGCCACCCAGTCAGTTGCGACGAGCAGCGTCCGCCGGTGCGTCTGCACGACGCCTTTCGGAACGCCGGTGGTGCCGGACGTGAACAGGATGTCAGACGGGTCATCGGGTCCGACCGTCGCGAGGGACCCTCCGCCGGGCGCCTTCGCCATGAACGCGTCCCAGACGGGTCCGCCGATGATCACGGTGGTGTCGAGTTCGGGCAGCTCGAACCCCTGCAGCATCGCGACGTAGTCGGCACCCAGGAATTCGTCAACGGTGACGAGCGCACGCGCGCCGCTTCTCGAGAGGATGTCGGCGGCCTCCGCACCCTTGAACCGCGTGTTGATCGGGACCAGAACGGCGCCGGCCTGCCACAACCCGAGCACCGCGACGATCCACCGTGCGCTGTTCGGCGCCCAGATGGCGACGCGGTCGCCCTGGTCGACACCGCAGCCGCCGAGCGCGGCGGCGAACGCGCTCGCCTCGTCGAGCAACTCGGTGTACGTGAGCGCGGTGTCGCCGTCCACGACCGCGAGTCGATCGCCGAAGCGCTCCGCCGCATCAGCAGTGAGCGCCGGGATCGTCTCCGCCGTCAACGCAGGACGGCATCCTTGACGTTCATGAGGCGGGCGAGGTTGCCGCCCATGATCTTGCGAATCGTCTCCTCCGGCAGCCCTTCCAACTCGTTGACGTAGGTGGCGGGCTCGGCCAGTCCTTCAGGATGTGGAAAGTCGGATCCGAACAGCACGTGTTCCTCGCCGATCAGCTCGGCGAGCGCGCCGAGGTCGTCTTCCCAGAACGGGCTGATGTAGATGTTGCGCTTCACCGCCGTGACCGGGTCTTCGGCGAAGTCTTGCGGCATCTTCTTGTAGATGTCGGCCATGCTGTCGAGCAGAGGTGCGACCCATCGGCTGCCGTTCTCGATGACGGCGACCTTCAACTGCGGGAACCGCGACAGCGCGCCGTGGACGACGAGCGCGGCGACCGAGTCCTCGATCGGCCGCCAGGCCTGGATCATGCGGAACGCCTGCGGTTGGAACGGGAGCATCTCTTCGTCGGTCCCGAGCCAGTCGTTGGTGTAGGACTCGTAGCCACTGTCAGACGAGTGCATGGCGACGAGCACGTCGTGTTCGACGACCTTCTGCCAGAACGGGTCGAACTCGGGCAGGCCGAACGATCGCGAGCCGCGCACGCCGGGAACGGGTGCCGGCCGGATCAGCACGACACGAGCACCGCGCTCGACGAGCCACTCGAGCTCTTCGATCGCCCGCTCGACGATCGGCAACGAGATCACCGGGGTGGAGAAGATGCGGTCCTGGTAGTTGAAAGTCCACGTCTCGTGCATCCACTCGTTGAGCGAGTGGATGACGGCATGGATCATCTCCGGGTCGTCCTTCATTCGCTCTTCGAGCAGGCTGGCGAGCGTCGGGAACATGAGCGCCCGGTCGATGCCCTGTTCGTCCATGAGCGCGACTCGGGCGGAGGGCTCTCGAAACGCGTCGATCGCTCGCATCGGTTCGCCGAAGATCTCCCGCCGGTTCTTCCCTTCGGGGTTGCCGCGCCGGAAGTAGTCCTCCATCGAGCCCGGCTTCGCGACCACGTCGAAGGTCGGGTTCGGGATGTACTCGCTGATCCGGCCGCGCACGACGATCTTGGTGCGCCCTCGTACATCCACGTAGTCGACGGCGTGCTTGTACCGATCCGGCAGGAACTTCGTGAACGCGTCGCGAGTTTCGTAGAGATGGTTGTCGGCGTCGAACACCGGGATGTCGAGCGTGGCCTGCGACATGCGGATCCCTCTTTCGAACTGAGAACGACGTTCTTCCTTGGGAGAGTAACGTTTTTGCCGCTCGCCGGGCAAGGCCACGGCAAGTCGTTTCGGCGTGCGATCTGGCCCCTATGGGGCCACCACGTCCGCAAGAATGCACGAGGGCGGCGCCTAGACCGAGCCGTGGAGTGAGGCGAGGTACTCGCGGGTCCGCTTGGACGAGGCGATCAGCTCGTCGCGACCGTCGCCGACCGGGACGACCCGGACGGAGATGTCGGTGGCGCCGGCGTCGGCAAAGGCCCGCAGTCGCTTCTCGATCGAAGCCTCGCTGCCCGCGGCGAGGATGTCACCGACCTGGCGGGCATCGCCGTGCTCGAGCAGGCGCTGATAGTTCGGCGACATCTCGGCCTCGGCGAGGATGCGGTTCGTGCGGGCTTCGGCGACATCGACCTCGTCGTCACGACACAGGCACACCGGCACTCCGGCGACGATGCGGGGAGCCGCCCGACCGGCTGCGCTCGCCGCCTCGGTGATCGTCGGCGCGATGTGCTCGCCGATCGACCGTTCGTCGGCCATCCACAGAATCGTCCCGTCGGTGCACTCGCCCGCCAGTCGCAGCATGATCGGCCCGAGCGCCGCGAGCAGTATCGGCGTCGGCGCGATGTCCGTGATGTCGAGCGGGTTGTGCACCCGGAACTGGTCGTTCTCGACGTCGACGATCCCGGGTCCGGCGAGGGCGCGGTCGAGCACTTCGAGGTGGGCGCGCATGGTCGCAGCGGGGCGCTCGTACGGAAGGCCGAGCATCTCGTCGATGATCCAGTGGTGTGACACGCCCAGGCCGAGTCGCAGCCGGCCGTTGCACACCGCCTGCACGGACAGCGCTTGCTGCGCGAGCGCGATCGGGTGTCGGGGCTGCACGGGTACGACCGCGGTGCCGATCTCGATCCGGTTCGTCTCCACGGCGATGATCGCAGCCGCGGTGAGCGCATCGAAGTCGTCGGGGATCTGCGGGATCCACACCGTGGTCAGCCCGGCGTCCTCGGCCCAACGCGCGTCCTTGCGCAATCGTTCGACCTTGGTGTCGTAACGGCCGCGTTCCGGTCCGACCATGACGCCGATGCGCATCGAATCCCTCTCAGACCTCGATGGCCAACCAGAACGAAGGGACCATCAGAAGTTCTCGGCCAGATAGGCGGCCTCGATCTTGTCCAGCTGGCCGAACACCTCACCAGACGTGCCGCTCAGGACGATTCGTCCTCGCTCCATCACATACACCCGGTCGGCGATCTGCAGCGCCTGACGGACGTGTTGTTCGACGAGGAGCACGCCGACGCCGCGCTCGTTGGCCGCGGCGCGAACCGCCGCCAAGAGGTTCGTGACGATGATCGGCGCCAGTCCGAGGGACAGCTCGTCGGCGAGGAGCAGGGTCGGATGGCGACCGAGCGCTCGCGCCAACGACAGCATCTGCTGTTCCCCTCCCGAACAGAGCCCGGCGCGGCGATTCATGACCCGTTCGAGCCCCGGGAAGAACTCGAGCGCGTCCTGCGGCAGGACGCGAGCGAGTTTGAGGTTGTCGGCCACCGACATGTCCATGATCACCGATCGTTCCTCGGTGATGAACCCCAGCCCGTTGCGGCACCGCACGTGCATCGGCGCGCGGGTCGGCCTGCCGCGGAACCAAACCTCGCCTGCGAACGGCGCCAACTCACCCGCCAGCGTGAGCAAAGTCGTCGTCTTACCGGCGCCGTTCGCACCGATGAGGGCGACGACTTCTCCGGCATCGACGCGCAAGTCGATCTCGCGGACGACGGCCATCTTGCCGTAGCCGGCCGACAGACCCTTGGCCTCGAGCAGGGTCGTGGTGGGCGCGTCCGCGACAGCCGTCATTGCGTCACCTGCTCGACCGGCTCGGCTTGGCCCAGATACGCGTCTCGGACCGTTTGATCACCGCGAACCTCCGCAGGTGAACCGCTGGCGATGACGGCGCCGAAGTCGATCACGACGACGCGGTCGCAGGTTGACATCACAAGGTTGACGTCGTGTTCGACGAGAAGCACACCCATGTTGCGCTCGTCGGCCAGCCGCCGGATGAGGCGCGCGAGCTCGGCGCTCTCGTTCTCGTCCAGACCGGCCGCGGGTTCGTCGAGCAGCACCACCGACGGGCCGGACGCGACCGTTCTTGCGATACCGACGAGACGGCGACGGCCATACGGGAGCTCCTCGGGCGTCTGGTCCAGATGGCGCTCGAGGTCGAACTCGTGCACTGCCGCGACCGCGGTCGAGGGCAGCGCGTGGCGACCGGGCCAGAACAGGTCCGTCACCCACGAGGCACGCGAGGAGCCCTGGTCGCTTCCGGCACGGATGTTCTCCTCGACACTGACGTCTTCGAACAACTCGAGGGACTGGAACGAGCGCCGCAGCCCGAGCCGAGCGCGTCCCGTCGCGCTCAAGCGATCGATGCGGCGACCATCGAGCGAGATCGCTCCGCGGGTGGCTCCCACGAAGCCGGTCACCGCGTCGATGAGGGTCGTCTTGCCCGCCCCGTTGGGTCCGATCAATCCGACCACCTCGCCGGGTCGGACCTCCAACGACACATCGTCGACCGCCATCACCGAACCGAAGCGGACGGTGAGGCCGACGATTGAAAGCGTCGCGCCCGACACCGGCTCGACCTCGGCGGGCGGGAGCGGCGGGTGCTCTCGTGGTCGAGCGGCGAGACGGAGCTTCTCCCACATTCGACGGTTGTGGGTGACGACATCAGCGATGCCGTTCTGGTGGACGATGAGGATGACGAAGACCAGCAGTGACCCGATGATGAGGTCCCATTGGTCCTCGAGGTTGACGACGTCCACGATGACCTTCGTGCCGATGCCCCCGACCGCGTTCAGCGCTCCGAAGGCGGCGCCGAGCACGTAGCCGAGTCCGCCGATCACGGCGAGCCCGACGCTGTTGATCGACGCGAACACGTTGAAGTCGTCGTACTTGATGACCTGACCCTTGAAGCCGACCAGGACGCCGGCGACGGCGGCAAGACCCGCCGAGACCGCGAACGCATACATCTTGACGCCGAACACGGAGATGCCGAGCGAGGCCGCGGCCCGCTCGTTCGCCCGCACTGCGATGAGCCTCCGGCCGGTCCGTGATCGGCGAAGGTTGGCGACGAGCAGCGCGAGGAAGACGAAGCACACCAGACTCACTGCTGCCCACGCGTGCGGATGGTTGAACGCATCGACGCGGAGTCCGAACAACTTCACGCGCCCGATCCGAGTGCCGCCGTCCAGTCGTGTGCCGAGGTACGTCGGGTTCGCGAACACGACCTCGGACACGAGGAAACCCAGGCCGAGCGTGACGACCGCGAGGTTCACGCCTCGAGTTCGCAGTGCGGGAATGGCAAAGACGAGGCCAACGGGAATCGTGAGGAGCACGCCGAGCAGGATGGACAACTCGACCCCGAGGCCGGCGTGCACGAACCGGCCGGCGATGAGCGCGCCGATGCCGGCCAGCGCCCACTGCGCGAGCGAGATCTGACCTGCGTACCCCGTCAGTACGACGATCGATAGGAGCATGACGGCGCTGGCCAACGAGATGTACGTGGCCTGGGCCCAGCCCTCGTCCATCACACCGAACAGCAGCACGAGCACGATCGCTGACGTGATGAGGACGCCTCGGACGTTGACGTTGCCGCTGCCGAGTTTCGGCAACCGCACCGACACGTGCGACCGCAGCGGCAGCCCTCGGCCGCTCACCACGACCAGGATGAAGATCGCGAGGAAGGCCGGCATGCGGTTGAGACCGGAGATCTGGTCCTGCCGGAAGAAGCTGGTGATGTCGCCGCCGTACAGCGTGGCCATCGCCTCACCCACACCGATGATCACGCCGCCGAGCAGGGTCAACGGGAACGACCGGAAGCCGCCCAGCAGGGCCGCACCGAGCCCGGCCACGGTCACCACCACCGTGAAGGTGGTCGCCGAGAGCCCGGTGAGCGGCGCGGCGAGCACCGCCGCGAGACCCCCGAGCGCGCCGCCGATCGTCCAGGTGAGCGCGGCGAGACGGTTCGGTGACCAGCCGAGGGTCTGTACGGCCCGCTCGTTCTGCGCGCTGGCGCTGATCGCGAGACCCACGCGGGTGTAACGAGTCCAGGCCCAGAGCGCGACCGTCACGACGACCGTGATCGCCACGAGGTAGATCCGCTCCTCCTGGACCCTGATGCCTCCCCAGGTGAACACCTCGTGCGGGAGGTACGAGGCCACCGGCTGGTTGGCCACGCCGTACCGCTTCGCGACGACGGCTTGGAGGAGACCGAGCAGGCCGATCGTCGCGATCACCCGTACGATCGCCGCCGCGTTCCGCAGCGTGCGGAGGACGAGCGCCTGGAACGCGAACGAGACCGCTCCCGCGGCGGCGACGGCGACGACGAGCGCGGGTAGCGTCCCCCAGCCCTGTCCGTCCTGGAGATCGACGAACGCGATGTACGCGGCGAGCGTCCCGATGGCTCCTTGGGCGAAGTTCACGAGGCCCGACCCGCGGTAGATGAGCACCGCGCCTTGCGCGAACAAGGCATACGTGGCCCCCGCGCCCAGGCCGATGATCAAGAACTGCAGGAACGCCTGCACCGTCAACGTCCTCCCTGGAGGCGCGTCCTGGAGCCGCCGTTCACATCAGCACGGTGGCGGGGCACCGAAGGGCGAACCGCACAGCACCTTGTCGAAGCTGAACTCCGACTTCTCGACGAAGTTTCCCTTGAGCCCGTTCGCGCTCGCGTTCGGGTCCCACGCGTAGGAGGCCCAGTGGTTCATCCCCGCCCGCTTGAACAGACCTGGGTGGTCGAGGTTCGGCGTCCAGTTCTCGTCGCCGAACATGCCGAGCATCGGGACGTCCTTGGCCTGTTGGAGCATCGTCGTGATGCCCTGCCGGGTGAAGGTCGTCATCTTGGCGTCGCGCATCATCTTGAGCAGCGCGTAGAGACCGATCCACGACTGCATCGGGCTCGACTTGAGGTTCTCGGTCTGGAGCGCTTCGTTCCCTGACGCCGCGAGGTCGGCTCGCAGCGCCTTGTACACCGGGAGGTCGGTCGTCGCCGGCGGGAACGCCCACAGGAGCGCCATCTTGCTAGCGAAGTCGCCCAAGTCGGACGTGCTCTTGTGCGAGAAGGTGCCCAGGCTCGCGCCGAGCTTCAGGTCTGTCTCCAACTGCTTGCCCGCGTTCACGACTTGGACGGCCTCTTGCTCGCCCAGCGACAGGCTCAAGCCTTCGACGCCCGCGTTCTGGGCGCCGAGGATGAACTGGCTGTAGTCGGTGGTGCCAGCGGGAACCGGCGCATCGTACGGGAACGTGGCGCCCTCGTCCTTGTAGACGTCACCGAGGATGCCGACCAGGGCGGAAGCCCCAGCGAGGTCGACGCGGACGAGACCGATCTTCTTGGCGCCCTGGTCGATGAGCGCCTGCGGCTGCAGAAGCGTGACTCCCGTGCCCGAAGCGTCCAACGGATAGGCGTTGGGGTCGCCCCAGTCGTCCTGCGCGACATTGGAAGCGACTCGAGGAATACCCGCTTTGGCCATGGCCGCCGAGACGTCGGCCTGGCCGGCGGTGCCCTGGTCGTTCACGGTCGCGACGACACCTGCGGAGTCGATCTCCCGGACGCAGGCCACCGCTTGATCGATGTTGGCGCCGTCGTCGCAGTTGTGGACCTCGATGCACGAGCCGTTCGCACCGCCGCGTTGGTTGAACGCCTCTGCGGACGCGGTCAACGCGTCTGCCTGGTCCTTCAGCGACAGCACTGGCGATTCGAACACAGTCATCAGACCGATCGTCAGCTTGGGCTTCGCTGCGTCACACGGCCCGTCGTCCCACAGACCGACCGCGGTGTAGTCGATCTTCTCCGCCGAACTCGCGTTGCTGCCGCCGCTCGACGTAGGTTTGCTGTCGCTGCTGCACGCGCCCACGATGAGGCCAAGGGCAGAGAACACGACCAGCAATCGGGCGCCTCTGGACATTCGTCTCCCCCGGGTTACAGCCGTTACCGGCCGCTCGATCTCCGTCATCCAACGCCCGCTCGCGATCGCGAACGAGACCCTCGCTTTCGGAGAATCACATTATCTCACCCGTCGTGGCGTGTCGGATCGCAGCGCGCGGCGACGCTTTCGCTCCGCTCCGAGCGCTCGCTTCGCTCGCTGTCTCCGCGGAGTGTCGCCTAGCGCCTGCCGACGTCGAGGACCACCTTGCCGATCGCCCGACCATCGGCGACGTAGTGCAGCGCACCGGCAACGTCGTCGAGCGGGAACAACGCGCCGATGTGCGCGCCTATGCGCTTCGTGGCCAACAGTTCGAGCAGTTCGCGCTCGTTGCGCGCCAGTTCGTCGGGCGCGTGCATTGCGAAGTCGATGAACTGGAAGCCGAGAACATGCACGCCCTTTAGCAGGATCAGGTTGAGCGGTATGCGCGGGATCTCGCCCGACGCGTATCCCACAGTCACGAAACGGCCACCCCACCGCAGTGATCGCAGCGCCGGTTCGGACAGGTCTCCGCCGACGGGATCGACCACCACGTCGGCGCCGTCGGGCAGCGAGCCCCGGAGCAACTCGCGCAGCGCGCCGGAACGATGGTTCACGAGGTCCGTGGCACCCAGTTGCGCGGCGGCGGCGAGCTTCTCGTCGGTCGACGCCACGGCCGTCACCGTTGCGCCGAGTACGACGGCGAGTTGTACGGCGGCGAGGCCGACACCGCCGCCGGCGCCGAGAACGATGACGTGCTCGCCCGGCTGCACCCGCGCCACTGACCTGAGCACGTGATAGGCGGTGCGGTGCGCCACGCCGAAAGCCGCCGCCTGCCGGTCGTCGACGCCGTCCGGTACGCGTGTGAGAGCGCTGCCCAGCACGACCACGTCTTCGCCAAAGGCGCCGACGAAACACGTTCCGCTGACACGGTCGCCGATGACGACTTCGTCCGCGCCGGCGCCGACCTCGGTGACCACCCCCGCGAACTCGCTGCCCGGCACGAACGGCACGGCGGCGTGCATCTGATACTTGTCGGCGACGATCAGGACGTCCGGGAAGTTGACGGCCGCAGCATGCACACGCACGCGGACTTGTCCGTCACCGAGATCAGGCGCGGGAAAGTCCTCCTCCACGTTCACGTACTCCGGTGGGCCGTACTGCCTACAGACGGCGGCTCGCATCCGAGTCAGCCCTTGTAGTCGGTGGTGGCCGCGAGCTCCGCGGCTCCCTCCATCAGATCGAGGACGATCGGACCGAACGCCAGGAGCTTCTCGTCCGTGTCCGCACGTTGGAAGCCCTGTTCGAGCACCACCGCGAGCTTCCACTTGGCGAGGACGATGTAGTAGTCGATGTCGTCCACTTGGCGGCCCGACACGGCCGCATAGTGGTCGAGCACCTCGGCGCGCGACGGCATGGCGTACATGTCGACATAACCGCCGCCGCGGGCCGCGTCCGCCATCGTGTCGTCGGGCCAGCTCTGCACCACCCATCCGAGGTCGAGCTTGGGGTCGCCGACGGTGCCCATCTCCCAATCGACGATGGCGGCGAGCTTCGCGGGCGCACCCTCCCGGTACATCACGTTGGCGAACTGGTAGTCGCCGTGCATGAGTCCGGGGACGTAGTCGATCGGGCGGCGGGTCCGCAGCCAAGCGGCGGCTTCGTCGAACCCCGGAAGCTCGCGACCTTTGATGCGCTCGAGGAACCCGGTCCACCGGTCGACTTGCCGCTCGTGGAACCCATCGGGCCGGCCGAGATCCTGCAGGCCCTTCGCCTGCCAATCGACGTTGCCGAGTAGAGCAATGCCTTCCACCAGTTGATAGGCGAGGCCTTTCCGCGCCTCGAGATCGGTGTCGAACGGAGCCGGCCACGTTCGGTTCTCGAGCCCCATCGGCGACCAGCCTTCGACGAAGCCCATCAGGTAGAAGGAGCGGCCCAGCACGGACTTGTCCTCGCACATCGCGATCGCCGGGGTGTGCGGCACCTCGGTGCCGTCGAGCGCCTCGATGATGCGCCACTCCCGCAGGATCCCGTCGTCGCGGCTTTCCGGCGCAGTGGTGGGCGGGATGCGCAGTGCGCCGCGCACATCGCCGCGGCGGACCTCGTAGATCTCGTTCTGCGAGCCTCCGGAGATGTAACTCGTCTCGATCGGCGCGCCCGCAGCGCCGATGCCGGCGCTGTCCATCCACTTCCCCAACCGCTCGACGTCGATCACCCTTGCCCCGTTTCCCGTCGCGCCGTCCTGCGCTTCCGTTCCGTCAAGTCTGCTTCAGGTCGTCGTCGAGCTCGATGCCGAACGAACGGAAGGCGAACGCGAGCACTTCGTACGCGCCGATGGTGAAGACGATGTCCATGAGCTGCTCGACATCGAGCTCGGTTGCGAGTGTCGACCATGTCGCATCGGTGATCCGGCCGTCTTGGATCAGTTCGTCGGTGGCACGAAGTAACGCCTGATCGAGGAGCGACCAGCCCCCGGCATCCGGTCCGACGACGATGTGAGCGATCTCCTGTTCCGAGAGACCGGCGTCCGCGCCGAGCACCTCGTGCTGCCGACGCTCGTAGTCACAATCTCGCAGTACGGCCACCCGGAGCACGAGCAGCTCGCGCTGGCGCGGCGTGATCGTGGACGCGAACAGCACGTGGCCGTTGAAGGCGTTGAACGCCTGCGCGAGCTCGGGATGGCGTGCGAGCGTTCCGAGGGCGTTGCGTGCCTTCGGCCGGTTTGCGTCCTGCGACGGGAACGGATGACGAGGCTTCGGCGGCCGCAGCGCGGCCAAGGCGTCGCGCATCGCGTCCGGCCACTCGTGCACGGGCAACGGATCGATTCTGGCCATGGCAGCACGTTTTAGGCTCTCGGCACGGCGGCAGAGGAGAGGGTGATGGGACAGGTGCCGGTGAGCGACGTCATCGAGATCGAACAGTTGCTGGCGGCGTACGCCGTCGCCATGACCAAGAACGACATCGAGGCCGTCGTGTCCGAGGTGTTCGCGCCCGATGGCACGTACAGCGCGTTCGGATCGACGTACGCGCTGCACGACTTCCCTGCACTTGTCGAGGCCGCGCCCAAAGGCTTGTTCATGACCGGGACGCCGGCGCTGGACCTCGACGGCGACACCGGGAGCGGTGAACAGCCGTTGCTGTTCATCGATCAGACCAACCATCACATGCGCATGGGTTGGTACAAGGACACGTACGTGCGCACGGAGATGGGTTGGCGCCTCCAGACGCGGTCGATGACGTTCCTCCGGCGCAGCGGTGAGCGCGATGCCGGCAAGGCGCACGACCCGCTTCGTCCCGAAGCGACCGGCTGACCGGTTCGCGATTTTGGACCTCGACGCATTCCGCAAGTCGGTCGACGACTGGCTCGACGAGCACGACGCAGAACTCGCACCGGCCTACGACGGCGCCGGCACCCTCGACAAGCGGATGGCACAGATCTCCAAGGTCCGGCGTCTCGCCTTCGATGCGGGCTGGGCGCGCTGGGGCTGGGCGGAGAGCGCCGGCGGCTTCGGTGGCTCGACGATCCTGCGCGCCTACTTGAGTGAAGCGGTCACCGCCTGCGATCTCGTGGAACCGGGCTTGTACTCGATGCCCGAAGTACTCGGCCCATCGGTGCTCACGTACGCGCGGCCTGCATTGTCGGCCACGATGCTGCCGCCGTTGCTCCGGGGCGACGAGGTGTGGTGCCAGGGATTCTCCGAGCCCGGCACGGGCAGCAACCTCGCGGCGCTCACGTGCCGGGCAACTCGCTCCGACGACGGCTGGCGGGTGACCGGCCAGAAGGTGTGGACGAGTCTGTCGCAGTACGCGCAACGGTGTGTGCTGCTCACACGTACCGGCTCCGTCGAGTCAGCGCACCGAGGCATCACCGCACTGTTCGTCGACATGGACGCATACGGCATCACGATCCGGCCCATCGAGACCATGGACGGCGAGCAGGAGTTCTCCGAGGTGTTCTTCGACGACGTCGTCGTTCCGTTCGATCGGACCCTCGGTGGCGAAGGCGACGGGTGGGCGTTCGCGATGGACCTGCTCCCTTACGAGCGCAGCACCGCGCTGTGGCAGCGGGCAGCGTGGCTGCACCGTCGGTTGGCCGACCTCGTCCGGACTGCCGAACCAGGTGCGCTCGACCCGACGGCACTCGGCGAGGTGACACAACTCGTGTACGCGTTCCGCGCCCGCTCGCGCGCCACACAACATCGCATGGCCGCGGGAGGCGAGATCGGCGCGGAGACCTCGATCGACAAAGTGCTCCTCGCGACGGCGGAGCAGGCGCTGTTCGACCTCGCCGCCGAGGCTCTGCCCGCGGCGATCACCGGCGGCGACGACGTCGCCAGTGAGCGCTGGCGTTCGGAGTTCCTGTACTCGCGCGCCGCGACCATCTACGGCGGCACCGCCGAGATCCAGCGCAACATCATCGCCCGACGCCTCCTCGACCTCGGCAGCGACCGATGATCGAAGGCGACGACCTCGACCTGTTCGAGCGGAGCCTCGAGCACGCAACCGCCAGCCACACCGGCCCGGCGCTCGATGCCGCGCTCGAAGATCTCGGATGGCACGACGCGCTCGCCGCCGACGAGCGCGCCGCCGTATCGCGATTGTTCGCGCTGCAGGGAACCGCGAACGTCACTTCGAGTGCGCTCGACGATGTACTCGCGCACGCGCTCGATCGCGACCGTCACGCCGTCGTGCTTCCAGCGATCGGACGGTGGACCGCGCCGGCGGCACTCGATCGCGGGCGACTCACTGTCGACGGCCTTGCGACCGCGAGCGTGCGAACACGCGCCGTCGCGGTGGTCGTGGCCCGCGTCGATGAAACGCACTCGTTGTTCGAGTTCGATATCACGACGCTTCGTCGACGCTCGATCGACGGCGTCGACCCTTCACTCGCGTTGGTCGCGGTGGAAGGCGAGATCGACGGCGGGACGGAGATCGGGCCGGTCGACTGGCCCTCCGCAGTCGCTCTCGGACAGCTCGCGCTCGGCCATGAGCTCGTCGGCGCGTCGCGCCGCATGCTCGACCTGGCGCGCGAGCACGCGCTCGATCGCATCCAGTTCGGCCAGCCGATCGCGATGTTCCAAGCGGTGCGGCACCGTCTGGCCGACACGCTCGTCGCCATCGAGGCGGCCGACGCCGCGCTCGAGGCCGCCTGGCTCGATCGGGCGTCGGTCTCCGCGGCAATGGCGAAGGCCATGGCCGGACGCGCCGCCCGCACAGCATGTCGTCACTGTCAGCAAGTGCTCGCCGGCATCGGCTTCACCACCGAGCATCCATTCCATCGCTATGTGCGGCGAATCCTCGTGCTCGAGCAACTCCTCGGCGCGCCACGGTCGCTGACCCGCGAGCTGGGCGATGAGGTCCTCACCACCCGGTTGTTGCCGGCGCTCGTCCCCCTCTGAGCGACGCTGCGGTTACTCGGAACGCTTCAGGTAGCGGTCCAGGTTGGTGCGCAGCTCGGGCGACGTGAACGATCGGTCTTCAGCGGCGAAGGCGAAGTCCAGCGCCGCGAGCACGGCTCGCTCGAGTTGCATGTTCAGGATGCGCTTCGTGTCCTCCGATGCTTGCTTCGGCAGCTTGGCGATGCGGTGCGCGCACGCGACTGCGTGTTCGAGCACTTCGTCGTCGGGAACGACATGGTTCGCCAGCCCGATCTCGGCCGCACGTCGCGCTGGAATGCGGTCGCCGGTGAGGGCGTACTCCTTCGCCAGCTGCAAGCTGGTGAGGACAGGCCACGTGAGCGCGGCACCGTCCGCGGCCACGAGGCCGACCAAGACGTGTGGGTCCGCGAGGTGCGCGCTCTCTGCCATGTAGACGATGTCGGAGAGGGCCACGAGGCTGCACCCGAGCCCGACCGCGGGACCGTTCACGGCAGCCACGATCGGGAGCCGGCACGCGATCATCCCTCGCACGATCCGCTGCCCGTCGTCGATCGTCTCCGCGCGCAGTGCCGCGTCGGTGGCGAGCTCGTCGAGGTAGTTAAAGTCGCCGCCGGCGGAGAAGGCGCGCCCGTTGCCGGTGATGACCGCGACGCGCGCATCCGAGTCGGCGTCGAGTTGCGGGAACAGATCGCCGATCGCCTTGTGCAGGACGTGGTTCGTGGCGTTGAGGTCGTCCGGCCGGTTCAGGCGCACGATGCGAACGGGACCGTCGGTCTCGACCTCGACCTCCTCGGGCAGGTCGTACGCGCTGCTCATGACGGCAGTCCCAAGACGCGCGTCGCCACCAGGTTGCGTTGGATCTGCGCCGTGCCGCCCATGACGCTCTGCGCTCGGCTGTAGAGGTACACGTTCAGCCAACTCGCGTCGCCGCCCTCGTGGGGGACGCCGCCGATGCTCAGCGCGGCATGACCCACCGCCTGTTCCACCCAGGTCATGAGCAGCTTGTCGATCGATCCTTCCGGGCCGTGGGTGATGCCGTCGAGGCGATCGGACAGTCGCCGGCTGACGTGTCGCTGCAACATGTTCGCCTCGACGATCGCCCAGGCGAGGTCGCGCCGCTGCTCGTGGTCGAATCGCGTCGGGTCCTGGTGCACGATGGCCGTCAACTGCTTGGCCGTCTTGCGATAACGACCGGCGAATCCGAGTTCGTGCGGCTCGCGCTCGTGACTGAGGATCGTCATCGCCAACGGCCAGCCTTCGCCGGGCGCACCGATCATGTTCTCCGCCGGTACACGAGCGCCGTCGAAGACGACCTCGCCGAACTCGCGGGTCGTGCCATTGATCATCTTCAGAGGTCGCTGCTCGACGCCCGGCTGGTCCATGGCCAGCGCGAACACCGATAGGCCCTTGTGCTTGGCCACGTCGAAGTCCGTGCGTGCCAGTAGGAAGCACCAGTGTGCGACATCGGAGTTGCTCGTCCAGATCTTGCGGCCGTTGATCACGTACTCGTCGCCGTCGCGCTCGGCTCGGGTGCGCAGGGACGCCAGGTCGGAACCGGCACCGGGCTCGCTGAAGCCTTGACACCATCGGTCCTCGCCGCTGATCAGCCGCGGCAGGAAGCGCTGCTTGATGACCTCGGATCCGTGACGAAGGATCCCCTGCACGAGGTAGCCGAGATGCGGTCGAGGTGGTGCGCCGGCGTCGGCCAACTCCTCGTCGAGGATGACGTCGTACACGCTCGGTAGACCGTGACCGCCGTACTGCTCGGGCCACGCCAGACCGAAGTAACCCGCGTCGTACAGCGAACGGTGCCACACCGGTTGGGCCTCCCAGTACTCGTCCGACGCCGACGACGGACCGAGGTGCGGGTTGTTGTCCTCGACCCACGCGCGGAAGCGGAGCCGGAACTCGTGCTCGTCGGGCGAGTCACCGAAGTCCATCCGCGCCTCCGTCGCCGAGGTGCCCGATGCCGTGGTGCTCGAGCACTCTTGCCAAGTTGGTGCCTATCCCACCGAACAGATCCGTCGACAGCACTGCGCGCCGAAGGAAGACGTGCGCCATGCACTCCCACGTGTTGCCGATGCCGCCGTGCACTTGGATGGCGATCTCGCAGACGGCTCGCGCCGCTCGCGCGCAGTACGCCTTCGCCTCCGCCGCGGCTGCGAGTGCGTCCGCCGGCGGGAGCGCGTCCGCCGCCCATGCGGCATGGAGCGCCGCCGTGCGCGAGCCCTCCGTGTGCACGGCCGCGTCGGCGAGCAGATGCTGCACCGCTTGGAACGAGCCGACGGGGGTGCCGAACTGCTCGCGCTCGCTCGCGTAGGTGACCGTGAGCTCGGTTGCGCCACGCATCGCACCGACGAGGTCGGCGCACGTCAGGGCGAGGCCGAGCGCCGTCCAACGTGTGAGGTCCTCGTCGTCGATCGTCGCGTCGGTCGCGACTGGCGTCGGCCTTGCCATCGAGGCCGCGACCGGTACCGTCGGTCGCGTCAGATCGACGCCGCCACCGCCGTCGGGGATGTCGACCGCGGCGAGTGTGTACCCGCCGGCTGCCGGCACGATCACGAGAGCGGTGGCGATGCCCGCGGTGTCCACCGCGACCGGGCCGTCGTCGCCGCGGGTCGGACCGCCGAGATCACTTGCGAAGGCGACGGTGTCGGGGGCGACGGATGCCGGCGCGCCCGCCAACCGTCGAAGGTCCGCCGCGAGGCTCGGCCCGAGGAACGACACGTCGGCGAGACCACGCGCCAACTCCTCGGCCACGATGCCTGCTTCCACCGCGGTGCTCCAAGGCGCGCCGTCGTCGGCCGCGGTGCGCAACTCGCGCCAGCCGGCCGCGGCCACCGCTGCGTCCAGCTTGGCGGCACGTTCGCGGTCGTCGAGCTGCGCGACGGTGCGCGGGCCGAGGTGGTCGACGACTTGCACGACCGAGTCGCGCAGCGCGCGTTGTTCGGCGGAGAAGCGGACGTCCATCGTGCGTCAGCCGGCGGGTGCGAACTCGAGATGGAGCTTGGTCAGGCCGCGCAGCATGTACGTCGGCGCGTACCGGTAGCGGCGTTGACCGGCAGGGCCATGGTGCTCATCCGAGACCCGGATGTCATCGGTACGGTCGAGAAACCGCTCGACGGCGACACGGGCTTCCGAGCGCGCGAGCGGTCCGCCGGGACAAGCATGGATGCCACGGCCGAAGGCGAGATGCTCACGGGAGTTTCGGCGATCGACGTCGAACTCGGCCGGATCGGCGAAGCGGCGAGGGTCGCGGTTGGCGGCGCCGTTGAGGATCATCACCGTCGAACCGGCCGGGATCTCGACCCCGTCGAGCGTCGTGCCGACTCTGGCCAGCCGGAAGTCGCCTTTCACCGGGCTCTCGGCGCGCAGGCACTCCTCGATGAAATCCGGGATGCGCCGAGTGTCGTCGCGCAGCGATCTCTGCAGCTTGTCGTCCTCACCAATCCGCAGGAATGCTGAGGCGATCAGCCGAACCGTGGTCTCCTGCCCGGCCGAGAACAGGTTCGCCGCAACCCGTACGACATCGATGGGCTCGGGTTCGGAGCCGTCAGGAAAGGTCGCCAGCGCGATCTCGGTGAGGAGATCGTTGCGAGGTTCGCGCCGCCGGTCTTCGATGTAGCCGGTGAAGCGGCCGTAGAGGAACTCGAGCGGCGATTGCGCCAGCGTCTTGTCGCGCGTGCTGCCCATGTTGCGACCGCCGTGGTCGCCCTGGAGTTCGGCACGGAAGGTCTCGTGGTCGGCCTCGGGAACGCCGAGCAGATCGGCGATGACGTAGAGGGTGAACGGGCCCGCGAACTCGCTCACGAGCTCGCATTCGCGGCGGCCGAGAAACTCGTCGAGCTGCCGGTCGACCCGGCGCCACATGAAGTCCTCGTTCTCACGGAGTCGCTTCGGTGTCAGAAGTCGCATCAGCAACCCGCGGTGGGCCTTGTGCTTCGGCGGATCCATCGTCGGCAACTGGTCGCTGAACGGAAGCTCGTCGCGGTGCAACTCGATCAGGTCGCTCACGTCGTCGCCCTCGAGTGGCACCGGAAAACCAGGAAACGGGCCGGTCACCGAGTTGCACGAGGAGAAGGTGGCGGTGTCGTTGTAGACGGCGCAGGCCTCGTCGTAGCCGGTGACCAGGTAGACGCCGTGCTTCGGCTCCTGCTTCACCGGGCATTGCGCGCGGAGGAAGTCGAAGTAGGGGTATGGGTCGTCGACAAGGGACTCGTCCCGGAAGAAGTCGATCGTGTCGAACGCGCTCATCAGGTGGCTTCGGTAGATCGCGCGCCTCAGGCGCACGCGAGAGAACAGTGTTCTCGATATTGAGATCGACGTCAACGCATCCCGCGAATCACCAACGTGCGACCCCGTAAGGTGACGACATGTCGATGTTCACGATGCGCTTCGACATGCGCGCCCCGGACACCGGCGCACCGAGCACAGAGCTGTATGCGGCTGCGCTCGAGATGGCGTCGTGGGCCGAACAACGCGGCTGTCTGAGCGCGATCCTCTGCGAGCACCACGGGTCGGAAGACGGTTACCTGCCGGCGCCCATGATCCTGGCCAGCGCGATGGCGGCTCGCACGACGACACTCCCGATCACGATCGCGATCGTCACGTTGCCGCTGTACAACCCTGTGCGACTTGCCGAGGAGATGGCAGTTCTCGACATCATCAGCAACGGCCGTGTCAGTTACGTCGCGGCGATCGGCTACCGGCCGGTCGAGTACGAGATGTACGACGTCGACTTCACGCGCAGGGGCAGCATCGCCGAGGAGTCGTTCGCCGTCCTGCTGCAGGCGAAGTCGGGTGAGCCGTTCGAGCGCGACGGCCGTCGCTTCACTGTCACGCCGCCTCCCGCAACACCGGGAGGACCGATGGTGGCGTGGGGTGGAGGCAGCGCCGCCGCGGCGCGTCGAGCCGGGCGCTTCGGTGTCGCGTTCCTCGCGCAAGGTGGTCCGAGTGATCTGCACATCGAGTACGAGCAGGCCGCGCACGCTGCCGGCCACGAGCCCGTCCTGTGCTACGTGCCGTCGACGGACACACCCACCACCGTCTTCGTCGCCGAGGACGTCGACCGAGCGTGGAACGAGCTCGGCCCCTATCTCATGCACGATGTCCGGACCTATGCGAGCTGGAACGAAGGCGATCGCGACACCGCCAGCCTGTCGTTCGTCTCGACGGCCGAAGAGCTGCGCGCCGAGAACCGAACTCATCGCATCCTCGGCGTCGACGAAGCGATCGAGTTCGTGCGGACGGGCCAGCCGTTGCAACTGCACCCACTGATCGGAGGCCTGCCTCCCGACATCGCGTGGCGCTACCTCGAAGCCGCGGTCGACAAGGTCGTCCAGCAGGTCCCCGGGTGACACCTGCCTTCCATCTGTTCCTTCCGCAGATGCGCATGTCACACGATGCGATCGTGGACCGCGCGCGCACGGCGGAAGCCGCCGGGTTCGAAGGCATCGCCTTCATGGACCATCTCGCGCCCCCGCTGGCGGACGACCAGGACATGTGGGAGGCGATGACGGTGGCCGGCTGGGTGCTCGCACGGACGACCTCCCTCACCGGCGGCCACCTCGTGTTGTGCGACGCCTTTCGACACCCCGCGGTGCTCGCCCGCCAGGTCACGTCCCTCGACCATGCGTCGGGCGGCCGGTTCGAGCTGGGTATCGGCTGGGGATCTGTCCCGGCCGAACTGGCGACATTCGGCACCGGCTCGACGGAGGCGCCCGAACGCGTGCGCCGGCTCGGCGAATCGCTCGCCATCATGCGTGCGCTGTGGGCGGGTGACGTCGTCAACTTCCAGGGCGAACACTTCACGCTCGTGGGCGCGCAGCAACGTCCGCTGCCGACGAGGCGAGTCCCCATCACGATCGGCGGGACGGGCAAGCGCACACTCGCGCTCGTGCGCGAGTTCGCGGATTGGTGGAACGTCCCGCTGCACCAACTCGACCGGATCGACGACCGCCGCAGCGAAGCGGGAAGCGCGCGGGTCTCGGTGCAGCAGATGGTCGCATTGGTGCCCTCGGATTCTGAGCGCGCCGAGGTCACAGCCATGGCGATGCGTCGCTTCGGCGGGATGAAGCCGGTGATCGGCAGCGCCGGCGAGCTCGTCGATCACTTCGCCGGCATGCACGCGCGGGGAGTCGACCGGTTCTACGTGTGGTTCGCCGACTTCGCACCGGTCCCCACACTGCAACGCTTTGCCGAAGTCATCGACTCGACATCGGCGGCGTCCTCGTAGCCCTCGGCGGCGTCCTCCTAGTGTCCTGTAAGGAAGATCCGTTGAAGAATCTTCGGTGATCGGGAATTTTCTCGGTGGGTCGCGTTCGTTCAGTGTTGTCGGCCAACATCGGAGGGACACCACGGCACGTCGCGGACGACCGGCCGTTGAGATCAGCTTGAGCGCCGAGGAGCGCAAGACGTTGGAGCGTTGGACGCGCCGGCATAGTTCGTCGCAGGCGTTGGCGTTGCGCAGCCGGATCGTGTTGGCGTGCGCGGCGGGGAAGACGAACAGCAAGATCGGAACGGAGTTGCGCGTGCATCCGACGACGGCGGCGAAGTGGCGTCGTCGGTTCGCCGCCGACCGTCTCGATGGTCGTGCTGAGTGCGCCCCGTCCGGGGGCGGCGCGCACTATCGAGGTAGCCGTCGACCGGGAAGGTCTCCCATCCCGCCGCCTCCTTCCAGCCATCGCAGCCGTAAGCATGGTCCCTACTCTTCGCGGTGCTGCGACGTTGTTTACGATCGTGCTGTGGGGCGGCGATGGGGGGAATCGACTCTTGTGTCGCGCCGGACCATCGGTGCCGTCGCTGGTATCGCGGTCGTGGGCTTGATGCTTCGGGTCGCCACCGTGTCGCGCTCGATCGAGATCGTCGACCGGTTGTTCATCTCCGATGATGCGTACTACACGCTGACCATCGCCCGGTCGATCGCCCACGGGCATGGCCCGACGACCGATGGTCACACGCTGACGAGCGGTTTCCAGCCGCTGCTGGGTTTCTTGATGGTGCCGGTGTTCTGGTTGACCGACAATCCCGACACCGCCCTTCGAGTCGACCTGGTGCTGTTGGTGCTCGTCGATACCGCCACGATCGTGGTGTTGGCGTGGTTGGCGTACCGGTTGGCCGGTCCGGTGGCGGCCGTGGCGGCCGCGGCGATGTGGGCGATCTCGCCGCTGGCGATTTCGATGGCTGCGGGTGGGCTGGAGACGTCGCTGGCCATCTTCTTGGATGTGGCGCTGGTGGCGGTGTGGATCTATGCGGCGGATCGGCCCACGACGCGACGGTGGGTGGTTGTCGGGGTCGTCGCCGGGCTGACCGTACTGGCACGGGTTGACGCGTTGTTGCTCGTCGGTCTGCTCGGGGCGTTGCAGTTGTGGCGCGGCCCACGCCACCGACTTGTACCGGCGGCCGTCGGGTTGGCGGTGGTGGTCGTGCCGTGGTGGGCGTGGTGCACGGTTCGATTGGGCACGCCCGTTCCGACCAGCGGGCCCGCCGCCCACGAGCTTCTGCGGCGATTGGCTTTCTCGGGCGAGACCTTCGCTCGCATTGCGGGGACGGTCACGAGAGGTCCGTTCGGCTTGTGGCCGGGCCTACGCAGCATGCTCGACGACCACCCGGGATACGGCGTGGTCGTGTTCTGGGCTGCGTTCGCCGGGTTCCTGGCTTCGGCCTGGTGGTGGGGCCGGCGCCGGTCGGGACCGGTAGTTGCGGCAGCGGCGTTACCCGTGTTCGCCGCAGGTTTGATGCTCTTCTACGCGTGGTTCGGCGTCTACTACTACTTCGTGCGCTACCTCGCGCCGGCGGCGTGCGTCGTCACGATTGTGGTCGCGGTCGCGATCGGTCATCTTGTGGACCGCGCCGCGAGCCACCCGCGCCTCGCGCTCGGGCTGGTGGCGCTTCTGGCGGTCGCGATTCTCGTGGTCGCGGGGCGCCCTACTGTGCACGGCTTCACCACGACCACCACGTCCTCCGATGGATTCGACGCACTGACAGGATTTCGCCCCGACGCACGCGCAATCGTTGCGGCCGCGCCCGAGGGGAGCACCGTCGGCTCGTGGCAGAGCGGCGCGGTCGGTTATTACGCGGACGGACAGATCACCGTCGTCAACCTCGATGGAGTCGTGAATCCGGACGCCGCCGACGCCGTGCGAACGAACCATACGGTCGAGTACGTACGTGACCAGCACATCGAGTGGTTGGCCGACGCCGAGTTGATACTCGTGAAGTTTTACGTCGACTCCCGGACGCAGGTTCGGCCTCCACCGTCCATGAACCCGGTCGTCAGGCTGGCACCAACGCCGCAGTGGTTCCCACAGTGGTACCAACTCGCACGCATCGATTGGGACGGTGAATAGCGCCCAACGAGCACTCGCGCCCACCTGCGCCACCTAGACCTTGATGGCCTGATCCGCCACGCGTCGTCGTAGCCGTGAGCGTTCCAACAGCGCTTCGGCAAACAGCGAGACGAGAACACCGATTGCGCCGAGGATGGTGATGTCGAGGAGATACGCGAGCACGGTGTCGTACAACGCATAACTCGGAGAAAAGGACCATCCCGTCGCGATGGTCTCGCTGGCCCAATGCAGTGCAAGCAATGTGACTGCGAGCCACACCACGACCAAGCGCGTCGAGAGCGCTGGCACGCGAATTCTCAGCGCGAGAACGGGCAGGAGCCAAGCCGCGGACCAAGGCGATGTGTAGAGCGCAATGGCCAACCAAGCTGCAATTGCGGCGGCGACGGGGGTCGCCGGATCGGTGTCCTGGCTCCAAGTCACAATGAGGAAGGCGGCGGCGAAGACGGCTACCACCACCGCCAACA
>DATAES010000270.1:0-8566 GCA_036257895.1 Acidimicrobiales bacterium
GCGCTTCGCCGTCCGCGACCACATGGCCGACGAGCCCGATCTCGTAGGCGCGGCGACCGGAGATCGGATCGCCGACCAGGAGCATGTCCATCGCCACGGTCCACGGGATCTGTCTCGGTAGTCGCACCGTCGAGCCCGACAGCGGAAACAGGCCGCGCTGCACCTCCGAGATCGCAAGTTGCGCACCCTGGCCCGCGACACGAATGTCGACTGCTTGGAGAATCTCCATGCCGCCCGCGTAGCAGTACCCCTCGACGGCTGCGACCAACGGCTTGGCGACCCGGTGCGTCTTGAGGAAGCCCTTGAAGATGAGCGTGAAGTCCTCGCGGATGCGTTCTTCGAACTCGTCTTGTGCGGGCTTGCCGGCGATCATCGCGCCGACGAGACGGTCGAGATCGGCGCCGGCCGAGAAGTGGCCGCCCGCTCCGGTGAGGATCGCAGCGCGGACGTCAGGATCTTCGTCGACGAGGTCCCATGCGTCGCACAACCGGCAGAGCACCTCGGCGTTGAACGCGTTGCGCTTGTCCGGACGGTTGAGGGTGATGGTCACGACGTGGCCGTCGCGGTCCACGAGCACAGCCGGTTCGGTCATGCGCAGGTTGTAGTCGATCGCCGGGCCGCACATGCACGGATCGGCGGTCGACTCGGGGATCAGGTCGCGGCCGCACCTGCCGGGGTGATCGCGTGCCAGCTGGGGATCGCAGCGCCGTTCACATCGCCGGCCTTGGTGTCACCCGCGAACCGGTACAGGAGGTGCCCGTTGTAGGTGACCTGGCCCGGCGCTTGGCCCTGCGCGGTGCCGAGCATGCTGGCGGTGACGCCGGTGCCGCCTTGAGGGGTTCCCGCGACCACCACCGCAGGCCAGGTCTGGGCGCAAGCACCGGCGGTGCAGGCCGACGTCGTGCCCATGTCCTTGTCGAAGATGTAGACGGTCCGCCCTTCGGAGTCGACCAGGATCTCGCCGAACTTGGCGTCGGTCGCCACCTTCACGGTGGCGTTGGCCGCCGCGCCGCCGGAGGCAGTCGACGACGACGCCCCGGTGCTGGAGCTCGAGGTGCTCGACGTCGAGCTCGTGGCGGTGTTGGAGTCGGATGAGCACGCGGCGATGAAGAAGCCGCTGGAGACGAGGATCAAGGCCAGTAGGCGTCGCATGCGTCCCTCCTCAGGGCAGTCGGCGAATGGTACGGGCAGTGGGGCCGGAGGGATTGCATCGCCGGCTTTTGCAATCGAGACTCGTTCACTACGGTCACCTGCCCGTGAGAGCAGTCATGTGCAAAGCCTTCGGTCCCCCCGAGTCGTTGGTCATCGAGGAGGTCGAGGACCCGAAGCCGGCGAGCGGCCAGGTCGTGGTCGACATCGAGGCCTGCGCGGTGAACTTCCCGGATGTCCTGATGATCCAGGACATGTACCAGTTCAAGCCGCCGCTGCCGTTCTCCCCGGGCGCCGAGGTCGCGGGCACGGTGAGCGCGGTCGGTGACGGCGTCGACATTCTCGATGTCGGCGACCGGGTGATCGCATCACCGGGATGGGGTGGGCTGGCCGAGAAGGTGGCGGTGGACGCCCAATCGGCGATCCAGGTGCCGGACGGCATCGATCTCGTACACGCGTCCTCCTTCCTCTACGCGTACGGCACGGCGCATTACGCCCTGAAGGACCGAGGGCAGCTGAAGCCCGGTGAGACGCTGCTCGTGCTCGGGGCCGCCGGCGGAGTCGGGCTGGCCGCGGTGGAGCTCGGCGCCGCCATGGGCGCCAATGTGATCGCCGCGGCGTCGACGGACGACAAGCTCGAGCTGTGCCGCGAGCACGGCGCGACCATGGGGATCAACTACGCCTCCGAAGACCTGAAGACGCGCATACGTGAGCTGACGGGCGGTGTCGGGGCCGACGTCGTGTACGACCCCGTCGGCGGCGCGTACAGCGAGCCCGCGTTGCGGTCGACGGCGTGGGAGGGACGTTTCCTCGTGATCGGATTCGCCGACGGCGAGATCCCTCGCATCCCGCTCAACCTCGCCCTGCTGAAGGGGTGTTCGATCGTAGGTGTGTTCTGGGGTGCGTTCGTCGGACGCGAACGGCAACGACATCGCGAGAACGTGGCCGAACTGCTGGACTGGTGGCAGGAAGGCAGGCTCCATCCCCACGTCTCGACGACGTATCCCCTCGAACGAGCCGGCGAGGCGATTCGCGAACTGGCTGATCGCAAGGCCAAGGGCAAAGTCGTGGTGACGATCTGAGGTCGGGTTGATGCGGCGCGAACTCTTCGACGACGAGCACGAACAGTTCCGCACGAGCGTGCGGCGCTGGCTCGAGAAGGAGGTCGTGCCGCATCAAGACGAGTGGGACGAGGCCGGCATCGTGCCTCGGTCGATGTTCACCGACGCCGGCCACCACGGGTTCCTCGGCATGGCGATCCCGGAAGAGTTCGGGGGCGGTGGCGTCGACGACTTCCGCTACAACCTCGTGATCAACGAAGAAGTGCAGGCCACCGGCGTGGGCGCGGCGGGGCTGGGCCTGACGCTGCACAACGACATCTGCCTGCCGTACTTCTTGCGCTACTGCTCGGACGAACAGCGCGAGCGCTGGCTGCCTGGCATCGCCGCCGGCGCGTTGATCACCGCCATCGCAATGACAGAACCGGGCATGGGCAGCGACCTCGCGTCGATGGCGACGACCGCCGTCCGCGACGGCGATCACTACGTCGTCAACGGTTCGAAGACGTTCATCACGAACGGCATCAACGCCGACCTCGTGATCACCGCCGTGAAGACCGACCCGTCCGAGCGTCATCGTGGCATGTCGCTCGTCGTCCTCGAGCGCGGCATGGACGGGTTCGAACGAGGACGCAACCTCGACAAGATCGGCCAGCACGCGCAAGACACCGCGGAGCTTTTTTTCTCCGACGTCCACGTGCCCGCGGACAACCTGCTCGGCGACGAAGGACAGGGATTCCTCCAACTCGTCGCCAACCTGCCTCAAGAGCGGTTGTCGATCGCGGCGGCCGGTGTCGCCGCGGCCCGCGCCGCGTTGGGTTGGACGCTCGAGTATGTGAAGGAGCGCCATGCTTTCGGTCAACCGATCGGCACCTTCCAGAACACGCGGTTCGTGCTCGCCGAAGTCGCCACCGAGGTCGAGATCGGGCAGTCGTTCGTCGATCGGTGTGTCGTCGCGCTCGATGCAGGTGAGCTCACGGCCGAAGAGGCGGCGATGGCGAAGTGGTGGTGCACCGAGTTGCAGAAGCGCGTCGTCGACCGTTGCCTCCAGCTGTTCGGCGGCTACGGCTACATGCTCGAGTACCCGATCGCCCGTGCTTATGCCGACGCCCGCATCACCACGATCTACGGCGGCACCACCGAGATCATGAAGGAGATCATCGGCCGCTCGATGGGGCTCTAGCCGTTTCGGCGTTCAAAGTGGCCCCTATAGGGCCACCTCGTACGCAATTTCGGCGGTGCTCTGCGAAATCACCTTCACCAGTCGAGGGGTTCGATGAAGAGGTGGATCGTGCCGCCGCAGGTGAGTCCGACGGCGAATGCCTCGTCGTCGCTGTAGCCGAACGTCACCATCCGACTGTCGCCTGTGGCGAGCACGTCGAGCGCTTCCGTGACCACCGCACCTTCGACACAGCCACCGGACACCGACCCGATCACCTCTCCGTCCTCGCTCACCGCCATCGCCGCGCCCGGCTCTCTCGGCCCTGATCCTTCGACGTCGACGACGCGCGCCAGCGCGACGCGCTTGCCCTTCGTGCGCCATCGGTCGAGGTCGTCGAGCAGGTCCTTCATGTTTTCCTCTCTACCGCCATTTCCACTCCGGCTCGCGCTTCTCCATGAACGCCTTGCGGGCTTCGGTCGCGTCTTCGAAACCGAGAAGCCGCGCCGTGTAGTCCTGCTCCGTACGGTAGGCCTCCTTCAGCGGCAGGAACTCGACGCGGTTCATCGACTCCTTCGCCAACCGCAGCGCGATCGGGCTCTTGCCGGCCAGAGCGAGCGCGAGGTCACGGGCGGTGTCGGCGAGGTCCGCCAGCGGGACGACGCTGCGGATCGCGCCGAGCCGGTGCAGTTCCGCCGCTGGGATCTGCTCGCCGGTGAAGAACATCTCGCGAGCCTTGTGCCGTCCGACGAGCAGCGACAGGTGGGCGCTGGCGCCGAGCAGGCCAACGTTGATCTCCGTCGTGCCGAAGCGAGCGTTGTCGGCGGCGATGAGGATGTCACAGCAAGCTGCGAAGGCGAGTCCAGCGCCGAGCGCGGCCCCGTTGATGGCGCCGATGACGGGAACGGCACAGTCGGTGATCGCCCACATGGCATCTCGGGCCATGCGGGCGGGGTCGGTGACAAGCGAGGCCGGCGTCTCGTCCCGACGCTCGCGGGGCCCGACCGACTTGAGATCGACGCCGGCCATGAACGCCCGGTCGCCCGCAGCCGTGAAGACCGCGACCCGGACGTCGCGATCATCCGCGAACCCCGAGAACACGTCGATGATCTCGGCGAACGTGCCGGTGTCGACTGCGTTGACCGGCGGACGGTCCAGCGTGACGGTGGCGATGTGCTCGACGACGTCGACCTGCAGATCCCCCATGGGTCGATCCTACGAGGCACTATGTCGGCAGTCGTCAACTCAGGGGGGTCCGATGTCGATCGAATCGATCGCCGGAATCATTCGTACGCACGGACGTGAGAAGCCCGACGCGCCCGCGATCCACTACGAGGGCACGGACATCACGTTCGGCGAACTCGATGCTCGGTCGAACCAGTTGGCGAACGCGCTTGCGGCCGCCGGCATCGGCGAAGGCGATCGGGTGGCGTTCCTCGACAAGAACGGGCCGGAGTACTTCGAGACGACGTTCGCGCTGTCGAAGCTCAACGCGGTCAATGTGGCGGTCAACTGGCGGCTGGCGCCGAACGAGATCGCCCAGGTCATCAACGACTCGACGGCCAAAGCACTCGTCGTCAGCCAGGACTTCGTGCCGCACATCGAGAAGGTCGAGGACGACCTCCCCTCGGTGTCGAAGATCCTGGCCATCGGCGGCCACGCCCGTTGGGACGACTACGAGGCCTTTCTCAGCGCCCACGACGCCACCGACCCCGGCAAGGAAGGGTCGGGCTCCGACGTCGCGTTCCAGCTCTACACCTCGGGCACCACCGGCCTGCCCAAGGGCGTGATGCTCACGAACGACAACTTCTTCAAGGGCGTCATGAACGTCACCGAGTCGTGGCGATTCACGCCCGACTCCGTGAACATCGCCGTGATGCCGATGTTCCACATCGCAGGGTCCGGTTATTCGATGGTCGGCCTCTACCACGGTTGCCGTACGGTCTTGCTGCGCGATGTCGATCCCGCGCTGATCCTCGACGTCATCCCGCGGTTCGGCATCACGAACGCGTTCTTCGTTCCCGCAGTGATCCAGTTCCTGCTGCTCACACCGGGAGTCGAGCGGACGGACTTCAGCACGCTTCGCGCCATCCTCTACGGCGCGTCACCGATCACCGACTCGGTGCTCAGCAAGGCGATGGAGACCTTCGGTTGCGAATTCATCCAGGTGTACGGGCTCACCGAGACGACCGGAGCCATCACGCAACTCGATCCCGAGCATCACGATCCGATCGGCAACCCGATGCTGTTGCGCTCATGCGGCAAGCCGTACGCGTGGGTCGAGATGCGCATCGTCGATCCGGAGACCGGGGCGGACGTGCCCGATGGTTCGGTCGGCGAGCTCTGGACGCGGTCACCGCAGAACATGAAGGGTTACTGGGCCAACGAGGAAGCGACCCGCGCCGCGATCGAGGACGGCTGGTTCAAGACGGGCGACGCCGGCTACCGCGATGAGAACGGGTTCCTCTTCCTGCACGACCGCGTGAAGGACATGGTCGTGTCGGGCGGCGAGAACATCTATCCGGCGGAGGTCGAGAACGTCCTCGCCAAGCATCCCGACTTGGCCGACGTGGCCGTCATCGGCGTTCCGCATGACAAGTGGGGCGAAGCGGTGAAGGCCGTCGTCGTCGTCCGGGAGGGCGCGGACGTGTCCGAACAGGAGCTGATCACGTTCGCGCGCGAATACCTCGCCGGCTACAAGCTGCCGAAGTCGGTCGACTTCACCGACGTGCTCCCGCGCAACCCATCCGGCAAGTTGCTCAAGCGGGAGATCCGGGCTCCGTACTGGGAAGGGACGCAGCGCCAGATCGGGTGAAGTCGTCGCGCAGCTCGCGCTTCAGGATCTTTCCCGAAGCGTTGCGAGGCAGCGGCGAGTCGAAGATGGCGATAAGGGTCGGCACCTTGAACGGAGCGAGATGCCCGCGCACGTGCTCCTGCAACTCGGCGACCGTGAGTTTCGCACCCTCGCGTGGCATCACCGCGGCTGCCACCTCTTCGCCCAACCGATCGTGGGGCACGCCGAACACCGCGGCTTCGTGCACGTCGGGGTGCTCGTACAACGCAGCTTCGACCTCCGCGCAATAGACGTTCTCTCCGGCGCGCAACACCATGTCCTTGGCGCGATCCTCGACGTAGACGAATCCTTCGGCATCGATGCGTCCGATGTCGCCGCTGCGAAGCCAACCGTCGACGATGACTTCCGCCGTCGCCTCGGGCTTGTTCCAGTAGCCGCGGATCAGGTTCGGGCCCTTGAACCAGATCTCGCCTGCTTCTCCGTGCGGCAGCGCGAGTTCGTTCTCGTCGCGCACTTCGACTTGGAGGATGGGTGTGGCGCGTCCGGTGCTCGTCGGGTGGGTGAGGTAGTCCTCACCACCGTTCTGCGGCCCGTAGGCGTTGGTCTCGGTCATGCCGTAGCCGATGCCCGGGCTCGCCTTGGCGAAGCTCGACGCCACCCGGCGCACGAGCTCGGGCGGCGCCGGCGCGCCTCCTCCTCCGACACTGCGAAGACTCGACGTGTCGTGCGCCGCGAAGTTCGGTGATGCGAGGAGATCCCAACTCTGCGTCGGTACGCCAACGAAGTTGGTGACGCGTTCGCGCTCGATGTGCTCGAGCGCACGATCGGGATCCCACTTGTACATGATCACGAGCTTCAACCCACTCGACAGGCACGACAGCATCACGGGAACGCATCCCGTGACGTGGAACAGCGGCACGACGAGAATGAACGCGGGTGGATCCGTCGTCGGTGCTGCGTCAGGGCTGCGCAACCGGTCGGCCGCGGAGCGGCAACCGAATCCCATGAGCGCCTGCACCACCGCGCGGTGAGTCGAGACGGCACCCTTCGGATGTCCGGTCGTGCCGGACGTGTAGAGGATGGTTGCGTCGTCGTCGGGGTCGATCTCGACCTCAGGCATCGGTTCGCCTGGAACGACGACGTCGTCCCACTGGTCGGCGGCCGCCGCGAGATCGGGCGCACGAACTGCGATCACGTCGATGCCCAGCCGCTTGCACGTGTCGGCACTGCGCTCGATCCGTTCAGCGTCCGCGATGAGCACGCTGGCGCCACAGTCCTCGAGGGCGTACTCGAGCTCATCGGACGTCCACCACGCGTTCAAGGAAACAGAGATGGCGCCGATCGACGTGATCGCACCGAAAGCGACGACCCACTCCGGATAGTTGCGCATGCCGATCGCGACTCGATCGCCCTTCTCGATCTTGTAGCGATCAACGAGCGCATTGGCGAGCGCGTCGACCTTCGACGCGAACTCGGCGAACGTCCATCGCTCGTCCTCGTACACGAGGAAGACGACGTCGGCACGGCCGTGAGCAGTCGCCACGATGTCGCGCAACGAACGCGGCGCGTTGCGGAAGATCGTGTACGCGACACCCCGGATCTCGACTTCGGCGGTCTCGAACCGCTCCCCCGGTGCCGTGACCCGGGCGATGGCCTCGTCGTAGCTGAGCATCGTGGGCTCTTGTTTAGCCCGAGGTGACCACCCGGAAGGCGTCTCGAAGAATGGGCGGATTAAGGGGTTTGACGCGCTAGAGGCCCCGCACGACAGTGGGCGGGGCCTCTAGCTGCTCCTGGTATGAACGGGTGCTTCCTCGTGCAGCAGTGTCCCCGGACGCGAGCGGGGTCAAACGACGTCGCCACTTTTCACACTTCCGGGTGAAGCCGGGTTGCGAGTCGTAGGACGAGGCTGGTGGCCGCGGCCCGGGGGGGTTTCGCGGGGGCCTGCGGAGGAACGACCCTCGCCGTCCCCGGCGGGGGTCGTTTCCCGTCAGCGGGCGGAGGCTTCCTCACGTCGAGCGAGAACGAGTAGGCACCTTCACGTATGCGCTGTCTGATCCGGCGTTCGAGGGCACGCCTGTGTCGACCCCGGTGTTGTGGAGGAGTTGCCAGGCCCGCGTGCCCAGGGGCAGCCGACCTTCAAGCCGTGACTCGAGTGGGCTGGTAGCGCAGAGCGACCGCCCCCGACCGGAACTCCTGGCGGCCCACGAGGTTCAACTCGAGTCGCTCGCGCAGGCCGGCGAACAACGTCGGCCCGTGGCCAGCCACGATGGGCCGCACAACGAACTCGTACTCGTCGATCAATCCCAGCTCCGCCAAGGCCAGCGGAAGGGTCACGCCTCCCACGCCCAGGCCTCGGCCAGGCTCCTGCTTGAGTTGCTGAACGGCTTTCCCAAGGTCGCCCTGCAC
>DATAES010000271.1:0-14892 GCA_036257895.1 Acidimicrobiales bacterium
CCCGCCGCTGCGAAGCGGGCTGCCAACGGCCGTGTCTCCTCGAGAATGGGCGCGAGCTCTTCTTTGATCAATGCGTCGACGCCCGCAGACCCTCAAGCATCGAGCGCTCGGTCTCGAACCTTCCGCGCGGCGGCAGGGATCTCGTGTCCGGGACCGCCCGATGTCGAGGCTTCGGCCCGATACGCGGCGCCGGCCAGCGCACCGAGACATGCGGCTGTCGAGTCGGCCAAAGCATCGAGGTCGTAGCCGCCTTCGAGGAATGCGACGACCCGGCCCGGATCGACCAGCCGACTCAGCCGAGCAGTGATGTCCCCGAAGTCGCCACTCGACAGACCCAACCCGGTCAACGGATCACAGCGATGGGCGTCGAACCCGGCTGAGAGGAGCAGCCAGTTCGGTTGCCAGGTTTCCGCCAACGGACCGACCACTTCGTCGATCGCCGAGAGATAGACGTCACCGGTCGCGCCCGCAGGCAGTGGAAAGTTGACCGTCGAGCCGCGACCCTCCCCCGACCCGATCTCGTCGAGGTCTCCGGTCCCGGGGTACAGGGGCCACTCGTGCATCGACACGTAGAGCACCCGCGCGTCGGCGTAGAACACATCCTGCGTGCCGTTGCCATGATGCGCGTCGAAGTCCACGATCAGCACGCGCTCACCTCGTTGCGCGAGCGCAGCGGCGGTCACCGCCACATTGTTGAGCAAGCAGAAGCCCATCGAGCGATTGGCCAATGCATGGTGGCCCGGGGGACGAACCGCACAGAACGCGGACGTGCCCATTCCGGCATCGAGTTGCTCGACCGCGGTCAAACCTGCACCCGCAGCGAGCACCGCCACGTCGTAGGAGTCGGGACTTGCACCCGTGTCCGGGTCGATGCGACCGCCACCCGCCGAGCAAAAGCGCTGCACCGCGTCGAGATAGGCGGCCGGATGGATCAACTCCAGCTCGTCCCGGGTCGCCGGCCTCGGGTCGATTGCGACCAACGCGTCGCCGACGCCGGCGCGCCGCACCCCTTCGAACACCGCCTCGAGTCGTGCGGGCCGCTCCGGGTGTCGAGCGCCGGCGACATGATCGAGGTACCGGGCATGGGTCAGGAACAGGACCGACACGAGGCCCGACAGTATCGGTGCGACTCCGCTTCCGGACCTTCCTGGTCCTAACCTCGACACCGCGATGGCACCTCGCACGAGCGCCGACCTCCTACGTTGGGGCGGAGACCGGCTCCGAGTCGGGCCGTGGCGCGGCGATGCGCATGTCGCATACATCGCGCCGCTTCCTGAGTCCGGTCCGCCGTCGATCGAGGCTGTCCGTCGGTGCACGGCGCTGCTCCGCGAGCGGGGCTACAACCAGGCCGTCACCGCCGCGCTCGCCGCATCCGAAGCGAACGCGTTCGTCGCCGCTGGCTTCAGCGTGCGCGAACGGCTGCACCTCCTGGCGCACGAGCTCGTCACGCTCGACGAGCCCAGCGCGGCCAACGCTCACGGGACGATCAGGCGCGCTCGTCGAAGCGACCGCGCCGCAGCCCTTGCGGTGGACGCAACCTCGTTCGATCCGTTCTGGCGGCTCGATCCCGCGGGTCTCGACGAGGCAGTCGACGCGACACCCTCCAGCCGTTTCCGCGTCGTCGACGGTCCCAATGGGGTCGTCGGGTACGCCGTGTCCGGTCGGGCGGGAGCCCGCGGGTTCCTGCAACGACTCGCAGTCGACCCCGCGGCGCGGCGCCACGGCCACGGCAGCGCGCTCGTGCTCGACGGGCTTCGGTGGATGAAGCGGCGCGGGGCGGCGCGCGCAATGGTCAACACGCAGGAGCGCAACACCGAGGCGCTGCGGCTGTACGAACGACTCGGATTCCACCTCCAACCCGGCGGCCTCGCCGTGCTGCACACCGTCCTGACGTGAGACGAGTCGCCAAGTCGTTCTGGGCGGCCGCGTGTGTCCTCAGCGCTGTGTGCTGGATGGCGCCGCTCGCGTCCGGAACGCCAACGGTCGGTGCGCAGACCACCAGAACCGACATCCTCGGGCTGATCAGCCAGACGCCTGTCGTCGAACCCGATGCTGATCTGATCATCCGCCTGCGCGTGACCGGTGCCCCGAGCGGCGCAACGATCCGTGTCGACGTGCACGGCCGCGTGCCGACGCGCACGGACTTCCAGGCGTCGCTGCAGGGACGGAACCTGCGGCCGTCGGTTGGCAGTCCGACCATCGTGCCCGCCGCGCCTGACGCCTCCGGCACCGTCGTGGTCTCTGTCGCAACACGCGACACGCAGAGCACGACGTCGCCGGACTCGCAGCGTCCGACCATCCGCATCACCGAGGGCGTATTCCCCGTGACGATCGCATTGCTCGACGGTCGGACGACGATCCAGCAGCTGCTCACGTACATGGTGCGCCTCCCGGCGGGCCGCCAGTACGGACCGCTCGGCGTCGCCGTCGTGCTGCCTCTGGGGGGCCCACCGGCGTTGCAGCCCGACGGAACCGTTGCCCTCGACGACGACACCAAGCAAGCGGCGGTGAACTCGTCGGCGGTGCTGTCGGCCCGCAACGACGTGCCGTTGACGATCGCGGCGACGCCCGAGACAGTGGACGCGCTCGATCAGGCGACGATCGAGGCTGCGAGGACCGCCGTCTCCGGTCGAGAGCTCACCTCGATGCCGTATGTGCGCCTTCATCCGAATGAGTGGATCGCCAGTGACCTCGACAGCGCGCTCGGTCAACAGTTCGACCGCGGAAGCCGTTCGCTCGCCACGGCTCTCGCACCGCCGGCACCGTCGGTCTTCGTCGCGGACAACCAACTCACATCCGAGACAGCACGGTTCCTTCACGGGCGCGGCATCACGTCCATGGTCGTCCCCGACGACGCGCTGAGTGGCCTCGACCTGCGCGTCTTCAACCGCACGCTCACGCAGCCGTTCGTTTTGCGGGACAGCGACGGTGTCGAAGCCGTCGCGGCAGACAGCGCGCTCGCTACGCATCTGGGGTCGACTGGCGACCCGGTGATCGACGCCAATCATCTCGTTGCGGATCTGTCGGTCCTGTACTTCGACGACCCTCCTGATCAGCGCGCCGCAACGTTCGTGCTCCCCGAGGACCGGCCAATCGATTCGCGGTTCCTCGACGCGCTGCTCACCGCGCTGAGTCCGACAGTCAACCGCATCCTTCGGCCCATGACGTTGTCAACGATCTTCAACACCGTGCCGGTCGTCGGGACTCGCGGCGAGGTCAAGGGCAGCGACGCTCCCCTGACCCGGAGCCTCGAACCGAAACCCTCCGAGGATCTGAGCAGCTTCGCTCGCCGGCTTGGCACAACCGAGGGGGAGCTTGCCGCGTACAGGACGTCGGTCGTTGCGCCGAACCCGCGGCCCGACGAGTTCGAACGCCGCGCGCTCGTCGCCGGTGCCAACGGTCTCTCGGACGAACAGCGCTCCTCCTACCTCGACGGTACCGGCGACGCAGTGCACGGCGAACTCGACAAGATCGACGCGCCACCCAGGCAGACGATCAGCTTCACCGCCCGTGACGGAGTGGTGTCGCTCACCTTCAAGCTGGGCACCGGCTATCCGGTCATGGTCGACTTGTTCCTCCAAGGCGGAAAGCTCGAATTCCCGGGCCACGAGGACGGGCACATTCCTCTCACGTTGACCGACGAGACGACTCGCGTCCCGATCGACGTGCGTACCCGCGCGTCCGGCGACTCCACGCTCGATGTCACGCTGCAGACCCCAGATGGCGGACTGGTCATCGACCGGACCCGCGTGACAGTGCGTTCCACGGCGTTCTCCGGTGTCGGCCTCGTGCTCTCCGTCGGCGCTGGCACGTTCCTCGCCCTGTGGTGGGGTCGTCACATCGTCACCGCTCGACGCGGACGCAGTCGTCCCCGACACGCGGCAACCTGACTTGGCTCGCGACGATGCGCGGTGCCAGGCAGACCGCTAGGGCCGGCTGGTTCTAACCTGCCCTACCCATGGCCGTTCGCATCGTCACCGACAGCTCCTGCGACCTGTCTGCGGACGAAGCCGACCAACTCGAGATCAGCATCGTCCCGCTCACGATTCGGTTCGGCGCCGACGAGTTCACCGACAGAGTGGACCTCAGCGTCGGCGACTTCTACCGACGACTGGCCGAGTCCGAACAGCTTCCCGAGACTGCAGCCCCGTCGCCCGGCGCGTTCGAGACCGCCTTCCGAGCTGCGGCCGACGCGGGTGCCGACGCGGTGGTCTGCATCAATTTGTCGTCAGACCTGTCCGCCACGCTGCAATCCGCGCTGACGGCGGCAAAGGCGTTCGAAGGAACGCTCGATGTACGTGTCGTGGACTCGCGTTCGATCACCTTGGGTCTCGGTTCGCAGGTGATCGCCGCGGCGGAGGCGGCCCGCGACGGTCGGAGCGCCGACGAGATCGTCGAGATGGTGGAAGACATGGCGTCGCGCACGCACGTGCTCGGAGCACTCGACACACTGGAGAACTTGAAGAAGGGTGGCCGCATCGGCGGTGCACAAGCGCTGCTCGGAAACCTCCTGTCGATCAAGCCCCTGATCGATGTCAGCACCGGACGCGTCGAGGAAGCCGGCAAGGCGCGGACGCGCAAGAAGGCACTCCAGTGGATGGCATCCCGTTTGCTCGAAGAACCCGCCGTCGAGCGGCTGTCCATCGCCCACGGCGAGGCCCCGGACCTCGACGAATTCCTCGGACTCATAGCGTCGCGCTACCCGCGCGACGAGTTGCGCATCGGCGTGATCGGCGCCGTGATCGGTACGCATGCAGGACCCCGCGTCATGGGGGTGACGTGGCAACGACCGCCCGGGGCGACATGAACCCCGACGGCTCGTCCGCCTACGTTTGCCCCCGTCGTGACTAACCGCCCCTCACTCGACTCGCTCACCGGTCGGATCATCGGCGGGCGATATCGCCTCGACCGTCTGATTGCGACCGGCGGCATGGCCCAGGTGTGGGAGGCGACCGACGAGACGCTGGCCCGCAAGGTCGCCGTGAAGCTGCTGCATCCGCATCTGGCGGCGGACGACTCGTTCGTCGAGCGGTTCCGACGCGAGGCTGTGGCCGCGGCTCGTCTGTCGCACGCGTCCATCGTCTCGATCTACGACACGTGTTCGGACGGAGACGTCGAAGCGATCGTGATGGAACTCGTCCACGGTTCGACGTTGCGCGACTACCTCAACGAACACGGACCGCTCGAGCCCGGACAAGCGGCCGCGATCCTCGCAGAGGTCGCCGGCGCGCTCGACACCGCTCACCGCGGAGGCGTGGTTCACCGGGACATCAAGCCGGCCAACATCCTGCTGTCGACGGATGGACGAGTTCTCGTCGCCGACTTCGGAATCGCAAAGGCGGGGAGCGATCTCACCGCGACGAACACCACGCTCGGCACCGCGAAGTACCTCGCACCCGAGCAGGTCGAGGGCGGCGCCGTCGACGCTCGTACCGACGTGTACGCGCTCGGGGTCGTGCTCTACGAAGCGCTGTGCGGTCGTGCTCCGTTCGTCGCCGACACCGAAGCCGCGACCGCGCTCGCTCGTCTCTACCAAGCGCCGATGCGACCGCGGAATGTGCGGGCGGGCATTCCGAAGCCGCTCGAGGATGTGACGATGCGAGCGCTCGCGCGCGATCCGGACGGACGTTTTCCGTCGGCTGACGCATTTCGAGCGGCGCTCCTCGCCGCTGGACGGTCCTCCCCTGCTCCCCCGGTGGTACCGGCCGACACGAGCGGGACCGATCCCACGGCCGCGGTGTTTCCACCCGTCCCCGTGCGCGACGCCACGCCAGCCAGCGCCCCGCCACCGGCGTTCGTACGAACCGAGCGCGGGTGGCTGGTACCTACGCTGGTGATCATCCTCGTGGCCACGGCGTTGATCGTTGCGCTCGGGCTGCTCAGCGGAAAGCGAAAGGGCGGCGCGTCGAGCACCGGCACCACCGCGTCCGGCGGCACGGTCGCGATCGCGTCGGCGGAGGCGTTCGATCCCCCTCCGGGCAACGGGCAGGAGAACAACACCGACGTCGGGAAGACCGTGGACGGCGACTCGAGCACGGTGTGGCAGACCGAGGGCTACAACAGCCGGTCCTTCGGACGGTTGAAACCGGGCGTCGGCATTGCCCTCGCCCTCGACAAGTCCGCAGCACTCGGCACTTTGTCCGTCGAGTCGCCCAGCAATGACTGGTCGGCTCAGGTCTTCGTCAGCGGCAACACACACCCTGACCTCCATGGTTGGGGCGATCCGGTCGCATCCAAGGATCACATCACCGCCGGCACGACGACCTTCGACCTCGGCGGTCGCAGCGGTGCGGCGGTCCTCGTCTGGATCACGGATCTGGGCGATGGCTCCGGCGACTCTTCCGATCGAATCCACGCCCAGATCGCCGAGCTCAGCATCAAGGCGAAGTAGCCTCCGGCCCATCAGCGGACCGGACGACGCCGCACTCGTCGCCGCCGCTCGGGCGGGTGACTTCGCAGCGCTCGACGAACTGCTGCGCCGGCACCACGATCGCTTGTACCGGCTGTGTCGACGCATGACCGGCAACGATGCCGACGCTCTCGATGCGACGCAGGAGGCGCTGCTCGCTGTCGTTCGCGGGCTGCCGCGGTTCGACGGACGTTCGTCGTTCTCGACGTGGTCCTACCGCGTTGCCACCAATGCCTGTCTGGACGAGCTACGCCGGCGACGTCGCCGGCCCGTCCCGGTGGACGAGCTGACAATGCCGCCAGGTGGTCCGGACGACGTCGCAGGTGAGGTCACCGACCGGCTCGCGCTCGACGGCGCCCTCGCAAGTCTCCCAGTCGAGTTCCGGGCGGCTGTCGTGCTGCGCGACGTCTGCGCGCTCGACTACGCAGAGATCGCAGAGGTCCTCGGCGTTCCGCCCGGTACGGTCCGCTCGAGAATCGCACGCGGACGCGCCGCTGTCGCGGCCCACCTGGCCGGGAACCCAGAGTCCGCTGACGATCGTCAGAACCCCAGACCATGACCGACTTCTCCGACGACGAGGTCGTCTCCGCCGTCCTCGATGGCGAGGCAACGGATGAGGAAGTGGCGCGTGTCGACGCCGATGCAGCGTTGTCTGCTCGGCTGGCCGAGCTCCGATCTGCCCGCGACGCGATCGCCGAGCCCGTACAGCTCCCCTCGGCGCGACAACGAGACGCAGCCATCACGACCGCGATGGCCGAGATGGCCGCGGTGGGGTCCGAGCCGGCGACGACCCGACAAGTCGTCGACCTGCGACAACGCCGACATCGACGGGCGTTGCGTGTCGCCTCGATTGCAGCTGCCGTCCTCATCCTGGTGGCGATGGTTGGTGCAATCGCCGCGCTGTCCGGCCGCGACAATCGCCAGGCGAGCAACGCCGCGGGCCAGGCGTCGTCAGCGGCCGCGCTCCCCGCGGCGGGTGCGGCTGACTCGCTCGCATCGGCCGCCGCCGGTGCGCCCGCTCCGTCCGGACCCGCCTCGGAGCTGGGTTCGTTCCAGACACCGGAAGGTCTCGTCGACGCGGTTCGGCACTTGCAGCAGTCGTCCGCGACGTTCTCTCAAGAAGAAAAGAGCCAACGTGACACCGCGAGCGCGGCGCCTTCAGCCGCCGAAGGCAGTTGTCAGCCGCGAGCGGACGCAACCTTCGTGGCGAGCGCGCTGCTGTCCGGGCAGCCCGTCATCGTGATCGTGTCGGGACGCCCTGGTCAGCAGACCGTCGAAGTCGACGACGTCAACTGCACGGTGCTGTTCACTCAGGCACTTTGACGGCGCGCCACATGCTGGTCGTCGAGGCCGCGTCGGTCGCCGTCCAGCATCGACCGGAGACTACGCTGCCGCCCATGCCGGACAGGGTCGAGCTGTCGACATCCAGCGTCCGTACCGACGATTGGCCTGCGCAGGCCACTGACTCGATCGTCAAGGTCGTCGGGACCGTCCAGCAGAAGGTGACCGGGCCGGTCACGACGGCCGCGCGAGGCATCGTGTTCGGGACTTTCGCCGTCATCCTCGGCGCGGTCGCGTTCGTGTTGCTCATCATCCTGGCCATCCGCCTCCTCAACAACTACCTACCTGATGCCATCTTCGGGGAGGAACACATGTGGGCGGCCTACTTCATCGTCGGCGCGCTGTTGTGCGTCATTGCGTTCTGGCTCTGGATGCAACGAGAGCCGAAGCAAGTCGAGGCGTGACCTCCGGGAACACGCGCGGGCGTCTACGGGTTGACGGCGCCGAAACCTGACGAGGAGAAGCTGATGGCGGTCGACGACGACGTCCGCAACGTGATCATCATCGGGTCAGGCCCGGCCGGGCTGACCGCCGCGATCTACGCCGCCCGTGCCAACCTCGCGCCGCTGGTGCTCGAGGGTGAGCCGTCGTCGACGAGCGATCAGCCCGGCGGCCAGCTGATGCTCACCACCGACGTCGAGAATTATCCCGGCTTCCCGCAGGGGATCCTCGGTCCCCAACTCATGCTCGACTTCCGTGAGCAGGCAAGCCGGTTCGGTGCCGAGATGCAGACGGTCAAGGCGAGCAAGGTCGACTTCTCTTCGCGCCCCTACGGCGTCTGGGTCGGCGACCCCGACGCTCCGGAGCCCACGTACCGGGCTCACACCGTGATCGTGTCGACCGGCGCGCAAGCCCTCATGCTCGGGCTGCCCAACGAGCAACGACTCGTGGGCTACGGCGTGTCGACATGCGCGACGTGCGACGGTTTCTTCTTCCGTGACCAGGACATTGCGGTGGTCGGTGGCGGCGATTCCGCACTCGAGGAGGCCAACTTCCTCACCAAGTTCGCTCGGTCGGTCACGTTGATCCATCGACGTGACCAGTTGCGAGCCTCCAAGATCATGCAGGACAGGGCCAAGGCGAACGCCAAGATCCGGTTCCTGTGGAACAGCGTCGTCGATGACGTCATCGGTGACGCCAAGGTCGAGGAGCTGCGGGTCCGCAACGTGCTTACGGACGAGATCACCTCCGTACCGGTCAGTGGTCTGTTCGTCGCGATCGGGCACGTTCCGCACACCGACCTCTTCAAGGGCCTGCTGACGATGGAGGACAGCGGTTACTTGGTGACCGGCCTCGGCGAAGGCGCCACATCCACGAACGTGGACGGCGTGTTCGCGTGCGGCGACGTGCAAGATCACACGTATCGCCAAGCCGTCACCGCGGCCGGCTCGGGCTGCATGGCGGCCATCGACGCCGAACGCTGGCTCGAGAATCATCAATCTGACGGCTAGCCGCCGCAGGAATGCGCAGCGACGGCGACGTGTTGCAAGCGCACAGTCCGTCAACACCCACGAAAGAGGAACCACACAAAGATGGCTGAGGGCATGAGCACCCTGACCGATTCCACGTTCGATGAAGAGATCGGGGCCGCAACGGAAGCGGTTGTCGTGGACTTCTGGGCCGAGTGGTGCGGGCCGTGCAAGATGATCACGCCCATCTTGGAAGAGATCGCCACCGAGCACGCCGGGAAGGTCAAGGTCGCCAAGCTCAACGTCGACGACAACCCCAACGTGACCCGACGCTTCGAAGTGATGAGCATCCCTACTCTCATCGTTTTTCAAGATGGGCAGCCGGTTCGACGGATGATCGGCGCCAAGGGCAAGGGCCAGCTCCTCCAAGAGCTGAGCGACTTCATCGCCTGACCGGTCTCGAGTCCTGTAGGTTTGCAAAGGCCCGGGTCGCCTGATCCGGGCCTCCTTCGCGCTTGACGAACGATCTCCCCCTTCGGTCCGGGTCGTCCGGCGAGGCCGTGCGCGACGTCCAGCGCAGGCTCACCTCGCTCGGGTACGACACCGGTGACGACGAGCAGGGCTCGTACGGTGGCGCCACCGAGCGCGCTGTGCTCGGCTTCCAAGAACGGCGGGGCCTTCGGGCGGACGGGATCTGCGGACAGCAGACATGGACCTCACTCGTCGAAGCCGGTTACCGCCTCGGTGACCGGCTGCTGTATCTCGCCGCGCCCATGTTGCGTGGTGACGACGTGGGCGAGCTCCAGCAGGATCTGGGCGCGCTCGGGTTCGACGCGGGCCGAGTAGACGGCATCTTCGGTCCTCGCACCAGAGACGCGCTCGAGCAGTTTCAGCGCAACACCGCGATCACGGTTGACGGCGTCTGTGGACCGGACACGGTCGCGGCACTCCGCCGTGTGGTGCGAGGCACCGATGCCGGGCCGACGGTCGCGGTGCTCCGGGAAGTGGAGGCGATGCGCGAGGCGCCGCACCAGCTCGAGAGTCGTCGGTTCTGCGTCGGCGAGACCGGGGGGCTGGGTGCACTCGCGGATGCGATCGGCCGAGCGCTCGCCAACGCGGGTGCGGTTGTCGCCGTGCTCCACCATCCGGACGAGTCGGTCCAGGCGGAGGAGGCAAATGCGTTCGGCGCCGAGGCCTATCTGGGGATCGCGGTTCGGGAGGATCCCGGCTGCGCCACCTATTTCTATGCTGCCGCCGCGTTCGAATCGATCGGCGGACGACGGCTCGCCGAGCTCGCGCTCGAGGTCCTGACGGCGCAACCGTTCATGGCTACGGGCGAGTGCGCCGGCATGCGCATGCCCATTCTCCGGGAGACCCGTATGCCTGCTGTGCTGTGCGAGCTGGGTCCGGCGCAGATCGTCGTCGAGCACACGGGGGAGTTGGCGCGAACCCTCACGCTTGCGTTCAGCCGTTGGGTCGAGTCACCGGTGGATCGCTGACCTGCGCTTTTTCCCACAGCTTTTGCCACAGGATGTGGACAACGTGAAGGGAAGGTTCACCCGACGCCGACTCGACAGCCCATCGAGGGTTGAGCGGGTGGGCCAGGATCACATCCCGACGAGCGATCAGGCCTGCTGTTGGTCGTCGCCCGTGATCGCGCGATAGATGCGCTCGAGGTCGGCGAGGTCCGCGAAGTCGATGGTGACCCTCCCGCGGTTGGGGCCCATCGTGATGCTCACGCTGGTATCGAGGTACTGCGAGAACAACTCCTCGAGCTCGACCAGCCCAGGTGCGCGGAGTTTGCGGACGGTCGCTCCCGCGTCGACCGGCGTGTCGCCTGTGCCCGGCGGGACTTCACCCGCTAGCTCTGCCCGCAGGCGCACGGCCTCCTCGACCTCGCGGACGGACAAGCCATCGGCCATCGCGCGACGAGCGAGCTGCTCCTGGTAGGCCCGATCAGGGGTGCCGAGCAGGGCCCGGGCATGTCCAGCGGACAGGGCCCCATCGGCGACCATCTTCTGGATGGCGGGCGGCAGCTGGAACAGGCGCAGCGTGTTGGTGACGGCCGCCCGGCTCTTGCCGACGCGCGACGCGACTTGGTCGTGGGTGAGATGAAAGTCCTCGATCAACTGCTGGTATGCGGCGGCCTCCTCGAGCGCGTTCAGGTCCTGGCGGTGGATGTTCTCGACGAGTGCATGCTCGAGCGAAGTGGTGTCGTCGACATCCCGGACGATGGCAGGCACCGACGGAAGCCCAGCCCGCTTTGCGGCTCGCCAGCGACGCTCACCGGCCACGAGCTCGTAGCGGTCATCGCCGAGGGGTCGCACGAGAACGGGCTGCAGCACGCCGACCTCACGTACCGACGCTGTCAGCGCCGCGAGGGTCTCCTCGTCGAACGAACGGCGCGGCTGGTTCGGATTGGATGTGATGCCGCTGACCGGGATCTCGGTGAACCGCAGCGGGCCGGCTTCGCTTGCCGCCACCTCTGAGGGGATCAGGGCTCCGAGGCCTCGACCGAGACCGCTACGGCGCGCCACCACTGACCTCCTTCGCCAGTTCTCGATATGCGATCGCGCCTCGCGACGAGGGGTCGAACGCTGTGATCGGCTGGCCGAACGACGGCGCCTCCGAGAGCCGCACCGTTCGGGGGACGACCGTCCGGGTGACCTTCTCGCCGAAGTGTGACCTGACCTCTTGCGCGACCTGATCGCTCAACTTCGTCCGGGCGTCGTACATCACGAGCACGATGGCGCTCAGCTCGAGCGCCTGGTTGAGGTTCTTCTGAACGAGCGTCACGTTCCGCAGGAGCTGGCCCAGACCCTCCAGTGCGTAGTACTCGCACTGGATCGGGACCAGGACCTCCGTCGCCGCGGCGAGGCCGTTGACGGTGAGGAGGCCCAAGGAAGGGGGACAATCGACATAGATGAAGTCGTAGTCGTCCCGGATCTCGTCGAGGGCACGCCGGAGCTTCAACTCACGGCTGAAAGCGGGCACGAGCTCGATCTCCGCACCGGCGAGGTCGAGGCGGGCGGGAGCGACGAACAGGTTGCGGACAGTGGTCGCCTCGATGCAGTCCTCCATGGCCGCGTCATGGAGGATCACGTCGTACATCGACGAATTCAGATCTCGTGTGTTGAGGCCGAGGCCGGTGGTGGCATTGCCCTGCGGATCGAGGTCCACGACGAGGACCCGGTAGCCGAGATCGGCAGTGGCCGCGCCGAGATTCACGGCGGTAGTCGTCTTGCCGACCCCACCCTTCTGGTTGGTCACGGCGATGATCCGCGGCAACGGCCGCCGGAAGTCACGAGGCTCGACCTGGTCGCGCTCGACAGTCGCGATCGGGGTCGGTTGCGGGTCAAGCGCCGACACGGCCTCGGGCTCTCTGTCATCCGTTGTGGCCTCTGCGGCCCCCGGAACCTCCTCCTCGGGTTGTTCTGGGAGGCTCGCAGCATTGCTGCTCGCCGCTTTGGAACCCTCGACTTCCGGATCAGGCTGGGGAGACCGAAGTCGCTCGAATATGGCGCGCCCGCGAGAAACGAGATCCGAAGGGGCATCGCTCACTGAGGCGCATCTTGTCTGCGGCGCTTCGTGGGGTCAAGCATTGCTTCCGTTTCGCCAGGTGCGCTGCCGGCGCGTTTCACGTGAAACCCTCACCAACGGGGCCGGCGAGCGGGGATCCCAACCCGCCGGGGCACGTCAGCGCTCACCTCGGTTCGCTGCTGCAGCACGACGACGGACGCGTCGTCGGAACCTGCCCGTTTCTCGAGCTCGAGGCCGAATCGCGCGAGCCCATCGGGCGGCCACCGACTCGGTTCGAAGGCCGGCGGTTCGCTGACGACCAGCCGGCCGCCCGGGCGTAGGAACGGCGCGCCGCACTCCGCGACGACCGCGGGTGGTCCGAACGAGCGAACCACGACGAGGTCGAACCGGCCGCGCTGCCGATCGTCGCGTCCCGCAACCTCTGCGGCGGCATGAAGCACCGAAACGCGGTCGCCGAGCCCCAACCTTTCGACCGCGTCGTGCAAGAACACGGCCCGGCGTTCGCTCCCGTCCAGCAGGATCCACTGCGAGGCCGGCCACCACTGCGCGAGTGCCAATCCCGGGATACCGCCGCCAGAGCCGAGATCGACTGCTCGGTCAGGCGGTGCTACGGCGTCCCGGAACGATCGCGCGTGGCGCAGGTGTCCCTCGACCGGGCCGGGACCGAGAAATCCGAGTTGCTGTGCTCGTCGCCACTCGACGAGTACCCGATTGCTGAAGTCGTCGCTCAGGATTGATCTGTGGCCGACGGCACGATCACCACACGTCTGTTCGGCTCCTCACCCTCCGATGTGGTGGCGACACCTTCGAGCTCGTTGACGACATCGTGGACAACCTTGCGGTCGGCCGGATGCATCGGCTCGAGCGCCTTCGGAACACCCGAGGACAGGACATCCGCGGCAACCTGCTGCGTGAATCGCTCGAGCGCCTCGCGACGCCGCTGCCGGTAGCCCGCTACATCGATGCGCACTCGACCGTGGTGAGTCCCGGTGGCCTGTCGCTGCACAACCGTGCGCGCCAGCTCCTGTACGGCCTGAAGGGTCTGTCCCTTCGGGCCGATCAGCAGCCCGAGATCCTCACCGTCGACCCGCAACTCGATCGTCTCGTCGTCGATCTTCTCGTCCATGATCGTCGCGTCGAAGTCGAAGGCCTCGACCAACCCGTCGAGGAAGGTCCTCATGATGGTGGCCTGCTCATCCACCGTGACGTCGTTCGGCATCCTCGAACCTTCCTGTGTCGACGCACCCTCGGTCTCGTTTCCGGCTGCACGGTTCTGGGTGGGACCCGACCCCGATCGTGATCGCCGCCGCTTCGCCCCGGGGGAAGCTCCTCCGGTGGGTTTGGCTGTCTCATCCGGTCCGTTCGCGGCACCAGTGCTGGCCCCCACAGCTATGGTCTCGGCCCCCCCGCCGGCACCCGCCTGTTCCGCCGGCCGACCTTGTCCCGACTGTCCGTCTGTGCGTCGACGGCGGCGATCCCTGCGCTCCGCTTTCGGACGGGGAGCCATCGGGCGCACCCGGGCTCGCACCCTGGCCTCGCCCCGCATGCGGCCGAACAAGCCTGTGCGCGGCTCCTCGACAACCTCGAACTCCGCGTCGCGCGCGTCGACGCCGAGTTGGTCGAGGGCGGCCTCCTTGGCGTCGTCGACCGTCCGACCGGTCGTCTCGACCCACTCCATCGGCTACTTCCGCCGCTTCTTCTTGCGTGACGCCGCCGACCGACTTCCGGACGGCGTTGTCCGGCCTCCGTTGCTCTTGGCAGCAGGCGGCTTTGCGGAAGCATTGCCGCCCTTGGCCGGCGCAGACTTGTCGCCCGACCCGTTCGATGCGGGTTTCGCCTTGCCGATCTGCGGGGCGGCGTCGCCGAGCATTCGCTGGAAGAAACCCTTCTGTTGGCCCTGGGGATTCTTCTTGCGGTCCTCAGCCTCTCGATGCTGTCGCTCGAGCAGTTGCTTGGCTTCCGGTGTGTTGTAGATCGTGCGAGAGATGAGGGCCTGCTGTCCCACCCGGTAGAGGTTCGACACGAAGAAGTAGATGACGAGGGCGCCGGGTACGACGAGTGAGAAGCCGGTGATCATGATCGGGCCGAGCTTCAACAGCATCTGCTGTTGCGGGTTGGCGGCCGCCGCCGGATTGCGGCCGCTGATCTGGCGTTGCTGGATGATGCTCGTGGCGGCAACGCCGATGATGAGGA
>DATAES010000272.1:0-1714 GCA_036257895.1 Acidimicrobiales bacterium
GTGGGAGGACAAGCTCACCCAGCTCGTCGTCGCCGACCAGGTCGGATTGGCGACGCCGCCCACCCGCTACCTGTGCGATCTCTCGGCGGCCGCCGACTTCGCCGACGCGCACGGCGGCCAGATCGTCTACAAGCCCTTCACACCGTATCTCGGCCCCCCGCGAGTCGACGGACACATCACCGAGCTCTACTCCCAAGTCGTGTCGGCGAGGGAGCTGCGCGCGCAGGCCGGTGACGACCTCGTCGCTGCGCCGGGCATTTTCCAGCCCTACGTCGACAAGGCGTTCGAGTTGCGCGTGGTGTACGTCGGCGGCACGATCTTTGCCTGCCGCATCGAGTCGCAGCAGAGCACGGTGGCGGACAAGGACTGGCGACGCTACGACCTGGCGAACACACCCCATCTCGTGCACGAGCTCGACGCGACCGTCGAAAGGAAAGTCGCTGAGTTGATGCGCCGCATGAACCTTCTCTTCGGCAGCCTTGACTTCATCGTGACGCCCGAGGGTGAGCACGTGTTCCTCGAAGTGAACCCGGTCGGTCAGTTCGGGTGGATCGTCGAGGAGACCGGCCTGCCCATCCACGAGCGGCTGGCCGAGCTGCTGATCGACAGGGCCTGAGCATGCGACGTGAAGGCTTTCCACGCCGTCGGCGCGTACCGTGGATGCGGCCGACCGAGTTGCGCGATTGTGGCGCCGCGGCGTTCGCGAGCGTGGCGTGGGCCGCCGGGCACGAGGTGTCCGTCGAGGAAGCCCGCGATCTCGTGCGCACCGACAACAACGGCACACACCTGGTCGGACTCATCCACGGGGGGCGGACCATCGGTCTTGAGTCGAGAGCGGCGGTGAGCGACTATGACGGCCTTCGCGCGATCGATGGTTGGGCGATCGTGCACCTCGACCCCGGAGCGGGCCACTTCGTCGTGCTTCTGCGATGGACGCGCCGTGGGCTGTGGGTGATGGATCCGAACCGCGGCCGCACGTTCATGCGCCGCGCCGACTACGAACGCGAGTCCAGCCGCTACGTCGTCGAATACCGGCCGACCGCGGCACTTCGGCCACGCCGCTCGCGCGTCGAGCCGGGTCGCGCCGCGCGGCAGCTCGTCGCCCGCACTGTGGCGTGGCACCTGCTCGCCGTCAGCTGCGCGGCGGCCGGAGCCGCGCTCCTCCTCGCCTCCCCGCTGGTGCTCGGGCACGTCTTCGATCACGTACTACCTCGAGGTGACTCGACGACGCTCGCCGTCCTCGCTCTCGTGCTGGTCGGCCTCGGCGCCGTGCAAGCGCTGATTCTCCTCGTTCGGGTCGTCGGCGAGGGTGGCGTGCAGCGACGCATTTCACGCCACGTGGGCGAGAAGCTGCTCCGCCACTTCGCCACGCTTCCCCAGAGTGTGTACGACACCCGGTGCACAGCCGGATTCGTACTACGCACCATGACCGCGACCGACGTGGCGCAAGGTCTCGGGCCGAACCTCGTGGCGCTGTGCGCGGACGCCGGGATGGCATCGTTCGCGCTCGTTCTGATCCTGTCCCATTCGACGATGGTCGGTGTGGCAGTGGCCACGTCGCTGCCGTTGTCGTGGCTGATCTGGCACGCCACTCGCCGCCGTGCAACCAACGCCCAGCATCATGTGTGGATGACCATGGAACGGTTCACGAGCCGGACCGTCGACACCTTCGTCGAGCTGCGCTCGGTGCGCCTGTCCGGCTCGACCAACCGTT
>DATAES010000273.1:0-5707 GCA_036257895.1 Acidimicrobiales bacterium
CCAGAACATCGCGGCTTCTGCGTCGTCGACGTCGGGGAGGATGAGTCCTTCGATCACCGGCGGTCCTTGGTGAACAGCAGCGCGCTCGTGGGCACGCCCTCGCCGCTCGTCACGAGCGAGACCTCGGCGCCGTCGACCTGCGAGCACGACTCCCCTCGGATCTGGCGCGCGCCTTCGACGATCAGGTTGAAGCCGTGGACGTACGCCTCCGACATGCCACCGCCACTCGTGTTCGTGGGCAACCGTCCGTCCAACTCGATGTTGCCGTCAGCACAGAACTCGAGACCCTCACCGCGCTTGCAGAACCCGTAGCCCTCCAGCGACAACGGCACCAGGGGGCTGAACGCGTCGTAGAGCTGCGCGACGTGCACATCACCCGGCGTCACGTCTGCGTTCGCCCAAAGAAGGGAGGCGCAAGCCCAAGACGGTCCGAGCAGCGGGTCGTCACCGAAGTAGTTCGTCATCACCTGGTGTTGCTGCGGGATCGATTGGGCGAAGGAATGGACGAGCACCGGAGGCTTCGCGCCGTCACGCGCTCGTTCGGTCGACGTGATCACGACCGCGCCCGCGCCGTCGGACTCGAGACAGTTGTCGTAGAGGCACAGCGGTTCGGAGATCCAGCGGGCGTCGAGGTACTGCTCGACCGTGAGCGTCTTCGCGTGCATCATCGCCCCGGGGTTGCGGTTGGCGTGATGCCGTACCGCGACCGCCACCGATGCGAGCTGCTCGCGCGTGCCGCCGAACTCGTAGAAGTAGCGACGCGCCAGTATCGCGATCTCGTCGACCGGCCGCAGTAGCCCGAACGGGCGCGTCCACTGGTGCTGGCCGCGGACGCGGGTGCTCACCTGCGACCACGGCCGGCTCGCCGCGGCCCCTCGCTTGCGGCTGCGCCACGCGACGGCGACGTTGCACTGGCCAGTGGCGACAGCCATGGCGGCGTGTCCCACGACCCCGCAACCGGCGCCACCGCCATAGCCGACCTGGCTGAAGAACGTGATGTCGCCCAGGCCGAGGTTGCGGGCGATGTCTGCTTCCTCCGTGGTCTCGAGGGTGTACGACGCGAGCCCGTCCACTTCGCTCGGGTCGATGCCGGCATCGTCGAGCGCGAGCTTGATCGCCTCGAGCGCGAGGCGCTTCTCCGAACGGTCGAGCGACTTGGCGAACTCTGTTTGCCCGATGCCGGCGATCGCCGTGCGGTCCTTGATGGTTCCCGCGCTCATGTCTCCGCGGGGGCTGCGCCCCCGGACCCCATCGGCGTCCTGTCGCTACAGATCGGCGACAGACTCCACGCGATCGCCCGGGATCGCCGATCTGCACCGAGCCCTAGCGGTCGCTCGCCCGCCATGAGCTCGCTGTGCTCGCTCATCGGGTGACGGCCAGCGCGTCGAGGGCGACGACGCCCTTTGGCAAGACCACGAGCGGGTTGATGTCGAGCTCCGCCAGTCGGTCGGCGTGGTCGACGGCGAGTTGCTGCACCTTCATGATCGTGTCGACCAACGCCCTGACGTCTGCCTTCGGGCGGCCGCGCTGGCCGCGCAGGAGTGCACTCCCGCGCACCTCGTCGACCATCCGCCGCGCCTCGCGAGCGTCGAACGGTGGCACGCGGAACGACACGTCCTCGAAGACCTCGACGAACACGCCGCCGAGCCCGAACATCACGACCGGTCCGAACAGATCGTCGTGGCTCACGCCGACCGTGCACTCGACGCCGCCGTGAACCATCTCCGACACGAGCACCTCGCCGTCACTGTGCGAAGCGAGCACTGCATACGCGTCGCGGATCGACTTCGGAGCCTCCAGGCCCAAGCGCACGAGCCCGCGGTCACTCTTGTGGGCGATGCCACGTGAGCTCGCCTTCATCACGACCGGAACGCCGATCGAGCGGGCCGCCTTGACTGCCGCGCTGGCCGAGGAGACGACTTCCTCGCGGGTCACCGAAATGTCATATGCGGCGAGCAGCTGCTTCGACTCGTGCTCACTCAACGTCGTGTCCGGGGGCAGATCGACACGCCGACCACCCTTCGACGCCCGCCGCGGCCGAGGTTTCGCGAACGGGCTGCGGTAGCGCGCGACGAAGTCGTAATGGTCGAAATACGCGCCGACCGCGCCGACACAGTTGGAGAATGTGCGGAACGTGATCACCCTCGATGACGAGAGCAGGATGTCGTACGCGGGCTCGTCGCACGTCAACGGCGAACCCCAGATCGCGCAAATGGGCTTGTCGGTGGTCTCGGCCACGGCAACGAGATCTCGTGCCAGGGGCTTCGACATCGACGCCAGCGCGCCGGTGATCGGACAGATGATCAGGTCGACGTTCGGGTCGGCGACGATCGCGTCGAGGATCTTGCGGCCACGCCAGTCGGCCGATGGCGCACCACCGTTGTCGACCGGATTCGACACGCGCAGGTAGGAAGGGATCCATTCGTGGAGCGCCCGTTGCGTCTCCGGCGCCAGGTCAGGAACCCGTAGTCCGCGGGCCGCGACCAGGTCCGCCATGTGCGCGCCGGTGCCGCCGGAGATGGCGTAGATGCACACGCCGTCCCCCGAAGGCTTCGCAGCGCGGGCGAGCATCGCGGCGGTGTCCTGCAACTCGTCGAGCCCGTCGACCCGCGTGACCCCGAACTGGCGGAACACGGCCGACGTCACCGCGTCCGAGCCGGTGAGATGACCCGTGTGGCTCTTGGCCATCGACTCGCCGGCGGGCGTCCGGCCGACCTTGACCACGACCATCGGCACGCCCCGCCGCGCAGCGTGGTCGGCCGCGAGCATCAACGTACGTCCGTCCTTGAAACCCTCGACGTACGCCGCGATGACGCCGACTTCCGGTTGGTCGGCGAAGTAGTGGACGAAGTCGGCGAACTCGAGATCGACCTCGTTGCCTGTCGGCGCCCAGTGGCTCATCGCGATGCCGAGGTCCTGTGCCTGGAAGATCGGCCGGCCCTGGTGACCCGACTGCGTGATCAGCGCGATGCGTTTGCCGGGCAGGTCGTCGCGAAAGGTCTCGAACGCGTTGAGGTTGGTGTTCGGCCCGAGGAGACGCGTGTCGGAGCCGTGCACGATCTCGCTCAGACGGCGCTGCTGCGCCTCACCATCGGCTCCGGTCTCCGCGAACCCCGCCGCGAAGATCACCGCGAACTTCGGCTTCTTGTCGAGGATCGACTCGAAGGCTTCGACTGCGTTGCCGGTGAGGATCACGGCGAGGTCGATCTCGTCGTCGACGTCGCCGAGAGATGCATGACACGCGAGCCCGTACACCTCGGAGCGGTTCGGGTTCACGGGACGGATCGTGGCCCCGAAGTGTTCGGCCCAGTCCTTGATCTTGCGCGTCATGGCTGCCGTCGGTGTGGCCCGCGTGTCCGACGCTCCGATGACGGCGACCGACCGGGGATGGAAGAAGGCGTCGAGGTCCAGCTCGCGCAGCGCTGGTCGGGCGGGCACGCTCGGGACGTTATCTGACGCTTGTGTCAGGTTGGCCGGCTCGCCAAGCGGCTTCGAGTTCGCCGAGCGGGGTCGACGGTGGCCGAGCGACGAAGGGCCACTGCTCCTCCGCGATGCGCCGCCAGTTGCACGTTGCCCGCAGCTCGCCGAGCACGGCGCCGAGTCCGAGGTTGATGCGTTGGAGGATCACGAAGGCGGCAGGCACATTGGCGGCGCGCATGATCTCGCCGTGTTCGCCGGTCGGGTCGAAGAAGCGCCGCACGCTCTCCGACGACCACTCGGGCGTGGTCGCCATCGGCTCGTCCTCGAGCACGAACGCCCAGAAGTGATTGAAGTAGTCGCGCAACTGGTCGTCGGTGAACCGCGTACTGTCCTTGAGGAACCCCGCTTCCGCGACGACCTCGCGGAACGCCTTCATGTCGCGTTCCACCGCAAAGGTCTGGGACATCCGCGCCAGCATCTCGATCTCGCCCGGCGTGAACCGCTTCACCAACCCGAAGTCGAGGAACGTCACGTGCCCGCCCGGCCGGAAGAGGTAGTTGCCCGGATGGGGATCGCCGTTGAAGGCGCCCAGCCGGTACAGGCTGCCGAACACGAACCGGTAGATCGCTTCGGCCGCGAGGTTCTTCTCGTCCTGTGGCCAGGTGAGCAGCTCGTCGAACCGAGCGCCGTCGGCGAGCTCGGTCGTCAACACGCGCTTCGACGAGAGCTCGTCGATCACCGGCGGCACGTGGATGAACGGATGGCCGGCGTAATAGCCGGTGAAGAGTCGCTGATTGTCTGCCTCCTGGACGTAGTCGAGCTCTTCGCGGATGCGCAGCCGCAGCTCCTCGACGATCGGCTCGGGCTCGACGCCGGGAAACACCATGCCGATGACTTGCACGAGCAGTCCGGCGTTGGCGAGGTCGGACTCGATCGCTTCGTCCACGCCCGGGTACTGCACCTTCACCGCGACCGCGCGGCCGTCCTTCGCAATGGCTCGGTGCACCTGTCCGATCGACGCGGCCGCGAACGGAACCGGATCCCACGTCGGGAACAGGGTCTCCGGACGAGCGCCTAGCTCCTCGGTCACGACCTGCGCGGCGAGCTCGGACGACATCGACGGCGCATTCGCTTGCAGTTGCGCGAGCTGCTCGCGCACCGGCTCCGGCAGACCTTGGTCGAGGTAGCTCGCCATCTGCCCGATCTTCATCAACGCGCCCTTCATGTGACCGAGCGCGTCCGCGACCTGTTCGGCTGTGCGCAACTGGTGCTCCGCGTCGAGTTGCTCGCGGCGTTCCGCGGACGCAAAGGCGCGCCGAGCCCGGTGGAGTGCGTACGTGCCTCCTGCCTTCGTTCCGATCCGTGCGACCTCGACGCTGCGCACCGCACGAGACCGTGACCGAACGGGCGACGGCAAGGTGTCCTCGTGCGCTCGCTTCACTGCGAGGTAGACAGCCGCAGCCGCTCCGAACGCACCGACGACGGCCGCGGTCCAAGTTCGTCGGGAAGGCACGGATCGGGACCGTAGCGGCCGGTGCAACTACCGTCTCCACGCATGACCTTGGTACTTCCTGACTTCGACGTGCCGGCGGATGCGATCGACTTCGGCGATCCGGTGACGTGGCCAGAGGCCGACCTCGAGCGCGAGGCGATGTTCGCGAAGATGCGCCGCGAAAAGCCGGTGTCGTTCCACACCGAGCCCGAGTTCGAGTCGTTCCCGTCCGGCCCGGGCTACTGGTCGCTCGTGAAGTACGACGACGTGGTGTTCGCCAGTCGGAACGCGGAACTGTTCGTGTCGGGCAAGGGCTCCAACGTTCCAGACCTGCCGCAGGAGGTCAACGAGCTGTTCGGCTCGATGATCAACATGGACGCGCCGCGTCACACGAAGCTGCGTCTGATCGTCAATCGCGGCTTCACGCCTCGTATGGTCAACCAACTCGAGGAGTACGTCACGACACTGGCAGCTCGGATCATCGACGACGTCGAGTCCAAGGGGAAGATCGACTTCGTCGAAGAGGTCGCCGCTCGATTGCCGCTCGACATCATCTGCCAGATGGTCGGCATCCCGGAGGCGGACGAGAAGTTCATCTTCGAGCGCTCGAACGTCATCCTCGGCGGCACCGATCCCGAGTACGGCGGCACGATCGAGGCGTCGTTCCAGGCGGGTTGGGAGCTGTGGGAGTACGCGCAGAAGCTCGGTGAGGACCGACTCGCCAACCCGCGTGACGACATCACCACCGCGCTCATGACCGCCGAGGTGGAAGGGGAGCGGTTGACCGTCGGCGAG
>DATAES010000274.1:0-50051 GCA_036257895.1 Acidimicrobiales bacterium
TCCACCGCGCGAGCTGGCCGGCGCGCTCCGAGCTGCCGACGGAATCGACCGACGGCGCGGTGTTCGACATCGCGGGCTCGGTGCTGGCCGAAATCCGCAAGGCGAAGACCGCCGCGAAGAAGTCGTTGCGGGCCGACGTCCGACGCGCGGTCGTGTCGGGCACCCTCGATCAGCTCACGGCGCTCGATGCGGCTCGCGGGGACCTGATCGACGCCGGACGCATCGTCGAGCTCGTCACCGAGCCCGGCGGCGAGCTAGCGGTCGACGTTCTCCTCGCTGACTGACTCGTCGCTGACCGACTCCCTGCTGACCGACTCCCTGCTCACCGACTCCCTGCTGACCGACTCCGCGGCGACCGAACCAGCCTTGTCGTCGCCGGTACGCGGCGGCTCCTGGGCCGCGCTCTGCACCCACACGGTGCCTTGCGAAGGCATCCCGATCGAGTGCGCGTCGAGGGCCTCTTTGATCCGCGTTCGCAGCTCGCGCATGACTGCGAACTGCTCGGCCGGCTTCGTCTTGATCCCGACTCGGATGTCGATCCCGCTCGGACCGAGGTTCTCGACCCCCCAGATCTCGGGCTCCTCGAGCAACTTCGATCGCCAGGTGTCGTCGTTCCAGACGGCGTCGGCGACCTCTTTGATCGTCGCCTCGGCCTCGCGTACATCGGTCTTGTAGGACACGGTGACGTCCAGCAACGCCCGCGCCCAGTCCTGGCTCTTGTTGGCGACCCGCGTGATCTGGCCGTTCGGCACGTACCACACGGTGCCGTTGACGTCCCGCAGGCGGGTGGTGCGCAGGCCGACGGCCTCGACGACACCGGACGCCTCACCGACGTCGACGATGTCGCCGACGCCGTACTGGTCCTCGACGAGCATGAAGATGCCGCTGATGAAGTCCTTCACGAGGCTCTGTGAACCGAAGCCGATGGCGATCCCGACGATGCCGACGCTCGCGACGAGCGGCCCGAGGTTGACGCCGAGCTCACCGAGGATGGTGATCGCCGCGATGCTGTAGATGAGCGCGGTACTGAGGCTGCGAAGGACCGAGCCGATGGTCTGCGCCCGGGCCGCGCCTCGAATGGAGCCTGACGGAGGCCGCAGGGCGCCAGGCGTCTGCTGGCGCAGCTTGTCGACGCGGGGACTCGCGACGGTGCCCGAGACGGTGTCGGTGAGCCGGCGGATGGCGCGACGGACCAGATGATTCGTGATGAACGCAACCAGGAGGATCAGCAGGATGCGCAACGGTGCGCCGAACAGGAAGTCGACGAAGCCGGCCAGTGCCTTGTTGCCGGTGGCGTCGAAGATCCGACGGCAGGCCCAACTCGGTGACGCACCGCAGGCGTCGATCAGCTCCGGTGACGGGCTGACCTGGAGGAGCACCAGGTGACCCTACTTTGCCGGTTCGTCCGTGTTGCCCACGGCAGCACGCTGAGGACGGTCGCCGATCCACTCGATGAAGATGCACTCACCCGGGCAGTCCTCTGCCGCCTGGACGACATCGTGTTCGAGTGGCCGTGGCACCGCCGCAAGGCTGCCTGCGCTCCCGGGGTCGTTGAGCACACGACCGCCCTGCTTGACGTACGCGATCCCGTCCTCGAGCAGGGTGAAGACCGCAGGCGCGTGATCCGTGCACAGGCCGTCGCCCGTGCACAGATCCTGATCGATCCACACCTTCATCACTCGAACACCATGACGTGAACACCTCAGCACAGCTGCCACGCACCGCCGAAATCCGTGTTGGAACCGTCCAGCACCGGGAAAGCATGCTGTCGCGACGAATGCTCGGTAGGTAAGAATGCGGCTTCCCCCAAGAGTTGCACGACCGCTCGAGGTCCAGTCCGGAGGACCGAACGCCATGGCCATCGACAACGTGGCAGACGTGCCCGTCTCGGCACGCCGTCGCACGATGGCCGGTCCCTACCCCGCAATCGGCTTCGCGGGCGCCCTCCTGATCGCCGCGACGGCGCCGCAGTGGCGCCTCGACCACAAGACGTGGCGCCTCACGCTCCCGTTCCTTCCCTTCGACGGCACGCGGCCGTTCACGGCGATCGCGTTCGTCGCGGGCGCCGCGGCGCTCGGCATCGCGTGGCTCGGGCTCATCGCTCGGGTGCAACGCAGCGAGTCACCGCAACGCGATCGCATGCGCGTCGTCATCGCCACCGCAGTGCTGTGGTTCGTCCCCGTCATGCTCGGGCCGCCCTTGTTGAGCAGCGACATCTACAGCTATGCGGCCGAGGGCGACATGGTCACCAAGGGCCATGACCCGACGACGGAGGGGATGTTCAAGCTCCAGTTCGGCGAGTACATCTCCCACGTCGATCCGGTGTGGCGTGTCCCGTACGGCGGCAACCCCTACGGGCCGGTGCAGATGGGTGTCGCCGCCGGCGCGGTCTACGCCACGGGCCACACCTGGGAGCTCACGATCTGGCTGCTGCGGTTCGTCTCGCTCGGCGCGGTGTTGCTCTCGGTGTGGGCCATTGCCGACATCGCGCGGCGGCATGGCGTGTCGCCACCGGTGGCCGTCGCCATCGGCATCGCCAACCCGATCGTGGTGCTCCATCTGGTCGGAGGTGGCCACAACGACGCGATCCTGATGGCCCTGCTGTTGGCCGGATTCGCATTCGCACAACGAGGACGGTTCTGGCTCGGGGTCGTGTTCATCGCGCTCGCGACAGCGGTCAAGCTGCCCGCCGCCGCAGGACTGGTCTATCTCGGATGGTGCCAGCCCGGCGCGGGCGCGGCAGTGAAGGACCGGCTGAAGGTCATCGGGAAGGCGTTCGCGGTCACCGCCGGGATCATCGTGGCCGCGTGCGCGGTCGTCGGCATCGGCGTGTCCGGCTGGATCCTGGCGATGCGCAACACAGGTACGACGACGGGCACGCTCTCGCTGCCGACGCGACTCGGGTTCGTCTTGAACGGCATGATCGGGGAACTGGGGCTGCCGTCGAACGACCAGTTGTGGATCGCCGCGCTGCGCTTCGTCGGCCTGGCCGCGGCCGGCTACATCTGTCTGCGGTTGCTCGGGGTCGTCGAACGTATCGGCGCGGTCGCGGTCACCGGGATCTGCCTCCTGGTCGTGATGCTGCTCGGCCCCGTCGTGTGGCCGTGGTATTTGGCGCCGGGGTTCGCGCTGCTCGGGGCGACGCAACTCGGCCGTTGGCGCGCCTCGGTGCTCGTACTGTGCGCCCTGCTCGCCACGGAGGTGTTCCCCGTCGGCAAGGTGTCGAAGCCGGTGCTCGAGGGGAACCACCTCGTGAGCCTGCTGCTCATCATTCTGATCGCGGCGATCACCTTCGCCGCGCCGCTGGCTGTCGAACGCTGGCACGACTTCACCGACTCGAACTCGGAGTCGGTTGTGGGTTCCTGACCCCGCAACCGCGCCAGTAGTCGAAGCCGAATCTGTCAGAGACGGCGGCGCAGGCGGTCGCCGTAGAAGGCGAGGGCGTTGTCGCCGAGAAGGCGGCGCTCGAGCTCAGGGTCGAGGCCACGGTCGCGTACGGCGTCGACCGCGCCGGGGAACGGGGCGTCGTAGTGCGGGTAGTCGCTCGCGAAGCAGACGTTGTCGCGCCAGCCGAGATCGAGCACCGCCGGCAACGTGCGCTCGTCGACTTCGAATGTGAGCCAGGTGCGAGACGCCAACGTGCCCGTCGGATCGCCGCCCGCGAAGTCGTCGGGTGCGAGCTCAAAGTGCTCCTCGATGCGTTCGACCCAATACGGCGCCCAACCGCAGCCGGCCTCGAAGAACCCGAGACGCAGCGCCGGGTGACGCTCGAGCACGCCGACGAGACACAAGGCGAGCATCGCCGACATCTGCTCGAACGGATGACTGATGACATGCGCACCCGCGTACGTGCGCTGCCTGTTCTCCCCCACGGTGTCGATGCCGCCGAAGTACGCCTCGTGCAACACGATCGGTACGTCGAGCCGCGCCGCCGCGACCCACAGCGGTTCGAAGACTGCGTCGTCGACCGTGTGCCCTCCGATGCGGTTGGGCCGGATGACGCCGGCGACAAAGTCGTGCAGTTCGACACACCGTTCGAGCTCCGCCACTGCCAGCGCCGGATCCTGTTGCGGCAGCAGCGCGACGCCGACGAGCCGGGACGGTTCGGTGGCGCAGTACTCGGCGACCCAGTCGTTGTTGGCGGCGCACAACGCGGCCGCTGGCTTCGTGTCTTCGTACAGCCCGTACATGAGCCCGAGACTCGGGAACAGGACGGCGGCGTCGATGCCCTCCTGGTCGAGCACTCGCAGCCGCTCTACCGGGTCGCGGCCGCCGGTGCGCTCGACCCCGCCCGCCGCGACGTGGGTCTTGGATCCCCGCGGCAAGCGGAACGTCGGCCGCCATGGCCTGCCTTCGATGAGGTTGACGATGCGCCCGCCCGCGTCGCGTTCGAACCGCGGCGCGAGCTCGCGCAGGGACGGGTCGAGGTGCTCGACGATCCACGCGAGATCCTCCTCGACGTGCCCGTCCGCGTCGATCACGGTCATGTTTCCTCGGAGACTTCGCCCCCGAGCCCCTGCGGCGAAAGGCTCCGTGGCGGTCGCTCGGCGTTCGTCTTGATGTAGATGTCGATGTGTTCGATGCGCTCGTCGGCGTCGAGCTCGAACACGAGCGACTCTTCCGTGCGCAACGGGCTGCCGCCGACGTCCACGGTCTCGGCCAGCTCGGCGAACGCGAGCCGTCCATCGTCCGAGTACGTGACGCGCGTGACGTCCATCGAGTAACCGGGCAACGTCGGCATCAGCTCGGCCAGAAACGCGACGTAGTCGTCGCGACCTCGGTACTCGTCGCGGAACGGGCCGTTGCGGACAACGTCTTCGCGCAGGCAACGACGAAGCGCGTCCCAATCGTGAGCGACCACGGCCGCCAGGTACTCCTCGACGACCATCGTCAAGCGATCTCGACCGACTTGCCGTCGCGCCACTCGCGCAGCACGAGATATGGGCCCTTGAGCGCGCCGTGATCCCACGTGCCGAAGCCCATCGTGGTGCCGTCGCGCCCGCTGCTGGCCGTGAGTCGCTTCACGCGCTCGAGCCCTTCGACGATGCCCGCTCTCGTCAGGTGGTCGGTGCGGACGAGTGCCTCGCCGAGAAGCCGCCCGATGTCGTAGCCCGCGACCCCGATTGGCCCCGCCGCCGTCTGCGGGCTCCGCTTCCGCAACGCCATGCGCTGACGGTTGTGATCGCTCACGGTGTCGACGTACGTCCAGCCGTCCCACAGCGGCCGCCAGTCCTTGCGGACGTAGCCGAACATCAGGGCTGAGTTGGCGACGACGGGCAGGTGCCAACCCGCCGCGTCGACCGCGACCGCGACCGTGTGGGCGGCGACACCGAGACCGAGGTACACGAGCCCGTCGGGTTTCGACGCGGCCAAGCGGTCGACGAGGTCGGTGGCGTCCTCGGCAAGCGGCGCGATGGCACCTGCGGCCGTCACCTCGATTCCCTGTGTGGCGCGCGCCAACTCGAACCAATCGGCGTAGTGCCGTCCGACGGGCGAGCGGTCGTGCACGACTGCGACTCGACCGATGCCCCGTGAATGCAGCACGTCGACCAGGACAGCGGGCTCCTCTTCGAGCGAGCCGACTTGGTAGTGGAACATGCACTCGCTACGCGTGACCGCACCGCCCGTGTAGTTGATGCACGGCAGTCCGGCTGCGTCGGCGAGGTCGCGCACGACCAAGCCGTTGTCGGAGATCGACGGTCCGACGATGGCGAGCACGCCGTCTCGGTCGAGGGCCGCGAACTTCTGCTCGACGTCGAATGCGGTGCCGGCCGGCAGTCCCGCCGCGAGCTCGCGGACCAGTTCGACAGGTCGATCGAGTTGCATGGTGGACAGCCCGAGCTCGACCGCCGTCGCGAAGCTGTCGCCACCGTCGTGCTGCGGGAAGTCGAACAGCAGCCCGATGCGGATCGGTGCTGCGCTCACGTATCTCCTGGAACCAGTTCGAACAGCGGGAGCGCGGCACCGTCGGACACGTGCTCGAACCGCACGCGCACACGCGCGCCGAGGACGACTTCGTCGGGTTCGCTGCCGACGACGTTGGTCATCATCCTCGGCCCCTCGTCGAGATCGACGAGCGCGACGACGAGCGGCAGGAGGTGGCGAAACGAGCGGGTCGGGTTCTGATGGATGACTGTGCGGCTGTACACGGTGCCGAGCCCACTCGCGTCGATCCACTCCAGCGTGTCGGCGTGGCAGTTGGTACAGCGCGACCGTCCGTAAAGCTGGCGATGATCGCAGCGCGTGCAGTGCTGCACCACGAGCCGGTCCTCGAGTGTCGCGGCCCAGAACGGCTCGGACTCGAAGTCGGGAACCGGTGCCGGCCGCGGCTTGGCACCCTCAGGCAGCGGCGCAGGCTGGCGTGGGCTCATGTCTCCTCGCTCATGGCCGGTCCCTTGCGAGAACCAGGGTGGCGCCGGTCGAGAGCATTCCGCCGGTTCCATGACACAACGCCACCTCGACGTCGTCGGCTTGGCGCGCGGTCCCTTCGCCGCGCAGTTGCCGCACCGCTTCAACGATGAGGAACATCCCGCGCATGCCCGGATGACACGACGACAGTCCCCCGCCATCGGTGTTGGTCGGCAGCGGGCCGTCCCACCGCAGCCGGCCGTCCTCGACGAACGGCCCGCCGTCTCCCTTCTTGCAGAAGCCGAGGTCTTCGAGCGTCAGCAACACCGTGATCGTGAACGAGTCGTAGAGCTGCAAGACGTCGACATCGTCGACGGTGATGCCAGCACGCTGCATCGCGAGGGGACCCGATTGCGCCGCGGCCGTGACCGTGAGGTCGGGCATCTGACTGATGTTGAGTTGATGCGTGAGCGCGTGCGCGGCGCCGAGAATGTGCGCTGGAGGCTTCGGCAGGTCGCGAGCCCTTTCCTCCGTCGTCACCACGCACGCCGCGCCGCCATCGGAGATCACGCAGCAATCGAGGAGATGCAGCGGATCGGCGACGAGTCGCGAAGACAGCACGTCGTCGATCGTGATCGGGTCGCGGTACTGCGCCAACGGGTTCGCGGCTGCGTGGTCGCGCATCGTCACCGCGACCTGCGCGAGTTGTTCGGGCGTCGTGCCGAACTCGTGCATGTGACGCGCTGCGGCGAGGGCGTAGTTGCCGACCAAGGTGTTGCCCCAGATCGCATCGGTCGCGCCCGGTCCGGACGGCAGCCCGGTACGGCCACCGGTCCCGAGGGAACGCCCCATCTGCGAGAGCTGCACGCTTCCGTACGTGACGAGCACGACCTCGGCCTGGCCGCGTTCGACCGCCGCTGCCGCGTGCTCGACCAGCACTTCGAACGAAGCACCGCCGATGTTGGTCTCGTCCAGGTAGTGCGGCCGGATGCCGAGGTACTCGCACACCTGCAGCGCGTGGAGCGGCGCCAGCCCCACCGACGCGAGGCCGTCGACCTCGTCCCAGGACAGGCCGGCGTCGGCCAGCGCGCGGTCAGCGGCGATGCCGTGCAGTGCGAGCTCGATGACATCCGGATGGTTCGGATAGTCCGTCGTCGCGACACCCGCGACCACGGCACCGCGTCCCTTCGGGGTCGGTGTCGTCGCAGGGCTGCCCACGGCGGCGGACACTACCCTGACGCCTGCGTCAGGTTCGCCGCCCGACGCCACAGCACTGGTCGTCCGAGGGAGGGTGTTCATGCAGCTCGAGGATCTCCTCCTCGTCAGCGTCGACGACCACGTGGTGGAACCACCTGACCTGTTCGCAGGTCACCTCCCCGATCGGTGGCGCGACGTGGCGCCCCGCATGGTGACGCGCGAGGACGGGACCGACGTCTGGCAGTACGACGGCAAGGAGATCGTCAACATCGGACTCAATGCCGTCGCGGGGCGTCCGCCCGAGGAGTACGGCATGGAGCCGACATCACTCCACGAGATGCGCCCCGGCTGCTACGACATCCACGAGCGCGTGCGCGACATGGACGCCAACGGCGTGCTCGGTTCGATGTGTTTCCCGTCGTTCCCGAACCTCTGCGGTCAGTTGTTCGCGCGGTCCGGTGACAAAGACGCCGCGCTCGCCATCGTCAAGGGGTACAACGACTGGCACGTCGACGAGTGGTGCGGCACGTATCCCGGCCGGTTCATCCCGTTGATGATCCCGCCGTTGTGGGACCCGGTCGAGATGGCCGCCGAGGTCCATCGCATGGCAGCGAAGGGATGCCACGCAGTGACGTTCTCGGAGAATCCCGAGAGGCTGAAGATGCCGAGCATGCACGCCGAGCACTGGGATCCGTTCTGGCAGGCGTGCTCGGACGAGGGCACGATCGTGTGCCTGCACATCGGCTCGTCGTCCTCGTTGGTCGTGACCGCGCGGGACGCACCGATCGATGTGCTCATCACGCTGCAGCCGGTGAACATCGTGCAGTGCGCGGCCGACCTGATGTGGTCGCCGGTGTTGCGCAAGTTCCCCGACCTCCGCATCTCGCTGTCAGAAGGTGGCATCGGCTGGATTCCGTATCTCCTCGAGCGGCTCGACTGGATCTACACACGCCACCACGCCTGGACCGGTCAGGACTTCGGTGGGCGCCTGCCGAGCGAGGTGTTCCGCGAGCGGATCGTGACGTGCTTCATCGACGATCCCGTCGGACTCGTCGTGCGCGATCGAGTCGGCATCGACCGGATCTGCTGGGAGGCCGACTACCCACACTCCGATTCCACGTGGCCGACCTCGCCCGAGTACCTGATGAAGTCGCTCGAGCAGGTGCCGGGTGGCGTGCCCGACGGCGATGTCGACGCCATCACGCACCAGAACGCGATGCGTCACTTCCGTTTCGATCCGTTCGCGGTGCACCGCCGCGAGGACTGCACCGTGGGCGCGTTGCGCGCCCGAGCCGCGGCTTCCGGCGTGGACACGTCACCACTGAGCGTCGAGAACCGGCGAGTGCAACCGAAGGACACCACGTCGGCCTACCTGCTGAGACCGCATTAGAAAGGCTCCGATGCGCACGCTGTCGAACGAGGACCTGATCGAACGCGGCATGGTCAGCGCGGTGTACGCCGCGGAGGCGCCGGATCGTCTGGCGGTGATCTCTCAGGCCGGCCAGCGCACCTTTGCGGAACTCAACGCCCGCGCGAACCAAGTGCTGCGAGCGCTGCGCAGCCGAGGCGTGGAATCCGGATCGACGATCGCACTGGTGTGCTCGAACCGTCCGGAGTTCGTCGAGGTGTACGAGGCGGTGTTGCGAGGTGGCATGCGCCTCACCGCGATCAACTGGCACCTCACCGCGGACGAGATCACGTACATCGTCGACGACAGCGAGGCGGCCGCACTGATCGGCGACAGCCGATTCGCGGATGTGCTCACCGCCGTCGGTGCTGCGGTCAGTCCGTCCGTCGTCAGACTGTCGATCGGCGGATCGATCGACGGCTTCTCGTCCTACGAAGACGCCGTCACCGCTGAACCGGCCGACGACATCGACGACCCGCGGCCGGGCACGACGATGCTCTACACGTCGGGCACCACCGGCCGGCCGAAGGGGGTGCGGCGCGCCATCGAGAAGCCGCCAAGTCTTTACCGCGTCTATTCGAAGATGGGCACGGCTGCAGGCGAGAACGAACGCTCCTTGTGCACTGGGCCGCTGTACCACGCCGCGCCGCTGACCATTTCGCTCACGGCGCCGCTCGCTGCCGGTTCCGGCGTCGTCCTCATGGACGGGTGGTCACCCGAGGAGACGTTGCAGCTGATCGACGAGTACCGAATCACGACGACGCACCTGGTGCCGACGATGTTCCACCGTCTGCTCGCGCTTCCCGACGATGTGAAGAGTCGCTACGACCATTCCTCGTTGCGCTTGGTGGTGCACGGCGCCGCGCCGTGTCCGGTCGCGGTCAAGCAACGGATGATCGAGTGGCTCGGCCCGATCGTCGAGGAGTACTACGCCGCGACCGAAGGCGGCGGTACCTACGTCACGGCGAAGGAGTGGCTCGTACGCCCTGGCACCGTCGGCAAGGCGGGTGCCGGTCAGGAAGTCGTCGTTCGTGATCCCGATGGCGAAGATGTGCCCGCCGGCACCGTCGGCATGGTGTGGTTGCGACGTTCCAAGGACGAACCGTTCGAGTATCACCGCGACCCCGAAAAGACGGCGAACATCCACGACGGTGACTTCTTCACGCTCGGCGACATGGGATGGATGGACGAGGATGGTTATCTCTTCCTCAGTGGACGCACCGCCGAACTGATCATCTCCGGCGGCGTGAACATCTATCCCGCCGAGGTCGACGCCGTGTTGCTCGAGCATCCCGCCATAGCCGACGTCGCGTGCGTGGGCGTCCCCGACGACGAGTGGGGCGAGGCCGTCAAGGCCGTGGTCGAGTTGCGCAACGGTTTCGCCGCGTCCGCCGACCTCGAGCGCGAGCTCATCGACTTCACACGATCACGACTCGCGCACTTCAAGTGCCCACGCTCGGTCGACTTCGTCGACGATCTTCCTCGCTTCGAGACCGGCAAGATCTACCGCCGCCTCGTCCGCGACCGCTACTGGCCTGAGTCCTAGCCGTAGCCGTAGCCATGAATTTCCGCACCATCGTGCGTTGACTGCCCCACTAGCTCAGTCAATGCACGATGGTCAGCTCAAATGACTCGAGAGATAGGCCTCCGCGGCTGCGAGGCCAGTGTCGACCGACTTGTCGTCGGCCGCTTCGCTGAATGTCGACCGCACGCGCTCCACCACATCGTGAGCGGTGATCTCGTTCTTCGGATCAGTGTCCAATGTGATCCAGTGAAGGAGCACGGCCTGGGTCATGAGAATCCGCCACAGCACCGGCTTGGTCGTCGGCGAGAAGGTCTCGAAAACGGTGACGGCACGATGCAACGCGGCAACCTCGGGCGAGGACCAAGGATGACCCTTGACCTTTGTTTCCGCCATCATCGCGTCGTACCTGTCCTGGAACTCGCCGTAGCGCATGCAACGCGTCGTACCGTCGCCGGCAGGAACAGTGAGCAGGTCGACGAGACTGTCGACGGCGCCGAGGCGGACATGCTGCAACGAATGGACCACCGGGGCGTAGCCCTCTTCGCCTTTGTGTTTCGCTTCATGGTCGTACTCGATGGCCTCTCCACAGCTCGCGAGCGAATCGCCGCTGTTCCACGTCCGGTACAAGTGCTTCGCCAGCCGATACTTCGCCGTGGCCTCGGGGACCAGCGAGAAGTCGAAGCGTGCCATCCCGGTTTCGAGCATCCGAAACAGGACAAGGGGACTGACGAGCCGATGGATGGTGGACGGAAGGTAGTAGCCCGACTCCAGTCGGAATCGACGCTTTTGACAGGGCTTGTCGAGGCGCCCCTGAGCTTCGGACTCGGCGATTCCGTAGATCCGCCAGAACGCTTCGTCGCACCGCTCCGAGAGCTCGAACAGCATTGGTTGGACCTCGGTGAGCAGCTTCTTCTTGGCGTCGTACTCGTAGTCGCGCTGGGCTTTCCGCGCCTCGTTACGACCCGTCCACCAATTGTTGATCACCGCCCCGAGGACCGCGGCGGCGACTACTCCGATGACACTGATGACGCCGGGAGTCATTCACCCCACCTGCTATCGGACACGGTCGGATCGACGTCGGCGACCACAGCCAGCACGAGCACACAGCGTCGCGCCATGGCGGTCTCACGTCATCCGTGCTACCTCGTACCGATGGACGTGACGTCGTGAATGAGACCGACGGAGGGAACGAACGAGACGATGGGCTACCGCTGTACGCCACGTCCGACGACGCGCCGCGTGCTCGCGTTCCCAAAGGTGCCGTCGCGTTGGGAATCGTCGCTGTCGTGCTGGCCATTGCCGGTGATCTGCTGATCGCGACGCATGCCGGTCAAGCCGTCGTGCTGCTCGTGCTCGCCGTCGTCGCGATCTCGGCCGCTGTCGTCCTCAACCGGGCCGCTCGTCGCGCGAAGCGCGGATGAGCGCGTCGGTCGCGGTTCGGCGAACCGAAGAGCTCACCGCGGCCGATCGTTCGTCGGTCATCGACCTGTGCATCGCCGCCCACGAGAACGACGACTTCCAGAACCTGTTCACTCACTTTGCTTTAGGCGCGCGGCACTTCCTGACATACCGCGGGCAAGACCTCGTAAGCCATGCGATGGTCAGCACACGATGGTTACAACTGGCGAGCCGGCCCTTGATGCGGACTGCGTATGTCGACGCGGTGTCGACGTTGCCGTCTGCACAGGGCCTCGGATATGGAACCGCGACGATGCGCCGGTTAGCAGCGACGATCGACGACTACGAGATCGGTTGTCTGCAGACCGACATCCGTGGCTTCTACGAACCACTCGGCTGGGAGCTGTGGCGCGGCGCGCTCGCCGGGCGCGACGAGGATCAAGTGATTCCCACGCCTGACCAGCGCGGCGTGATGGTGTTGCCGCTGCGCCGTACGCCATCGATCGATCTCGACGCGCCGCTGTCGATCGAGGTGCAGTCCTACCGGATTTGGGAGTGAGCACGATCGACGGCATCGTCGTCGTCGCCGGTGTTCCCGGGAGCGGCAAGACGACACTGGCCCGTCCACTCGCTCGCGAACTCGACATGCCGCTCATCTCCAAGGACGTGATCAAGGAGGCACTGTTCGACGTGCTCGGAACCGGTGACCTCGAACGGTCGCAGAGCATGGGACGCGCCGCGCACCGCGTCATGTACGCGCTGGCGGCGGACACGAGGTCCGCAGTCATGGAATCGCACTTCTGGCGTGGTGTGTCGGAAGCCGATCTCGAGGCGCTCGACCGTCCGCTGCTCCAGATCTACTGCCGGTGTCCGATGGAGCTCGCCGTCGAGCGGTACATGCACCGCGTCGACTCGCCCGACCGGCATCCTGGGCACCTACCCGAGCATCAATCCGCCGAGGCGATCGCGCGATGGAGCTCGATCGAGGCTGCACCGCTCGACCTCGACGCGCCGCTGATCGAAGTCGACACCACGAAGCCCGTGGACATCGAGGACCTCGCGGCACGGGTCGTCGCGCTCGCCACGCGCGACCGGTGACAATGAGCGCGTGACACACGGCAAGATCGAGTACCTCGCTGCCAACCAGGCCGCATGGGAGGCGCGAGCGGACTCGGAGATCGTCCTCGCGCCGCGCGCGTGGGGCGGGGAACCCAACTGGGGCATCTTCAGCATCCCGGACGCGGAGGTCGGACTACTCACGCGCGAATTCGACGGAGTCGACGCCGTCGAGCTCGGGTGCGGCACCGGGTACGTCTCGGCATGGCTGGCGCGGCGCGGCGCGCGGCCGATCGGCATCGATCCGACAGCGAGCCAGTTGCGCATCGCGCGGCAGATGCAGCGCGAGCATGCACTGGCATTTCCGTTGGTCCTGGCCGCCGGCGAACAGGTACCCCTGCGGGACGAATCGTTCGACCTCGTGATCAGCGAGTACGGCGCCGCCATCTGGGCCGATCCGTATCGGTGGATCGTCGAGGCGGCCCGCTTGCTGCGTCCCGGAGGCGAACTCATCTTCCTCTGCAACGGCTTGCTGCTGATGCTGTGCGTGCCCGATGTCGACGACGTTCCGGCGACGGAGCGGTTGCTGCGCCCGCAGTTCGGCATGCATCGGGTCGAATGGCCGGACGATCCGGAAGTCGAGTTCCACCTCGGTCACGGCGACTGGATCCGGCTGCTGCGCGCCAACGGCTTCGACGTCGAGGATTTGATCGAGCTGCGCCCGTCCGCCGATGCCGAGACCAGCTACCCCTTCGTCACGGCCGAGTGGGCTCGGAAGTGGCCGTGCGAGGAAGTGTGGCGAGCGCGCAAGCGCTGAGTAGACGAGCTGTCAGCGAGCGGCAGCGGTACGCTCCGGCCAGCGGTTCGACCGCACCATCCCGCAGAAGAAGGGGGCGCCATGCGTCGCATCCTCGTCGTTGCGCACCGGACACTCGGAGGCGAGCACCTGCGTCAGGAGGTGCAACGGCGGCTGGCGGAGGGCGACTGCAGCTTCCACCTGCTCGTGCCCGAGTACCACCCGAACGACCATGCCTGGACCGACGGCGAGGTACGCCGAGCGGCTGAAGCGGTGCTGGACGAAGGTCTCGCGTCCTTCCGGGAACTCGACCCGACCGGAAGCACGTCGTTCACCGGCGAAGTCGGCGACGTGAACCCCGTTCACGCCGTGGATCAACTGCTGCTGCGCGGCGAGCGCTACGACGAGATCATCCTGTCGACATTGCCGCCCGGTCCTTCGCGATGGTTGAAGCAGGACGTGCCGCACAAGATGGCCCGTGAGTACACGATCCCGATCACGCACGTGGTGGCGGAGCGGGTTCGAACACTGCACGCGCCGTAGCCTTCGCGGGATGGCGACGTGGGCGGAGTTCGAACGCGATGCACCCGACCTCGCCGCGGTTGCAGCCATGCTCTGGCCGGGCATCGACGCATTGCATCGGGGTGAGCGGCCGGACGCGGCCCGACCGTGCTTCGACGTGGCATACCTCGCCACCGTCAGGCGCGACGGCAGTCCTCGACTGCATCCGTTCTGTCCCGTGCTCGCTGCTGGCAACCTCTACGCGGCGATCCCGCATTCGTCGCCGAAAGGGAACGATCTCCGTCGCGACCCTCGCTGCGTCATCCACGCCGTCCCCGGCCCGGACGACGACGAACTGTGCATTCGCGCCGCCGCCGTCGAGGTTGGCGACGACGAAGGGAAGCGAGCCGAGGTCGTCGCCGTCGGAGCGGCGAGCGACGTCGGCGGCATGATCGAGACGATGTCGCACGATCCGCTGTTCGAGTTCGACCTCGTGCAGGTCGACGTCGCCCGGTGGCTCGACATCGGCCAGCCGGGAACGAGAGCCGAGCGCAAGACCTGGCGCGCACGCCCCTGACCCGACTGTCCTACTCTGCGCAGCCATGAGCGAGCGAGGGGTGGAAGCGTTCCGGGCGGACCGGGACGAGGTGCTGAAGGTTGCCACGAGCTTGAGCGCCGACGAATGGGCGATGCCGAGCGACTGCGACGGCTGGCGTGTGCAAGACGTGATTGCGCACATGGCGAACGTCTGCCGGTCGGTCGTCGATCCTGGCTCCCTCGCGGCTGGCGTGCCCGGCGACCTCGAGGCCACACAAGCGGCTCAGGCTGAGGCGCACCGTGACTGGACCGCGGACCAGGTGCTTGCCGACTACGAGGACGTCAGCGCGAAGGCAATCGAGAGTGTCGTCGGACTCCAAGCGCCAGGCATGGCCGAGACGGTGATCCCGATCGAGAACGCCGGCCGCTATCCACTGCACATGGTCGTGAACGCGTTCGCGTTCGACCACTACTGCCATCTTCGCTACGACGTGCTTCGTCCGAACGGACCGATCGAGCGTCCTGTCCCACCGTCCGACGACGTGCGGCTCGGGGCGACGATGGAGTGGCTGCTGGCCGGACTGCCCCAGATGCCGGCGGACGCGATGCGCGACGCCGTCACGCGGCCCGTAGCCCTCGAGTTGACCGGTCCCGGAGGTGGCACATGGACCATCAAACCGGCAGCCGACGACGGCTTCGTAGAGGTGGTCGACGGGCTCGACGGCGACATTGCGGCCACGATCTCGTCGTCGACGGACGACTTCATCGTGTGGTCGACCCATCGACGGCCGTGGACGGAACTGGCCGTCGAACTGAGCGGTGACGACGCCTACGCCCGCGAGGTTGCGGAAGCCATCCGCCTGTTCTGACCGCTACGAATCCGCCGAGCCGCGCGCTGCTCGCAGTTCATTTACGACCGCGGCGCGCAGCAGCCGCAGATCGACGCCGACAGTCACCATCCGGAATCCCATCGCGGCATACCGATTCGCCGTGGCGCCGTCATACGAGTGGATGGCGGGGATGATGCCGTGCGCGTTGCATCGCTCCAACACGTGCTCGACCGCCTCGGTGTGGCGTCCCGGCAGGAGACCACCCGGCCGCTCGCCGAGGCTGACGGCGAGGTCGGCGGGACCGATGTACACGCCGTCGATGCCGGGGGTCGAACAGATCTCGTCGGCGTTCTCGACCCCTTGCTCGGTCTCGATCATCACCAGGCACAGCACGTGCGCGGCGAGAACATCCGGTTCGTTGGATCCGATCGTGACGGCAGCCCGGATCGGGCCATAGCTGCGAACCCCGACCGGCGCGTAACGGCACGCGGACGCGACGTGTTCGGCCTGGGCACGGTCGTTGACCATCGGCACGATCACCGCGTCGGCGCCGGCGTCGAGCACCTTGCCGATCACCGCATGGTCGTGGCTGACCACCCGAACGACCGCGGTCACATCGGTGCGAGCCATGGCTTGCAGCATCGCGACCATGTCGGCGTAGTCGATCAGCCCGTGCTGGCAGTCGATGCACACATAGTCGGGGTCGGTGAGCGCGAGCTGCTCGCTGACCGCGCCGCTCGGCACCGTGCACCAGGCTCCGAACGCAGTCCCGCTCGCCGTCGCCTCTCGTAGCCGGTTGGTCACCTCAGCTCACCTCACGCATCCTGACCGTTCCGGCGTTCATCAACCACATCTCGTGTGGGCAATGCACGCCATTTCGCAGGGGAAAAGTAGGGTGCGCGGCATGGCACAGGTCGAACGCGTCCCGTACGACGAGTTCTCGTTGTTCCACGAGAACGCCGAGGAGTTCGGGATCCCGTACGACGGTCCGCCCGAGGTACGCCGGGAAGAGGTCGAGGTCGAAGGTGGCCGGCATCTCAGCGCGCTCGTCTGGGGCGGCGGCGACCCCGAGCTCGTGTTCCTGCATGGTGGCGCGCAGAACGCGCACACGTGGGACACGGCGGCGCTGGCCTTGGACCGATCGCTCGTCGCGATCGACCTTCCCGGACACGGGCACTCGGACGGAGGTCGCAGCGGATCGCTCGCTATCGAGGACAACGCGAGCGATGTTGCGGCGGTGGTGCAGGCGCTCGCACCGAACGCCAAGGCCGTGATCGGCATGTCGCTCGGGGGTGTCACCACCATCGCGTTGACCGACGCCCACCCCGAGCTCGTGCGGTCGGTCGTGCTCGTCGACATCACACCGGGTGTGAACCGCGAGAAGGCATCCACGATCACCGCGTTCATCAATGGACCCGAGAGCTTTCCGGACTTCGACGACATCCTCGCGAGAACCATCGAGTTCAACCCCACACGTACGGAATCGTCGTTGCGCAGAGGCATCCTGCACAACGCCGTCCAGCGCGAGGACGGCAGCTGGGTCTGGCGTTATCAGCGCTTCCGCGCCTTCGAACCCGAAGCCGATCCCAACCGCGCACCCGACTTCGGCGCACTGTGGGATGCGGTCGGGCGGATCACCGTGCCACTCATGCTCGTACGAGGCATGCTGCCCCAATCCGTCGTGGACGACGCCGACGAACAGGAGCTGCTGCGACGCCTGCCGAATGCGCGCGTCGAGCACGTCGACGAAGCCGGACACAGTGTGCAGGGTGACCAGCCAGTCGAGCTGGCGCGGCTGATCGACGACTTCGTCAAGGATGACGGGTGATGCCTCCGTCGACCTTCAACAGCGCGCCCGTCGTGTAGCTCGAGGCGTCACTCGCGAGATAGAGCGCGGCGCCGACGATCTCATCGGGCTCACCGAGCCTCTTCAGCGGGATCAGCTCGCCTTTGCGCATCTCGGGGGTCCACGCGTTCGTGATGTCGGTGCGGAACGCGCCGGGCAGGATGCAGTTCACCCGAACGGTCGGCGCGAACGCGTCCGCGAGGCCGATCGTCATCAGGTTCAGGCCCGCTTTCGCGCAGGCGTACGGCAGCTCGCGCACGCTTGCCAGGATCGACCCGACGGTGGAGACGTTGATGATCGAGCCGCCGCCGTCCGCGACCATGCGCGTGCCGACGAGCGTCGCGAGCCGGAACGGTCCCTTCAGGTTGACCGCGTGCGTCTTGTCGTACAGCTCCTCGGTGATGGACGCGAGATCGTCGTAGAGCGGCGACATACCCGCGTTGTTGACGAACACGTCGACGCGGCCAAAGCGCGCGTACACGGTATCGACGAGACGGTCGCACTCGTCCCAGTGGCCGACGTGGCAACCGACGGCCATGGCCGTGCGTCCAGTGGACTCTTCGACTTCCGTTGCAGCTCGCTCGCAGTTGTCGAGCTTGCGGCTGGCGATGACGACGTCCGCCCCGGCTTCGGCGAAGGCTTGCACCATCGAGCGGCCGAGGCCCCGGCTGCCGCCGGTAACGACGGCGACCTTGCCGGTGAGGTCGAAGTGGTCGGTCTTGGTCACGATGGACATTCAAGCCGCTGCACGGTCCCACTAACGTCGCCGCCCGTGACCGTGGACCCGTTTGCACCGGCGTCGCTCGGACCGATCACGCTGCGCAACCGGATCGTCAAGGCAGCGACGTTCGAGGGGCTGACCCGAAAGCACGTCGTGACCGACCGGTTGATCGACTACCACCGCGCGGTCGCAGATGGCGGTGTCGGCATGACGACGCTCGCCTACTGCGCGGTCGCCGAAGACGGTCAGGGCGCGCCAGGCGAGATCCTCGTGCGGGACGAAGCCGTGCCCGGACTGTCCCGGTTCGCCGACGCGATGCACGAGACCGGCACTGCTGCCAGCATGCAGCTCGGCCACGCCGGTCCGGTTGCCGCGGGAACAGGACATCAGGGCCTGGCACCGTCGCGCGTGTTCGCTCCACAAGCATTGAAGTTCACCCGCGCCGCGACCGACGCCGACCTCGTGCGCATCACGGGGGACTTCGCGGCAGCAGCGCGGCACGCGGTGTCCGCAGGCTTCGATGCCGTCGAGCTCCACTTCGGTCACGGCTACCTGGTGAGTGCATTCCTCAGCCCGAAGCTCAACCAGCGGACCGACTCGTGGGGTGGTTCGATCGAGAACCGGGCTCGCCTCGCCCGCCAGATCGCGACTTCGGTGAAGGAAGCGACCGGTGATCGGATCGCGGTCCTGGCGAAGCTCAACATGGCCGACGGTGTTTCCGGTGGACTGTGGCTCGACGAGAGCATCGAGGTCGCTCGCATGCTCGAAGCCGATGGCGCGCTCGACGCGATCGTGCTCACCGGCGGTAGCTCCTTCGAGAACCCCATGTATCTGTTCCGCGGTGACGCACCAATCGCCGAGATGACGGAGACGTTCCCGCCGAAGTTGCGCATCGGATTCAAGCTCGTCGCCAAGCGGTTCTTCGTCACCTATCCGTTCGAAGAGGCGTACTTCCTGCCCTATGCCCGGCAGTTCCGCGCCGCACTCGACATGCCACTGGTCCTGCTCGGTGGCGTCAATCGGCTCGACACCGTGCGCGCCGCGCTCGCGGAAGGATTCGAGTTCGTGCAGATGGGTCGAGCGCTGTTGCGTGAGCCCGACCTCGTCGCGCGCTGGCAGAAGGGCGACGAGCGCGAGGGCCTGTGCATCCACTGCAACAAGTGCATGCCGACCATCTATCGGGGCACGCATTGCGTCCTGGTTGCACCTGACGACCGCCCGGGATCGTCAGGAGGTCGCTGACTCGCGCAATCCTCCAGCGCTGTCACGTTCGTAACGACGCCCGCACGACGCGCACACACACGAGTCGGGCAAGGCCGTACCACGGCCGCCGCGGTGAACCGGCTGGCCACAGCGACACACGTATCCCAGCGAACGCGCCGGGTTTCCGGCGACCAGGGCGAAGTCGGGCACCGAGCGGGTGACCACACTGCCCATGCCGATCATCGCGAAACGGCCGATGACGAGGTCGCTGCCGATCGTGGCCCCGGCACCGATGGTGGCCCCTTCCCGAACGAGCGTACGGAGCGTCTCGTCGTCGCTGTCACTGCGCCGAAGCGCGTCGAGTTCGGGCGTGGCCGCGCGCGGAAAGCGATCGTTCGTGAACGTGACGTTGGCGCCGACCATGACGCCGTCTTCGATGGTGACGCCAGTGCACACGTAGACGAAGGCGTCGACCTTGCAACGATTGCCGACGAGAGCGTCGGCCGCGATGTACGTCGTCTCGTCGATGACCGTGTCTCGGCCGATCCGCGCAGGTGTCTCGCTCACTGCCACTCCTCTCGTCGGATGCGGTAGAGCACATGGGCGCGCAACGGACTCTCGGGCGCAAGCGCAGGATGATCGAAGTCGCCGGAAGGGTCACGGGACAGGCCGAGGCGTTCCATCACGGCCCGCGAACGATCGTTGGCAGCGACCGTGAACGACACGATCTCATCGAGACCGAGCACCTCGAACCCGAACGCGAGTGCGGCGTGGCCGCCTTCCGTCGCGTAGCCGCGGCCCCAGTGTTCGGCAGAGAGCCGCCACCCGACCTCGACCGCCGGCGTGAAGTGGGCGTCGAACGTGGCGCGGGAGAGCCCCACGAAGCCGACGAACGGCGACACGCCGGGAACTTCGACGGCCCACAGTCCGAAGCCGTTGCCCTCGAACCCCGCCTCGATGCGCTCCACGAAGGCGTCCGAGTCCGATCGCGTGATCGGTGCGGGAAGGAACTCGGTCACTGTCGGATCTGCATTCAACGCGGCGAACGGTGGACGGTCAGTGTCCCGCCAGCGCCGCAGGAGGAGTCGCTCGGTTCGCACCTCTGGTCCGTCAGCCACGTCGGTCAGGAGGTGAGCGCGGCCGCGGTGGCTGCGTCTGCGGGGAAGAACTGCTCGATCGCCAGCTCGGCCACCGTGACGTCGAGCGCGGTGCCGAACGTTGCGATCGTGCTGAAGAACGTGAGCCGTGGTCCTGGCTGGAGCCGTAGCACGAGCGGTGCGAAGAGACGCTCGGAGGCGTTCTCGTGATTCACACTGCCGCCAGGCACTCCCGGGTACGACCGCAGTTCCCGCGCGAGCTCGCGAAGCTCGTCGCTGCCGATCATCGAGGCCTGCCGGTCGAGCCGGGCGAGCAAATGGTCGGCGTACTCGGTGAAGTTCTCGATGTGCGGTGCGAGACCATCGGGATGCAGCGCGATGCGCAGCGCGTTGGCCGGCGGCTCGAGCAGACCGGGGCTCACCGCAGCTCCCAACAACGACAGCAGCGCGCTGTTCGCCGACACGACGTTCCAGCCACGGTCGACGACGACCGCGGGGAAGGGCTCGTGCCCCTTCAAGATCTTGTCGATCGCCTGGCGAACGGGTTCGAGCTCGTCGGTGTCGAGAGACCGCGCCCGGTACGAGGGCGCGTAGCCGGCCGCGAGCAGGAGCGAGTTGCGCTCACGAAGCGGAACATCGAGATGCTCGGCGAGATGGAGGACGAGCTCACGGCTGGGACGGGAACGCCCGGTCTCGACGAAGCTCAGGTGGCGGGCGGACACCTCGGCTTCGAGGGCGAGGTCGAGTTGGCTGATGCGCCTCCGCTGGCGCCAGTCCCGAAGCAGGTCACCGACACGCGGTACCGACGAGGTGACGGTCATCGGGTCGACGGTATCGCTGCGATGACGGCTCCACGCTTACCTCGGAGGTAATCGCCGTGGCGCGATTTCAGGCGCAAGTTGACGGAATCGCTTTCCCATCTGCCAAGGACAAGGAGTCACCGAAAATGAGCGACGTCACCAACACCATCGACGCCTACATCGCGATGTGGAACGAGACCGATCCGGCGAAGCGGGCGGAGGCGATCCGCACTGCTTGGACCGACGACGGTCACTACGTCGATCCGCTGATGGAGTCGCAGGGCCACGAGGGTCTCAGCGCCATGATCGACGGCGTCCAGGCCCAGTTCCCGGGCCACCGGATTCGCCGCACGAGCGGTGTCGACGTGCATCACAGCCTCTTGCGGTTCGGATGGGAGCTCGTGGGCGACGACGGGACCGTCGCCGTCGGCGGCGTCGACATCGGCGTCCTCGCCGACGACGGCCGTCTCTCCCGCATCGCCGGATTCCTCGGCGACCTCCCCGCCACCGACGAAGCCGCCGCTGCCTAGGCGAACTCCGGGTCGCCGTGGCCCCCCTGGGGGCCACGGCGCACCAACATTCGCAGGGCTCGGCTACTCCTCCCGATTGGCACGCACCCTGAGTCCCCGACCGGACAGAATCGCCGGATGGATTTCGAGCTGCCCAAGGACCTCGCCGACTACCTCGACGAGCTCGACGACTTCATCGAGCGGGAGATCAAGCCACTCGAGCAGGAGAACGACAACATCCGGTTCTTCGATCACCGCCGTGAGGACGCTCGCACGGACTGGGACCGCGGCGGCCTCCCGAACCGGGAATGGGAGGACTTGCTGCGACAAGCGCGCCGCCGCGCCGACGCGGCAGGCCATTACCGGTACCCGTTCCCGAAGGAGTACGGCGGCAAGGAGGGCACGAACCTCGGGATGGCCGTCATCCGCGAGCACCTCGCTCGCAAGGGACTCGGGCTTCACTGCGATCTCCAGAACGAGCACGCGATCGTGGGCAACAACGTGGGCCTGCTGCTGATGATCCGGTACGGCACCGACGAGCAGAAGGCCGAGTGGGTCGACGACCTCGCGGAGGGACGGCGAGGCTTCGCGTTCGGCATCACCGAACCACAGCACGGGTCGGACGCGACGCACATGGAGACGGCGGCGGTCCGGGACGGCGACGAATGGATCATCAATGGCGAAAAGACGTGGAACACCGGCATCCACGCCGCGCAGTACGACCTCATCTTCGCCCGTACCAGCGGCAAGGCGGGCGACGGCGAAGGCATCACCGCGTTCCTCGTCCCGACGAACAGTCCGGGCTTCGAGATCGTCGAGTTCCTGTGGACGTTCAACATGCCCACCGACCACGCGCACATCCGCCTCACCGACGTGCGCGTGCCGCACAGCGCCGTCTTCGGTGGCGAAGGTCGCGGCCTGCAGGTCACGCAACACTTCTTCAACGAGAACCGCATCCGTCAGGCCGCATCGAGCCTCGGCGCGGCGGAGTTCTGCATCGACCAGGCGGTCGAGTACGCGAAGGTGCGGGCGCCGTTCGGCAAACCGCTCGCCACCAACCAGGCCATCCAGTTCCCGCTCGTCGAGCTCCACACGCAGTGCGAGATGTTGCGCGCACTGATCCACAAGACCGCGTGGTCGATGGACGAGTACGGCGCGTTCTCGGTGTCCGACAAGGTGTCGATGTGCAACTACTGGTCGAACCGGTTGTGCTGCGAGGCCGCCGACCGCGCCATGCAGGTGCACGGCGGGCTCGGCTACTCACGGCACATGCCGTTCGAGCACATCTACCGGCACCATCGCCGCTACCGCATCACCGAGGGCAGCGAGGAGATCCAGATGCGCCGTGTTGCGGGTTACCTGTTCGGGTTCATGAAACAACAAGCCCCGAAGGGCGTGGCCTCGGTTACGGGGTGAACTCGAAGTCGTCGGGATCGGGCTGAAGGGTCCGCTTCCAGTACTCGAGCAGCGTGAACGGCCAGTTCTGCGCGACACGGCCGTTGGCGTTCTTGTACCAACTGTTGACGTCGGACCAACCCCACGCCATGCGCTTGTTCTCCGCGTCGATGATCTCGTTGAACTCGTCGTGCACGTCCTTGCGGACGTCGAGGGAACGGTGGCCGCCTTCGAACAGCAACCTGACGAGCCCGAGGATGTAGCGCACGCCGCACTCGGAGAAGTACACGATGCTGCCGTTGATGACGATGTTCGTGTTCGGCCCGTACAGACAGAACAGGTTCGGGAAACCCGGCACCGTCACCCCGAGGTAGGCGCGGGCGTCGCCGTTCCACTGCTCGTGCAGCTCGACACCCGAGCGCCCGACGATCGTCATCGGCGTCAGGAACTGCGATGCAGTGAAGCCTGTCCCGTAGATGAGGACGTCGACGTCATGCGCCACACCGTCGTCGGTCACGATGCCTGTGGGCGTGATCTCGCGGATCTGAGTCGTGATGAGTTGTACGTTCTCGCGCTTCAGTGTGCGCGGCCAGATGCCGTTGTCGCGCAGCATCCGCTTCGACCCCGGTGGGTACGTCGGCAGGACCTTCTCGAGCAAGTCGGGGCGATCGGCGAACTCCGCATTGAGGTACTCCGCGAGCATCATCCGCACGATGTCGTTCATCGCGCTCACGGCCGCGCCCTTCGGTTCGTACGCATCATCGACCCGCACACCGTCGAGCACCCCGTCGCCCATCCGCCAGAAGATCCAGAAGCGGTTCCATTCGCTGTACGACGGGACGTGCCCGTACAGCCAGCGCTGACCTTCGGACACTTCGTCGTGGTAGTCCTCAGTCGGCCCGAACCACGCCGGCGTGCGCTGGAAGACGAGCAATTCGCCGACGTCGGGTGCGATCTCGGGGATGAACTGCACCGCGCTCGCTCCGGTGCCGATCACCGCAACGCGCTTGCCCTTCAAGTCGACGTCAGGCCGCCACCGCGCCGAATGAAAGGACGCACCCGCGTACGAGTCCCGGCCCGGGATGTCGGGGAACGACGGGCGGTTCAACTGGCCGACGGCGCTGACGACTGCGTTCGCCTGGATGGTCTCCTCGCCACCGTCGGGGGTACGCACGCGCAGGGACCACCGTTGATCCTCCTCCGACCACGTCGCCGACTGCACCTCGGTGCGGAAGCGGATGTGGGAACGGACGTCGAACGCGTCCGCGCAGCGTTCGAGGTAGTCGAGCAGCACGTCCTGAGTCGAGAAGTGCAACGGCCAGTCGTGGCGTTGTGCGAACGAATAGCTGTAGTTGTGGTTCGGGTTGTCGACGCGGCAGCCCGGATACTGGTTCTCGAACCAGGTGCCGCCGACCTCCTCGTTCTTCTCCACGATTTGGAAGTCGACCCCCGCTTGGTGCAGCCGGTGCGCTGTGAGCAACCCCGACATGCCCGCGCCGATGATGAGCACCTTGAAGTCGACGTCCGGGGCGAGTTCGTCCTTGGTCCACCCTGGTGCGCGCCGATCCTCGCCGCGTGCAGCGAGTTCCTCTTCGAGCAGCGGGAGGTACTCACGCATCTCTGCGCCCCCGACGGCGTACTCCATGATGCGGAGGATGTCTTCATCCGAGGGCACCGGCGCAGGCTGGCAACCCCCGTCGCGGTAGCGGATGAGCGTGTCGAGCGCGAGTTTCCTTGCAGTCGACTGCTGCTCGTCGGTCAGGCCGCCCTGAGGCATCGCGATGAGCAATGGATCGGGACGCAGGTCATCCCGCAGCAACGACAGGTCACCCGTGACGTACGCGAGGGCAGGAAGCAGCGGCGGAATCTCCGCGTCTTCGAGTGCCCGGCGGATCTCGTCGTCGTTCTCGATGATCGGCTCGACTGCGCCGACGAACGGACTAGGCGTCAGAGTGGCGTCGCTCACCTGGTCATCCTCGCGGACCTGCCGGACGAGTGTCGAACGATCGCCCCTGCCCGAAGCCGCGATACGACCGGCGTCAAGTGCGTTGCGAGCGGACCTCTTGCGTGGCCTGCTTGGCCTGATCCGTTGTGTGCGATGCCGCGTCGGCGGCGTGGTCCTTCAGCTGATTCGCGGCGTCCTGGACCTTGGGCTTCAACTGTTCAGCCGTGTCCTTCGCGGCAGCGCCGATCTCGCTCGCTGCACTCTCGAGCGACGGCTGCATCTTCTCGACCAGTTGCTGCTCCGGTCGAGTCTCGGGAAGCAGCGTCGCGATGACGAGTCCGGTCCCGAAGGCGATCAGCCCGACGGCGAGCGGGTTGCCCTCGATGGTGCTCTTCGCGCTTTGGGGCACCGAGCCGACAGCGTCGCGTGCGTCGCCAGCTGTACCCATCACATGCTCCTTCGCCGAGGTGAAGCGCTCACGCACGGCGGCCTTGCGGCGCTGCGCCATGCGGCCGGGGCTGACGCGGTCGCCGATGGCCTCCAAGTCTCGGCCGAGGTCGTCGCGCTGCTCTGCGATCTGCGACCTCAGTTCGTCTGTTGTCTGACCCATGCGACGTCCTCCTTCAAGGTTTCCTTCGTCTGCTCGGGCACGGGATGGACCGTGCGCAACTGATTGCGTCCGGTGAGCACGAGGGCGCCTGCGACTGCAGCCCACACGACACCGACGATGAGGAATGCGAACCCAGTCGGCATCGCCTCCGACAAGCCCCACGCCGCCGCAAACGACAACAGCACGATGGCCAGGTAGGCCGCCAGTGCACCGCCGGTGAGCATGCCGGCTCCCTTGCCGGCGCGTGACACCTCGTCCTTGATCTCTGCTTTGGCGAGTTCGAGCTGCGTCGACACCAGAGCGCTGAAGTCGGAGCTCAACTGCGACACGAGTTCTCCGAGCGACCTGTCCGACTCGATCGGCTCGGTCGCGTCGCGCTGGCCTGGGTCTGTCGTCTTCGGCGCTGCTCCCGCCGTTCGAATGTCGGCCATCTCAGAACTCCGTCGCCGGGTCGAGTGGTTGGCCAATGGTCTCGGTGGCGGGCGGGCTGCTCGTGACCGGCCCCACGCTGCTGATCGACGCGGCGCGGAGCGGCTGAGGCTGACCGTTGCCCGATTCGGTTCCTTGGTCACCGGTGGGCTTCGCGGCTTGCATGACCGCCTGAGTGTCCATCGATCGGAATAGACGGCCTGCGAGCAATCCCGCACCCAGCGCACCGGCGATGAAGACGCCAGGCCTGCGGCGCGCAAACTGCTTCACGTCCGCGATGACGCCGTCGAGACCGCCTTGGTCGAGCTTGTCGGCCATGCGATGGGCGGACGACGCCGCTTGCTGCGTGACGTCAGCGAGCGGCCCGCTCGGGGGCGCCTGGCCACTCGCCATGCCCTGCAACTGGCCGCCGATGTCGCGCATCGTCTGCGCTACGCGCTGCGTCTGCTGATCCGCCTGTTGGCGAAGCTGAACGCGCGACTCTTGCGCAAGGCGGCGCGCCTGGTCCTTCGTGTCGTGCACGACCCCAGCGGCTTCGTGTTTGGCGGTGGAGGCGACCTCACCCGCCTTGTTCGTGATTTGCTCCGTAGTCGAATCGGTCTGTGTCGTTGTGTTCGTCATGGTGTTCCTCGCAGTTCACGCTTGGAACACTGATCTCCTCTTTCGACGAAAACGAACCTCGATCTCGTACACCCGAACGGGTGAAATTTTTCAGCCCGAACCGCGTGACCACGGCCACGCGTCCTCCGAACTCCGGGTCGCCGTGGCCCTCAGAGGGGCCACGGCGCACCAACATTCGCCGGGGACGATCACGGGTCTCGAGTCCGGCTTGTTCGAACTCACTCGTGCGAAGGCGGGTCCTGGCCGAGGTCGGGCACGCGGCCGCGGCTGAGGGCATCCGGGTGGAGGCTGTTCTTGATCGGGTTGCCCGCCACCTCCAGACCGGCCAGCCGGTCGTCTTCGACGGTCACGACCATGTTCCGCGCCCGTATCTGCGGATGCGCGAGCACCGCTGCGACGTCGTTGATCGGTCCGCACGGGAGATCGGCGGCTTCGAGCCGCGCCAGCCACTCGTCGACGGTGTGCGCGTGCAGCGCCCGCTCGAGCTCCACCTGCAGTTCGGCGTGGTGGTCGGTCCGCAGCGCGTTCGTGGCGAACCGCGGATCGTCAGCAACGTCCGGACAGTCGATCACGGCGCACAGGCGGCGGAACAGCATGTCGTTGCCCGCTGCGATGACGAACCAACCGTCGCGCGCTTCGAACGCGGCGAACGGCGTGATCGAGGGATGTCGCGCACCGATCGGTCCGGGCACCTCACCCGTCGCGGCGTAGCGCGCGATCGCGTTCTCGAGAATCGCGACTTGGCAATCGAGCATCGCGACGTCGATCTTCGCCGCCTCGCCCGTCCGCTCCCGTTCGAACAGCGCGCTACAGATGCCGATGGCGGTGAACAGGCCCGCGGTCACGTCGCCGATCGACGTGCCGACTCGTGTGGGCGGTCCATCGGGCTGGCCGGTGATGCTCATGACGCCGCCCATCGCCTGCACGACCATGTCGTACGCGGGACGCTTCGCGAGCGGTCCGGTGTGGCCGAAGCCGGAAACGGCCGCGTACACCAAGCGGGGAAAGCGAGGGTGCAGCCCCTCCCAGCCATAGCCGAGCTTCTCCATCGTCCCGGGCCGGAAGTTCTCGACGAGCACGTCGGCGTCGACGAGCATCGCCTCGAACCGCTCACGGTCCGGCTGCTCCTTGAGGTCGAGCGCCACCGACTTCTTCCCTCGGTTGAGCGACGCGAAGTACGCGGAGATGCCGTTGATGAAGGGCCCGATGTGGCGGCTGTCGTCGCCGCCCCTCGGACGCTCGACCTTGACGACGTCGGCGCCGAGATCGCCGAGCACCATCGTGCAGTACGGGCCGGCGAGCACCCGCGTGAGATCGACGACCTTGATTCCGGCAAGCGGACCGTTCGCATTCGTCACCGTGGGGCAACGTACTAAGCAAGGGCGGTGATCAAGCTCAGCTTCGGCGTACGCCGCCGAGAACACCTCGAGCCCGAGGAGTTCCACCGGTACTGGCGCGACGAACACGGCCCGCTCGTGCGCTCGGTCCAGGAGCCACTCCGCATCCGGCGATACGTGCAACTCCACCGGATCGAGACGCCGTACAACGACGCGCTGCGAGCCAGCCGCGATGCGCTCGAGCCGTTCGACGGCGTCGCCGAGTTGTGGTGGGACGACCTCGACGCGCTCGCGACGGCATCATCCTCTCCTGAAGGCATCGCCGCGGGTCAAGCGTTGCTCGATGACGAGCGCCGCTTCATAGACCTTGCTCGCTCGTCGCTTTGGCTCGGCGAGGAAGTCGAGATCATCGCGCTGTCGTGAACGGTGTGAGCCGGCGTGGCGCGTATCCGGGAACGTTCGATCCGCCGACCATCGCGCATCTCGCCATCGCCGAGGCAGCGCGGGACCAATGCAGGCTCGACCGCGTCGATCTCGTCGTCAATCGCGCACCCCTGGGAAAGCAGGACATGCGTCCGCTCGACGTACGAGTGGCCATGCTCGACGCGGTCGTCGCGACGCGGCCGTGGCTCGGAGTGATCGTCACGGATCAGGTGCACCTCGCCGACATCGCCGCGGGATACGACGCGCTCGTCCTCGGCGCCGACAAGTGGGCGCAGGTGCTCGACAGTGCGTTCTACGAGTCGACCGCCGCCCGTGACGACGCGGTCGCCCGTCTGCCGCTCCTCGCCGTGGCGCCGCGCGACGGATTGCCGTTGCCCGAGAGTTGCGTGGTGCTCGAGGTCGATCTCTCGCAGGTCTCCTCCACCGAGGCCCGGGCGGGACGTCACGACCTGGTGGTGCCCGAGGCCCGTCCCTACTTGGAGGAGTCGTAGACCATAGATCTGGTCGAGCCGGGCGATCCTCTGACCATCGTGCATTGACGTGGCCAGCAGCGACGTCAATGCACGACAGTGGAGAAAGTTCGCCGAGCATTCGGTACTGCGTATGGGCGTGCGACCATAGCGACGATGGCGGAAGTGTCGGCAGCCCACGATCGGGCGTGGATCAGCCTGCTCGGTGGCATCTCGGCCACGGTCGACGGTCGACACGTGGACATCGGTGGTCCCAAGCAACGAGCGGTCCTAGCCCTGCTCGCGCTGGATGCGGGTCGGGTCGTGTCGGCCGACCGACTGATCGAAGGGCTGTGGCGGGACCGTCCTCCGGAACAGGCACCCGTGTCCTTGCGCTCGTACACGTCGAATCTCCGGCGCATCCTCGGGGTCCCGATCGAGAACCGGCGCCCGGGTTACGTGCTCGTGACCGACCCGTTGGACGTCGATGTGCACCGCTTCGAGCATCTCGTCTCGCGCGCGCAGGAGGAGCTGCGGACGGGCAACGCGACCGACGCCGCCGCGACCTTGCGCGAAGCACTGGCGTTGTGGGCCGGACCACCATTGCGCGACGTCGCCGACGGCCTCGACGTGGCCGACGTCGTCGTGCGGCTCGAGGAGCGGCATGCGGAGGCGGTCGAGTCGTTGGCGGAGGCCCGGCTGTCGCTGGGCGACGACAACGATCTGGTGGCCGACCTGACTGCCGCGGTTGCGGAGCATCCGTATCGCGAAGGCCTGCGCGCACTGCTGGCGCGTGCGCTGTATCAGGCGGGCCGGCAGGTGGAGGCACTGCGGTCGATCGACGAAGCCCGGCAGGTGCTGCGGGACGAGATCGGTGTCGATCCGGGGCCGGCGCTGCGTGCGCTCGAAGCGGCGATCCTGGAACACGATCCTTCGCTCGGGCCGTCGCCGGGGTCCGCGTCCGAATCGATCGGACGAGCGGTGGTGGCCCCCTCACGAGGCCTCTTCGTCGGACGAAACGTCGAGCTCGACGTGTTGGTGGACGCCACTCGCTCCACGCTCGCGGGTGGACCCGGACGCGCCTTCGTGCTGTCGGGCGAACCAGGGATCGGCAAGACGCGACTGGTCGAGGAACTGTCGGCCCGCGCCGCGACCGCCGGCGCGACTGTCGTCTGGGCGCGCTGCCCCGAAGGCGCATCGTCTGCGTACTGGCCGTGGCTCCAGATCGCGGATCAGCTGGATCACGCATCGGGTACTGCCCTCCGCGCCGCGCTGGCCCCGGTCGAGTCCGGCTCGATCGACGCGCAGTCCGAGCAGTTCGCGGTGCGGGCGAACGCGGTCAAGGCGCTCGCCGGCATCGACCGGCCTGCTCTCGTCGTGATCGACGACCTCCAGTGGGCCGACGAGGCATCGCTGCGCCTGCTGGAGTTCGCCGCCGCCGAGCTGAGGCGGCTACCGGTCGTCATCGCGATCACGACCCGGCCGGTCGAGCCGGATTCGCCGGCCACATTGCTCGACTGTCTCGGCGAACTGGCGCGCACCGCGGACGTCGTGCGGCTGGCGCTCACCGGCCTGTCGCCGGCCGCGGTCTCCGACTGGCTGCAAGGCGCGACCGGCGCCGCGCCCGACCCTGGCGTCACGGCCTTCGTCCACGACCGCACGGCCGGCAATCCCTTCTTCGTGCGCGAGCTCGCTGCACTCCTCGGCAGTGAGGGACGGCTGTCGACGCTCGAGGCCGTGCGCGCCGGATCGACGGTTCCCGCCGGTGTCCAGGACGTCGTTCGCCGCCGCGCGTCACGCCTTCCACCGGACACCCAGCGGCTCGTCGTCGCGGCGTCGGTGGTGGGACACCGTTTCGACATCGACGTCCTCGCTGCCGTGACCGAGCTCTCGGTCGAGCGCGCGCTCGATGTCCTCGCTCCGGCGCTCGACGCGGGACTGATCGACGCCGACTCCGATCGCCTCGGGCGCTTCGCGTTCTCCCACGCCCTCGTGGCCGAGACGTTGGCCGCGGAGCAGAACGCGATCCGGCGCGCCCGGGTCCACGCCGCCGCCACCCGAGCGCTCGAGTCGTTGCGCGGACCGGACCTCGATCCGGTCATGGCGGACCTGGCGCGTCACGCAGTCGAGGGCGCCTCCGCCGGCACCGCGCCGGCAGGGGTGGAGTACTCCGTGCGCGCCGCAGATCTCGCGACGAGGGCGCGGGCGCACGGCAACGCCGCCGCCCACTTGGCCAACGCGGTGCGTGCGCTCGAGCTCGCCGCGCCGGGCGATCGCGCACGGCGCCAGCAGTTGCTGCACGCCCAAGGCCTGGCGTATGTCGCCGCCGGCGACGTGAGGGGCGCTCACGTGTCGCTGTTCGACGCCGCGGAGCTGGCCGACTCCCTCGGCGACTTCGACGCGACCGCTGCTGCGCTCACCCGCGTCAACTCGGACGATTTGTGGGCCAGCCAGGATTGGTCGCAGTTCGACCCTCGAGCGATCGCGCTCATCGAGCGGACCGTCGCCGCGCTCCCTCCGGGCGACAGCGCGGACCGCGCCAACCTCCTGGCTGCACTGTCGGCGCAGGAGTACTACGCCGACGGTGAGGCGGCGATGGCGCACTCGACGGAGGCAGTCGACATCGCCCGTCGCATCGGCGATCCGTTTGTCTTGGCGCGGGTGCTGGTGCAGCGGTTCTGGGCCATATGGCGTCCGTCGACGAACACGGAGCGGACTCGCACCGCCGACGAGTTGCTCGCGCTCGTGCAGCACGTCGACCTGCCCGTCCGCTTCACGGCCATCGCCCATCTCGCCCGCTTCACGTGCGCATACGAGATCGGCGACACGACGGTGGCCGAGAAGCACCTCACGCTCGGGCGGGCGGAGGTCGATCCGTCACGGACGCCGGAGATGCGAGCCCAGCTCCTGTGGTCGGAGGCGTCGATGTCGCTGTTGCGCGGCGACTTCGACGCCGCCGAACGACAGGCCGAGGACATGTATGCCGCCTTCCAGACGACCCGCTCGTTCGTCGCCGAGGTGTGTCGCATCGCCTTGCTCGGCCAGCTGGAGACGGAGCGCGGACATGGCGATGCAGCGCTGCACCTGATGACGGCCGCCGAGAACTCGCCGTACGCAGGCTCGATGTCCTGGTACGCCGCATGGGCGCTATCCGAAGTCGGCGCCCGCGAGGACGCGACGAGGATGCTGCAGGCGTTCGACGGCGACCTGCCCGACGACTGGTACGCGACGTTCGTGCGTGTCGCTGGTCTCCATGCCGCTGTCGCAATCGACGACCGGCAACGAATCGCCGCCATCGCCGACGCGCTCGCACCGGTGAGCGGCTTTCTCGCGTGCAACGGCTCCGGCGGTCCGGTCCTCGGTCCGGTCGACCTCGCTCTCGCCGCTGCAGCTCATGCGCTCGGTGCTGTCGACCGCGCCCGAGCGCTCCTGGCGTCAGCGTTGGACATGGTCGAGCGCCTGCGCGCCGACCCGTGGGTCGCCCGCTGCCTCGCATTGCGCGCCCAGCTCGACGGCGACGACGCAGACCGGTCGGCCGCCCTGACAATCGCCGAACGCCTCGGCATGCCGTCCCTCGCCGCCCGCCTCCGTCCCTGATCCGACGCCGCGCCCCTCCAAGGGTTTTCCAACGGAGCGGCCCCGATCTCCACGTGTTCTCCAAGGGCGGTTGCGCACGGTGAGCCCATGGACACCTCACCTGACCTCGGGAACTACTACGCCGTACACCGTCAGCAACGGATCGACCTGCAGCGGCTCGCCACGGCGGTCGAGACGGCAACCGAAGCCGACCGCCGAGGCCGCCTGCGGCCACTCGCCCGGTGGGCTCGAGGCTTCGCCCAGGAGCTGAAGACCCACCACACGCTCGAAGACGAGGTCTTCTTCCCCGCCGTGCTCGAACGGGTCCCGTCGGCACATGCGCTGCTCGAGGGCCTCGACGTCGACCACCATCAGCTCGACCCGATGATCGACCGCCTGGCCCCGGGCATCGCAGACCTGGCCGATCCCCGCGTGCCGTTCGAGCCGGTGCGCACCGAGATGGCCGCACTCGCGCAGGCGCTCCGCGAATTCCTCGACCGCCACCTCGACGTCGAGGACGAGGACCTGCTGCCGCTCTTCTACCGGCACTTCAGCGCCGAGGAGTACGACGAGTTGCACGAGCGGGCACAGCAGACGATGCCCAAGTCGCATCTCGGCTTCACCGTCCCGTGGTTCGTCGAAGCACTGGACGAGGCAGGCAAGTCGAAGGCGCTCGCGACAGCGCCTCTGCCGTTGCGCATCGTCTACCGAGCGACCCGGCGCGGTCATGTGCGTCTCGTGGCCGCCGCGTTCGGCATCGACGAGAAGAAGCCGATGCGCAGCGGCGGTTCGGTGTCGACGACGATCGCCGCGCCGCCCGAAGCGATCTACGACGTCGTCGCGGATGTGACCCGCACCGGGGAGTGGAGCGACGAGACCCGGCGCGTCGAGTGGACCTCGGATGCACGCGGCGTCGGTGCCCGCTTCAAAGGCTGGAACCGCGCCGGCACCTTCCGCTGGACGCGGCACTGCAAAGTGCTCGTGGCCGATCGCGGCCGGACGTTCGCCTTTCGCACGATCCCGGGCACGTCACCGTCGAAGCGCGACTCGACGGTCTGGCGCTTCGAGCTGACCCGCGAGGGCGAGGGCACCCGCGTCGTGCAGTCGTACGAGCTCGTCAAGCCGCCGTTGCGACTCTTCGCCCCGATCATCGCCCGCACCGTCCCCCATCACCTCGACATGCGCCCGCACATGGCCGACTGCCTCGAGCGGCTGCGCGTGCTCGTCGAGTCGTCCACGTCGGAATCCATCCCAGCAAGGAGCTACGCATGACCTCCGCCCGTACTCGCATCAACCTCGTGGTGACGGCCGCGGCTGTACTCGTCATCGCCCTCGGCAACCTCACTGCAGATCGACGCCGCGGACTTCTCGTTCGAGGTGAACAGCAAGACCATGGCTGCCGGCCGCGTGCCGGTGCAGTTGCAGAACAACGGCAGCGAGCCGCACCAGGTGATGATCCTGCGGCTGCACGACGGTGTGTCGATCGATCGCTATCTGTCCGCGGCCCAGAGCGACGAAGGGAGCGCCGGCTCGCTGATCGACAACTCGGGGGGCGTGAACGTGGTCGACGCGGGCTCGGCTGGCACCGGTTATGCCGACTTCCAGCCCGGCAAGTACGCGCTCGTCTGCTACATCCCGAGCGGTGACCACGTCGGCCACCTGCACAAGGGCATGGTCGCCGAGCTCACCGTTCCTGACACGGCCGCCGCGACGCCCATCGCCGGCCCCGCCCCCGTCGCCGACCTCGTGATGCAGGACTTCAACTTCACGCTGCCGGCGCAAGGACTGGGCACGTCGGGCACGTACCGGTTCGTGAACAACGGAGCCGAGGCGCACGAGTTCGTCGTGATGCGCATCGACGACGGCAAGACGCTCAACGACGTGCTCCCGTACCTACAGGCGGGCTTCCAAGGCGACAAGCCGCTCACGTTCGCCGGCGGATCGGGCGGCGTCGAACCCGGTCAGACGGGGTTCGCGGACCTCGCCCTGTCCCCCGGTCACTACGTGGCCATGTGCTTCATCACCGATCCGGCGTCGCACAAGCATCATGCCGAACTGGGCATGATCGCCCCCTTCGAGGTACCCGCGTGACCCGGCACCGCATCCCTCGCGCCGGCGCGGATCGGAGGGGCTACGCGGTCTGGGTGTTGGCGGCGTCCTGCAGGCCGAGCATCTCGATGGACGCTTCACGCATGAGGTACTTCTGCACCTTGCCGGTGACGGTCATCGGGAACTCCTCTGTGACATGGACGTACCGCGGCACCTTGTAGTGGGCGATCTTGCCCTGGCAGAACGCGGCGACGTCCTCCGTCGACAGCGCTGCGCCCTCGCGCACGCGGATCCACGCCATGATCTCTTCGCCGTACTTGGCGTCGGGTACGCCGATCACCTGCACGTCGACGATGTCCGGATGCGTGTAGAGGAACTCCTCCACCTCCCTGGGGTACACGTTCTCGCCGCCTCGGATCACCATGTCCTTGATCCGTCCGACGATGTTCACGTATCCCTCGATGTCCATCACGGCGAGGTCACCCGTGTGCATCCATCCCTCGTCGTCGATGGCATCCGCGGTGCGATCGGGATCGTTCCAGTAGCCGAGCATCACCGAGTAGCCACGCGTGCACAGCTCGCCCGGTTCGCCGTAGCCAACGGTGATCCCCTTCTCAGGGTCGACGACCGAGATCTCGACATGCGGATGCACGCGGCCGACGGAGCCGACGCGCTTGTCGAGCGGGTCGTCCGCGGCTGTCTGTGTCGACACGGGCGACGTCTCCGTCATGCCGTACGCGATGGTGACCTCGGACATGTTCATCTTGTCGACACACTGCTTCATGATCTCGACCGGACACGGCGAGCCGGCCATGATCCCTGTGCGCAACGACGACAGGTCGTAGTCGGCGAAGTTCGCGAGCGCGAGCTCGGCGATGAACATCGTCGGGACCCCGTACAAGCTCGTGCACCGCTCGTCCTGCACGGTCTGGAGGGTGGCCGCGGGCTCGAAGGCTGGAGCCGGCACGACCATCGCGGCACCGTGAGTGGTGCACCCCAGGTTCCCGAGCACCATGCCGAAGCAGTGGTAGAAGGGGACGGGGATGCAGACGCGGTCGGCATCCGTGTACCGGCAACCTTCGCCGACGAAGAAGCCGTTGTTCACGAGGTTGCGATGACTGAGCGTCGCCCCTTTCGGGAAGCCGGTCGTTCCACTCGTGTACTGGATGTTGATCGGGTCGTTGCAGTCGAGCGTCGCTTCGTGCGCCTCGAGCTCGCCTTGGGCGACGGACTCACCGGCTGCAATGAACTCGTTCCAGCCCTCCGTGCCGAGGAACACGATGCGTTCGAGCCCTGGTACGTCGCCACGGATCTCGTCGATCATCGCCCGGTAATCGCTCGTCTTGAAGTCCGTCGCCGAGATGAGGAAGCGACAACCGGATTGTTCGAGCGCGTACTTCACTTCGTGCGTGCGGTACGCGGGATTGATGTTCACGAGGACGACGCCGACCCGCGCAGTCGCGTACTGCACGAGCACCCACTCGGCGTTGTTCGGACTCCAGATGCCGACGCGGTCGCCTTTCACGAGTCCCGCGGCCAAGAGCGCGCGCGCCACCGTGTCGACCTCGCGCGCGAACTCCGTATACGTGAGCCGCACGTTCTGGAACGGGACGATCAAGGCGTCCCTGTCGCCGAAACGACTGACGATGTCGGCGAGGTTCTCACCGATCGTCTGGTCGAACAATGGCATCGACGTCGGACCAGCGGCGGTGGCCGAGCTCATGCCGCGGAATCTAATGCTGGCCGCTCCCGTTCTGGCGTCAACCAGTGCGCATATGCGCGCTGGTTGACGCCAGAACGACGAAAAGGCGGGCGAGCGTGTCAGTCGCGGTCGAACAGGAGGCGGTGGCGGAGCGTGGTCCATCGGGTGGCGCGGGGCGCAGGCGCGTTCCCCGCCAGTCGTTTCGCGACGATCACGCCGACGACTGCCGCGGCGGCCATTCCACCTCGCTCGCCGTGCAACCTCCGGGCGACCGGCACCAACGCGACATCGGCGATCAGGGACACGAGCGCGGTCTGGCGGGCGACACGGCCGGCGGCGAGCCCACCGAGGAGGACGGCTGCCCCCGTCGGCGCGGACACGAGCAGCGCGCCGGTCGCAGGCGAGATGCCGCGGCCGCCGGCGCCTCGCAGGAACGGCGACCAGTTGTGTCCGGCCACGGCCGCGCCGCCGGCCGCCGCCGCGAGCGCGGGGCGGTTGCGGCCGGCGAGGACAGGGCCCACCGACCCCTTGGCCACCTCCAGGACGCCGGCCACCGCAAGTGGCCCGAAGCCCGCCACCTCGTGCAGGGCGGTCCCCGAGACCGTGCCGGTCCCGACGTCGCGCAGGTCGACCCCCCGCACGAGCCGCGCCGCGATGTTGCTGAACGGGACCGCCCCGCACAGGAAGGCGACAGCGAGCACCGCTGGTGCGGGGAGTGCGTCAGTATGGGCGAGTGGCCGAGGTAGGCGTCCGCTCATCGAGAAGTCCGACCTTAGAGGCGTCCACTTTGGTCACCTCGGATGGCTGCCGCCTGGCCACCGACCTGCGTCGGGTGGAGGGCAGCCGCACGACCGTCGTGGTCGTCCACGGGTTCACGGCACACCGGAACCACGGCTCCGTCAGCGCGATCGCGGACGCGCTCGAGGGCAACGGCCACTCGGTGCTCACCTACGACGGTCGTGGACACGGTGAGTCCGACGGGATGTGCACGCTCGGCACCGACGAGGTCCTCGATGTCGCGGCAGCCGTCGATGCGGCGCGGGAGGTCACCTCCAAGGTCGTGGTCGTGGGCGCGTCGATGGGAGCCATCGCGGCGTTGCGCTACGCCGCCGCCCACGACGACATCGCCGGTGTCGTCACCGTCAGCTGCCCGGCGCGCTGGCAACTCCGCACGCTGCGGACCTTGCTCGCGGCGGTGGTCACCCAGACGTGGCCAGGGCGCCGCTACCTCGACCGCTCGCTGGGTGTTCGAGTGGCGCCGACGCGGTCTCGTCCTGATTCACCGGAGGTCCTCGCCGGGCAGGTCAGCTGCCCGCTCGCCATCGTGCACGGCCTCGCCGATCGGTTCATGCCTGCACTCGAAGCATCGCGGCTCCACGACCAGGTCACCGGTCGGCGCCGGCTCGACCTGGTACCGGCCATGGGGCATGCCTTCGACGCGGTCGGCACGTCGACGATCCTCGCCGCCGTGTCCTGGTGCCTCGTCGATCCCGAGGCTCGCCCCGCCTGAGACGAGAGGTTCACTCGTCTACTGGACGAAGAAGTGCCAGCCGACGAAGCCCCAGCTGATCAGGAGCGCCCACCGCATCACGCGGTGGCTCCGGAGCCAGCGGCCGACCTCGGTCATCGTGGCATGCGGATGCCCGGATCGCCGGGCCACCGCTTCGAGCCCGACGACCCCCACGGCGATCAGGGCGAAGACCGCCACTCCGATGGTCGCGGTCATCGCTGCCGCTCGATCAGGCGGTAGCCGACGACGAGCCACGCCAGGAAGGCGAGCGCGTAGACAGGCCGGAAACTGGTGATGGTGCCGACCAGCGAGGTGACGGTCGGGTAGTCGACCCGTGGTGAGCCGGTCAGCTCGCGCAGCTCCCATGCGATCAGGAGCGCGGCGAGCACCGACCACATCAGCACCCCTCGATGGTGCAGTCCACCGAAGCGCCTCCGCTCGCGGGACCGCGAAGCCGCCCGCCGGCGGTCGTGGTGGATCCACGAACGCAAGGCGGCGACAGCGGCGAACACCATCGGCACACCCACCACAAGCGGCGCGAAACGGGACAAGTCGAAGTCAGACGCCAACCAGCTGTAACCCGCCGCGGCCAGCAGCAGCGCCGCCAGGGCGACTCGCCGCCTCCGCCTCGACGGCACCGTCGAGACGGCCGGGAGCGGGGCGGACGGGCCCTGATTCGGTTCGATATCGGCGAGCAGTGAGTCAGACATGGAAGCGGTCGAGATTATTCATCGGCACGAATCCGTCGAGGTCGCGGGAATGCCGTCGAGTTCCTACGACGAAGGACGCACAATGGATGCGTGGGAGAGGTCTTTCGACGTCCCGCCTTTCGCGCCCTGTTCATCGGACAGGCGATCTCGGGCTTCGGCGACTGGATGGTCACCGTCGCTCTCATGGCGCTCGTGCTGCGCGTCTCCGGATCCTCCACCGCCGTGGGCGGCGTATTGCTGTTGCGGCTGCTCCCCGCGGCGGCGGCGGCGCCGTTCGCGGCGCGTGGCGTCCGGGGCTGGGACCGGCGTCGCACGATGCAGGCGGCCGACCTCGTTCGAGCGGGAATCGTCGTCGCGATTCCCCTGGTGGCCGCGCTTTGGTGGGTATATGTGTGCGCGTTCCTGCTCGAAGCGGCGGGCATCGTGTTCCTGCCCGCTCGGGACTCGCTCATCCCTGACCTGGTCGAACGCGACCAACTGTCGCTCGCGAACTCGGCGATCCTCGTGTCTTCGTACGGGTCGATCCCGTTCGGCGCCGCCGCGTTCGGCGCGGTGGCCGCGCTGTCACCGGGGGGCGGCTGGCTGGGCGGCCACCCGTTCGTGCTGGTCTTCTTCCTCGACGCAGTCACGTTCGTCGTGTCGTTCCTGTTCGTCTCACGCCTCCCCAAATCGTCGGAGGAGGCCTCCCGCCCGAGTGACGAGCCACAAGCACGCTTCCGTGATGCACTACGCATCCCGCTCGTACGCATGGTGATGACGCCCACCGCAGCGATCGTGTTGGCGCTCGGCTCACTCTTCTCGCTCGGCGTCGTGTACGTCCGTGACGTCCTCGGTGCCTCGGACACGCAGTTCGGCCTGATGATCGCGCTGTTCGGCGTCGGTGCCGCGATCGGTCTCGGGGCGCTGCAACTGGCGCGTGATCACGACCACATCACGAACATCAGACACGGCGTCATCGTGCAGGGAGCGACCGTGGCGTTGATGAGTCTGGCCAACGGCATCGCTCTCGCCTTCGTCGGCGCGGTCGCGTTCGGCGCGGCTACAGCGTTCGTGCTCGCCAGCGGGATGAGTGCCCTGCAGTCGATGCTGGAAGGACACGAACGCGTGCTGGCGTTCACCGCGTTCCATGTCGTGATCCGCGCCGGTCTGAGTCTCTCGGCCATCGCGGCCGGCGTGGCCGGTGACGTCATCGGCGACGTCCGCGTTCCTGTGGTGGGCGTTCTCGAGCCGGCACGACTCGTGTTGTTGTGCGCCGGCGCGCTCGTCCTCGTCACTGCGCCGATGCTGCGTTCTCCCACCACGACGGAGGTGGCCGTTGCCGGTCTCCATCCTCACTGACAGCGCGGCATCACTGCCGAAGGACATCACCACCGCGGCGGCCATCTCCGTCGTGCCGATGTGGCTCACGATCGGAGAGACGTCGATGCACGACGGCGATCTCAGTCTCGAGGAGGTGCTCGCCCGCATCGACGAAGGGATCACGACGTCGGCACCGACGCCGGGTGAGTTCGAGCTCGCGCTGGAGGAAGCAGGTATCGACGACGGCGCGCTCGTCCTCACGATCGCCGGCACCATGAGCAGCACCGTGCAGTCGGCGCACGTCGCCGCGCAGTCGCTCGATCCTGAGCGCGTGCGCGTGCTCGACACGGGAACCGCGGCGGGCGCCGAGGGTCTCATCGTCCTCGCCGCGGCCGATGCAGCCGCGCGAGGCCAGTCGCTGGCCGAAGTGGAAGCTGTGGCGCGCCGCGTCGCGTCCCAGGTCCACTTGGTCGCGACGATCGCCGATCTCGACCGGCTGGCCAAGAGCGGACGCGTGCCGGACGCCGCGGCGTGGGCGGGCAGGTGGCTGGGGCTTCAACCGATGTTCGAGTTCCGCGACGGGGGCGCGCACGCACTCCGCCCGGCGCGCAGCCGGGCCAAGGCGTTGGATCGGATCTTCGAGAGCTGGACGCGGGGCGCGCCCGGACGGTCGCCCGGCAGTGCAGACGGGAGCCATGTCGCCGCGCTCCACGCATTGTCGCCCGAAGACGCCGAGGGCCTGCTCGACCGGGTGCAGGCCGCAACCTGCGTTGCCGCGTCCTTCATCGGTTCGTTCAGTCCGGTGATGGTCGCCCACACCGGACCAGGGCTCGTCGGCTTGGCGTGGTGGTGGGACGACACCTCAACGTGACGAGCGGACGAAGAAGTGCCATCCGAGCCACAGCCACGCGGCGAGAAACACGACACGCATGGCAGGGTGGCGCACCAGTGATCTGAGGAGTGCGCCCACCGTCGGGATCCGCCGGGTCGTGACCGCGAGCACTTCTGTCGCGATGAGCAGCGCAGCGAGCACGCCCCACACGACGAAGGTTGCGGTCCGCGAGGTCATGTCGCGAGCGACCAACCCAACGCGACCCAGCCGCCGAAGAACAACCAACGCACGGCGTGTTCGGCCTGCACCGTGTCAGCCATCGAGCTGATCGTCGGATGTGCCTCGCGCGGATGACCGAGAAACGTGATCAGCTCCCACACGACGATCGCGCCGATGACGACGGCCCAAACCCAGAGCTTCTCGTTCCCAGCTGAACGGTCGTCCGTCTGCATGCCGTGTCGCCACAGCCGCGCCAACCCGATCAACGCAACGCCGGCAACGAGCACGCCGATCGTCCCGCTCACGCTGAACGGCGGTTGCGCTGTGACCCACCAGCCGAAGGCCATGAGCAGCACCAGCCCCACGATCACCTGCGCCCGCGTGCTCGTCACGCCGACATGGATACCCCGATCGCGCTCCCCCATCGGGGCTTTCGGCGTTCACCATCCACACGGCGTGTGGGTGACGCACGCCAGTTCGGGTTGGTGAGTGACGACCGGGGCGGGTTGACTCGGCGGATGCGGGCACGACCGGCAACGCTCGAGGACGCCGACGAGGTCCTTCGCCTGGCCGCTGTGATGTATTCGAGCATGGGCCAGGATCCGACGGATCCGCGGTGGATAACCACGGCGACGGCGCAGTTCCGGTCGAGGCTCGGCGAGGACCTCGGTGCCTTCGTCGTCGACCATCCGGACCGTTCTGGTCTGGCTGCATCCGCGGCCGCCACCGTCACCACCCGGCTGGCGGGACCGAACAACCTCGCAGCGCGTTTCGCGTATGTGCAATGGGTCGCGACCGACCCCGACGCCCGCTCGCGTGGCTACGGGCGCGCCGTGATGACCGCCCTGCTGCAATGGTGCGAGCACGAAGGTGTCGTCTACGTCGAGTTGCACGCCACCGAGGCGGGCGAACCGCTCTACCGCGATCTTGGCTTCAACGACGCGGGACCCGTTGCCCTTCGTCGCCGGTTGGTAGGCGATCAACCCGCATGACCTATGGTCGCTCGTGATGCCTGACGCCGACGAGCGAACAGTGCGCACCAACGGCGTCGACCTGCACGTGATCGAAGCCGGCACCGGCACGCCGGTGGTTCTTGCACACGGCTTCCCCGAACTTGCCTACTCGTGGCGGCATCAGGTCCCTGCGCTCGCGGCCGCCGGTTGTCGCGTGATCGCGCCGGATCAGCGCGGCTACGGACGGTCGAGCCGTCCCGAGGCGATCGAGGACTACGACATCGAGCACCTCGTCGGCGACCTGCTCGGCCTGCTCGACGAGCTGGGAGAGGAACAGGCGATTTTCGTGGGGCACGACTGGGGTTCGATGGTCGTGTCGAACCTGGTGATGCTCGCGCCCGAACGCGTCCGGGGCATCGTCAACATGAGCGTGTCGTTCCTTCCGCGAGCGCCGATGCCGCCCGTCCAGATGATGCGCAACGCATTCGGCGACTCGTTCTTCTACATCGTGTACTTCCAGGATCCCGGCGTGGCCGACGCCGATCTCGCCGCCGATCCGGCGCGGACCATGCGACGACTGCTCGCCAACCTTGCCGTCGCGGAGGACGCCACACCTGACCCAGCCGCGTTCGCGAACGACGGCCGCGGCTTCGTCGACCGGCTGCCCGAGCCGGACGGGTTGCCTGACTGGCTGTCGCAAGGTGAGCTCGACCACTACGTCGACGAGTTCTCCCGTACCGGGTTCACCGGCGGCATCAACTGGTACCGCAACATGGACCGCAACTGGACTCTCACCGAGCGTGTCGCGGGCGCCAAAGTCGAGGTGCCGTCACTGTTCATCGGCGGAAAGCTCGATCCGGTGCTGCGCATGACGCCACCCGAGAACTTCCTCGACTCGCTCACCGATCATCGAGGGACCGTGCTCGTCGACGGCGCGGGCCACTGGGTCCAGCAGGAGAAGCCGGAAGAGGTCAACGCCACGCTCGTGCGGTTCGTTCACGAAGTCGGGCAGAAGGGGAGCTGACGATGCGGGCTGCGGTGCTACGGGCAGGAGCGATGGTCGTACGGGACGACGTGCCCGATCCGGAGCCCGAGTTCGGTCAGGTCTTGGTGGAGGTCAAGGCGTGCGGCATCTGCGGATCCGACCTCCACTTCGCGAAGCACGGTCCGACGCTGCTCGCCCTCGGACAGGAGATGGAAGGCATGCCCGACCTGGGCGGCATGCAGCCCGACCTCGGTCGCGACGTCTTCATGGGTCACGAGTTCTCGGCCGAAGTGCTCGAGATCGGTCCCGACACGATCGGGCCCAAGCCGGGCACGCTCGTCACGTCGATCCCGGCGATGCTCACGCTCACCGGTGTGAAAGATCTCGTCTACAGCAACGACCTTCCTGCCGGCTACAGCGAGCGCATGTTGCTGTCAGCACCGATGCTCGTCGAGGTGCCCAACGGTCTCGAGGCCGGCCTCGCCGCGCTCACGGAACCGATGGCCGTCGGACTGCACGCCGTGAATCGTTCGGGCATCGAGTCCAGCGCGGGCGCACTGGTGCTCGGTTGCGGCCCGGTCGGGCTCGCGGTGATCGCGGCGTTGCAGCAGCGCGGCATCGCACCGATCGTGGCCAGCGACTACTCACCAGCACGGCGGACACTGGCCGAGCGCATGGGCGCGCACGTCGCTGTCGATCCGGCCGAAGAGCCGGCCTTCGACGCGTGGGTCCGTGAAGGTGGCGGACGGCCGCTCGTGGTCTTCGAGGCGATCGGTGTGCCCGGCATCATCGACAGCGCGTTGCGTTCCGCGCCGCCTCAGTCCCGCATCGTCGTCGTCGGTGTGTGCATGGAGCGCGACGCGATCACGCCGTTCTTCGCCATCGGCAAGGAGTTGAACCTGCAGTTCGTCCTGGGTTACGACCCGATGGAGTTCGAGGCGAGCTTGCGATCGATCGCCGCGGGCGAGGTCGACGTCGAGCCGATGATCACGGGCAGGGTCGGCCTCGACGGTGTGCCCGACGCGTTCCGCGCGCTCGCCAATCCTGACGAGCACTGCAAGATCCTGGTGACTCCTTAGTCAGTCAGCCGGGACCGCGCCGGAGTTGGTGATGCCGGCCGGCAACGTGAAGCCGACCGCCGGCCGTTCGGGAAGATCGCCTTCAGGACGGGGCCACACGATCGGCGTGACGTCGCCGTCGATGACATCGCCGACCTCGATCCCCGATCGGTCGACCGCGAAGTGGCGGAACGGATAGCCGCGCGTGCTGCCGTCGGGGATGTAGATGATCGTGTGCACGGCGCGGTCGGTAGACGTCGTGTTCGGACCTGCGAGGTGAACGGTCAGTCCGTGATGGAAGGCGACCGACCCCTTCGGCACCTCGACGAAGACGGGCTGGATGTCGGCCACCTCGGGATCGGCGAGGATGTCGTGCGGCTCCCCGAAGAAGATGTTGACGAACTTGCGCAACCCGACGTTGTGCGATCCCGGCAGGTAGGCCATGGCGCCGGATTCGACGGTCGAGCCGTCGAACGGGATCCAGGCCGAGACCGAGGCAGTCTCCTTGACCGGCCAGTACGGATGGTCCTGGTGCGGATCCGTCGCCCGTCCTCCCGCCTGCTTGTACAAGGCCTGGTCGTGCCACAGACGTACGCCGTCGACACCGAGCAGTTCGGCGGCCACCCGGCCGAGCGTGGGATGGAACGTGAGAGGACGGATGTCGGGAAAGTCCTCCCAGAGGTTCATGCACTGCAGGAACGACTGCTGGTAGCGGCTCTTGTCCACCAGCGGGACGGTGTCGCCGGCGGTGCGACGCCGAACCGCGTTCGTGACGAGCGCGCCGTAGTAGTCGAGCTCGTCGAGCGGCAGCAGACCGGGAACGACGACGTAGCCCTGCTCCCGGAACTCTGCGACGAGCTGCGGAGCGACGATCGTGTCGCTGGAGCGCGCTGCCATCGGCAGCTGAATCTAGATCTCCTCGGGCGTTAGCGTTCGACCATGCGCATTCGACTGGATCCCGAGGACGACTACCTCCACCCTGTCGAGGAGGCGTCGAACTTCAACGAGAGCCGCTACTACAACTGGTTCGATCTGGATGTGCAGATGGGTGGTTGGGTGCGGATGGGCAACCGTCCGAACGAGGGCTACGCGGAGATGACGGTCTGCCTGTACCTGCCCGACGGTCGTGTCGGATTCATGTTCAAGCGTCCGCACATCGAGGGGCACACCGCGCACGACGCCGGAGGCCTCCGGTTCGAGGTGGTCGCACCGTACGAGAAGCATCGCATCACGTACGAAGGCAAGGTGTGCGTCCTCACCGAGCCGCGCGAGATGGCTGATCCTCGTACCGCATTCGAGAACAACCCGTTCGAGCCGTGCCAGATCGGCCTCGCGCTCGAGGCTGTGGGCAAGCCGTGGGGCGGCGAGCCCGAGTGGGAGGAGGGTGAGGAGAAGCCCGACCTGGATCCCGAGAAGCTGTTCGCCCGCGGCCACACCGAACAACACATGCGCAGCACCGGAACGATTCGGATCGGCGACGAGACCTTCGAGATCAGCGACGGCCTCGGACTGCGCGATCACTCGTGGGGGCCTCGGTTCTGGCAGAACATCTGGTGGTACCGGTGGCTCACCGTCAACCTCGGGCCCGATCTCGGCTTCGCCTGCACCGTGGCCGGCAACGAGGCGGGCGAACGCAACGCGCACGGGTTCCTCTACGACGTCGCCCGCTACGGCGACGCGCAGTGGGTGCCGATCCGCAAGGTCGAACTCTCGTCCGACTACGACAAGGAGTGGTTCCCCACCAAGAACAAGGCCATCGTCACGACGGACGACCACGTCTACGAAGTCGAAGGCGACGTGTGGTCGAACATCCCGTTGCGCAACCGGCGTGGCGGGCTGGTGACGCGCATCACCGAGGGCATGACGCGCTGGTCGTGCGAAGGTCACGACGGCGCCGGACTCTCCGAGTACCTCGACCAGATCGTCGGTGACACCCCTGTCGGGACCGAAGTCGGTATCTGACCATCTGCGGGCGACCCTCGAGCCGGTGCTCGGCGCACCGGTTCACATCGACGCGCTCCAACGACTGAGCGGTGGCGCGTCGCGCGAGACGTGGTCGTTCTCGGCCGCAGGACGCGACTTGATCCTGCGCCGCGATCCTCCGGGACGCCCCGGCGTCGGCGGATCGATGCGTACCGAAGCGGACGCCATGCGGGCTTGCACTCGCGCCGGTCTGCTCGTTCCCGAAGTGCTCGTCGACGACGACGGCTCATTGCTGGGCACTGCCGGACTCGTCATGGCTCGTGTGCCCGGCGAGACGCTCGCTCGCCGGATCCTGCGCGACGAGGACTTCGCCCGCGCCCGCACCGTGCTCGTCGACGATCTCGGCGCCTTCCTCGCCGGACTGCACGCCGTCGATCCCGCCGAAGTGCCGGGCGCGGTCGAAGTGGACAGCCTCACGCAGTACTGGAACGCGTACGGCATGGTCGAGGACCGGAGTGCCACGTTCGAGAAGGCGTACGACTGGCTCATGGAGAACCGGCCGCCGCGGACTGCGACGACGTTGGTGCACGGCGACCTGCGCCTCGGCAACATCATCGTCGGACCCGACGGACTCGCCGCCGCCATCGACTGGGAGCTCGTGCACGTCGGGGATCCGCTCGAGGACCTCGGTTGGCTGTGCGTGAAGGCGTGGCGCTTCGGTGCCCCGCTCGAGGTCGGCGGCCTGGGCACCATCGACCAACTCGTGCGGGCCTACGAAGCGGCGGGCGGGCGAACTGTCGATCGCGACGCGCTGCATTGGTGGCTCGTGGCGAAGACGCTGCAATGGGGTGTCGGTTGCATGGGACAGGCCGCCGCCCATCTCACAGGCGCAGTCCGGTCGGTCGAGCTGGCGGCGATCGGTCGGCGCGTCGCCGAGCAGGAGTGGGACCTGATCGAGTTGCTCGCACCGGACGAATGGAAGGCGGCGCGGGACGCCCCTCCCGCGCCATCCGTGCCGGACGTTGCCGACGTCAACGGACGGCCGACCGCTCGCGAACTGCTGGACGCCGTGCGCGGCTTCCTGCTCGACGATGTCGTGCCCGCGACGTCCGGCCGCGTCTCGTTCCACGCCCGGGTCGCCGCGAACGCGATCGCCATTGTCGAGCGCCAGCTCGCGCAGGACTCACACGCCCCTTCCGGCGATGACTGGGGATCGCTCGCGCTGACCGTCCGCGACAAGCTCGCGGTCGCCAATCCAAAGCACCTGTCGCGCTGACTCTTGGCGCTGAGTGTGCGTGAACCGCCCTGTCAGGGCGCTTGGCGCACGCTCGATGGAAACTGGTGACGTGGCTCTCCCAACGTTGGTCGTCGTGAGCGGTCCCGCGGGCACGGGCAAGACGACACTCGCACACGAGCTTGCTCGGGCCATCGGCTGTCCCGCGATCTGCCGGGACGAGATCAAAGAGGGGATGGTCCACGCTGCCGGCGAGATCGAGTTCGTACCTGAGGCCGGTGATTCGCTGACCGTTCGCACCTTGCCGGTGTTCTTCGACGTCGTGGCGACGCTGGTGCGCGCCGGCGTCACCGTGGTCGCCGAGGCTGCGTTTCAGGACAAGGTGTGGGCACCGAACCTCGAACCGTTCTCGGACCTCGCACACCTGTGCGTCGTGCAGTGCTACACAGACGCCGACGTGGCTCGGCAGCGCGTCGAGCAGCGAGCATCGTCACGAACCGCGCACGCGGACGCGATGGTGCTCGACGACGATCAGTACTTCGACAACTTCGTCCGGTTCGGGTCGGGCATTCCGTCGATTGGCGTCGACACCACCAACGGTTACGAACCGGAGCTCGAGGCCGTCGTCGACTTCATCAACGGTCGGGCATCGCGACGCGCCACGCCATAGTTCCGTTCGTTGTCCGCTACGGCTGGTGGGCGCCGTCGCCGAGAACCGCTTCCAGGTCCACGCCAGACGGCAAGGCCATGAAGCCCCGTTCGTACAAGCCGCGGGCGACGGTCGCCCACGACGGCCGCTCGCGAAGCAACTCGCGCATCTCCGCGACGCCGCCGTCGACATCACCTGTGGCCAGCAGCGCGCCGACTCGGAGGAACCGAAGGTTGCCGTCACCCGGCAGCAAGTCGAGCCCCGCCTCCGTCTCACGGAGGGCGCCGTGCCCGTCGCCGGTCATGACGGTGTCCACTCCGCGGCTGAAGTGCCGGTACGCGAGCGCGGCGCGGTACACGTGCTCGAGCTCGGCGATCGGATCACCGAAGGTGTGGTCGATGCGCGCGTCGATCAAGCGGCCTTCCCACGGGTCGTCATGGCGATCACCGTCGACGATCAACATCGCGGCCGACATCCGGCCGCGCCCGTCGCCGCCCGCCGCCTCGCCGGCGCGCAACGTGGCCAAGAGGCGATCGCCGAACGGACCGGACGCGGACTCGTAGGCGTCAGCCATCGCCGGCCACACGTCAGGCGTCGCCATCATGTTCGCTTGGATGGTCCAGCCGTCTCCGGTTACGTGGCCTGCATGGCGGACCGTCATCTCTCCGGTGAAGGCGTCGACCGCTCCGGAGGCGTCGACCACACCCACCTGACGTATCGCGCTCGCGCCGTCGAGCTCGCGGGCGGCAGCCAGAGCGTCGACGGCGCCGGCGCCTGATGCCATGGCATCCAGACACCGAGGCCCGTACGCAGGCTCGCCCATCGCCTGGGTGGCGACCGCGCCGACACCCGCGATCGCCCACGGCACCGACCTCCCGACGCCATATGTGCACGTCTGCACCGCGACACCGAGCTGACCCGTCTCGGCATCCTTGGCAACGATCGAGTACGTCATGCGCTCACTCCATCAGATCGATCCGGCCGCCTGGAGGCGACCGATGTCGTCCCACGTGTAACCGAGTTCGAGCAGCACTTCCTCGGTGTGCTGTCCCAGCTCGGGGATCGCCGCCGACGGTTGGGCTGGCGTGTCGCTGAACGAGACGGGCGCGGCGACGAGGTCGTCGCCTTCGACCCTCGCCAAGTAGCCGTTGGCCCACACGTTGGGATCAGCGATGACCTCGGCGTGATCGCGCACCGGCGCGTTGCGCACGCCGGCCGCGTCGAGCCGCTGGCACCAGACCGCCGTCGGCTCGGCAACGAAGGCCTCGTCGAGCAGCGGGAACAGTTCCGCCTTGTCGGCCTCCCAGTAGAGCTGCTCGGGGAACCGCTCGTGCAGCTCCGGCCGGCCCACGAGGTCGAAGAACGTCTCGCGCATGCGGCCGACGACGCCGACGATCGCGATCCATCCATCGGCCGTGCGGAACAAGCCGTACAAGCCCGGGATCAACGGATGCCCGCGGTTGGAGCGTCCCGCGGCGGCACCACGCAACATGCAGCCGGTGATCTCGCTCGCCTGCGCCCAGATCTGCCCGCCCAACAGTGACGTCGTGACCCGCTGGCCGCGCCCGGTCCGCTCGCGTGCGACCAGCGCGGCGAGGATGCCGGCGACGAGGTTCTGCGACGCGATGTGGTCTGCGATCGTCACCGCGACCGGGGTCACGTCGCCTCCGTCCACCCCGGTCGTGCTGATGAGGCCGCCAGCGGCCTGACCGCTCAGATCGGCACCTTCGCGGCTGGCGTCCGTGCCCTCGAAACCGAACGCCGAACTGGCCGCGTACACGACGCAAGGGTTGCGGACGGCGACGTCTTCGTAGCCGAGCCCCCATCGGTCCATCGTCCCCGGCGTGAAGTTCGTGATGACGACGTCGGCCCACTCCGCGAGTCGCAGGAAGATGTCGCGCCCATCGGGCGTGCGCAGGTCGAGCGTCACGCTGCGCTTCCCGCGGTTGCAGCCGATGAAGTAAGCGCTTCGCGGGTCGTCCGGCTGCACCGGCAGCCATCGCGACTGGTCGCCGCGCCCGGGAAGCTCGACCTTGATCACGTCGGCACCCCACTGGCCCAATGTCGCTGCCGCTTGTGGCCCTTGCACCAGCAAGCCAGCTTCCACGACCTTCAGCCCGTCGAGCGCTCCCATCGGAGCGTTCTACCTTCCGAGAGATCAACGCGCTCATCGACGACGGCGACTGACGTCGATCAACCGTCGAACGGCCCTTTGCCCATCTGCTCGCGCACCGTCACGACCGGCGGGTTGGTCAACGTGCGTCGCTGCCAGTTGGCGCCGTCCACGACCAGTGTGTGCCCCGAGATGAAGCGGGCGTACGGCGAAGCGAGGAAGGTGGCGGCCCAACCG
>DATAES010000275.1:0-4444 GCA_036257895.1 Acidimicrobiales bacterium
GACGCGGCCGGTGCTGCTGATGCCGCTCGGCCTGGCATTGGTGTTGGGGCTCGCCGACGACATCGGCGATCTTCCCAGTGGTTCTCGGTTCGTGGGCGAGGTGGTGATCGGCGTCACCGTGTCGATCATCGCCGGCCTCGCCGCGCCGCTGATCGTGGTCGGCGTGCTGGCGACGGTGCTGCTGATCAACGCTGTCAACCTCCTCGACGGCCTCGATGGGCTCGCGTCCGGAACCGCCGTCGCCTCGTCGGCGGGCTTCGCCTTCGTGCTCAGCGGCGACTATCGGGTGCTGGCCGCGGCGGTCGCGGCGTCGCTCGGCGGCTTCCTCCTGTGGAACCGGCCGCCCGCGAGCATCTATCTCGGCGACGCTGGGAGCTATCTCGTCGGTGCGGCCCTGGCGGTGCTCGCGACGTCGACGATCGGGTCCGGTGGATCGGTCCCGACCGCGGCTGCTGCTGCGTTGCTCGTCGGCGTCCCGGTCGCCGACACGACGATCGCCGTCATCAGACGGTGGCGCGCGAAGCGTCCGCTGTTTCGAGGCGACCGCGGTCACGTGTACGACCAACTCGTCGATCGCAAGTGGTCGCCCGAGCGAGCGACGGTGGCGTGCATCGCCGCGCAAGCCGTCCTCGCGCTCGTGGCCATCGGCATCGCGCAGCTCTCCGACGGCGCCGCGATCGCTGCTTGCATTGCAACCGTCGCCGTCGTGGCGGGCTACGCCATACCGGCATTCACATCGCCGAGCCCTACGGCCGGCTGACGTGGTCAGTACAGGAGCGGCACCTGGCCTTCGGCCGGATACTTGGACGGCGTGAAGAACCACGACTCGAGAGCGTGACGTTCGTGCAGCATCGTCGCCGACGAAGCGGTGCGATGCACGAGCCGATGGTCGAACAACAGCGCGTCGCCGGCTTCGAACTCGGGCCGAACGATCGGCGTGTCGCCGGCCGCATCGAGCACCGTCTGCTCGGACAGCGACCAGTTGAAGATCGCACCCGGACCGCCACTCTGCAGCACGCCGTCGAAGCGCTTCGGGACGATGTCCATGCCGGGAGCGTCGACCCCACAGCGCGTGAACGTGACCCAGAAGTTGAAGGAGCCGATCTCGTCACCGAGAAAGGCACCATCTTGGTGCCAGCCGGTGAGCAAGTTCTCGCACGGAGCGCGCCGCAACGTGCACTTGTTGGCCGACAGGACCGGCCGTTCGCCGAGGAAATCCGTCATCAGCGGGCCCAACCCGACTCCGTCGACGAGCTCGAGGACCTCGAACAGCATCCGCGGTGAGTAGACGGCCCACAGCGATCCCGTGTCGCGCGTGATCTTGCGGCTGATGATCTCACCGGTCCCTGCCCGATCCTCGATGGTCCGGGGGGAGTACCAAGCCGGGTCGCCCGATCGGTCGCCGGCAGCAGCGGCGTCGTATGCCGCAAGGGCACTATCGATGCCGGCCGCGATTTGTGCGGCGGCCTCCGGGCGCACCATGCCGCGCACGAGCAGGCAGCCGCTGCGAGCGATTCCCTCGCGCAGCGCCGAGACCGTGAGGCCCGCCGCGTCCACTTCGACGATCGCACCACCGGGGCCCTGGGGCTCGACGGGCGCGTGGACGACCGCGCTGTCGGACGGCGAAAGGCTCCGGCCCCCCTCGAGGCGCAAGTCGACCATCGCCAACTCGAGCTCGGAACTGCGCTGCGCCCGATTGGCTTTGGTCAGCAACTCGATGGCGGCGCGGGTCTCGCCCCGGGATCGCAGCGCTGCCGCTTGGCGTAGGACGTCTTCTACTGCATCAGCCAGCGCCGACTCTGCCATTGCCTTCCTCCCTACGGGGAACCGTACTGCAGGCTCGAACCGCACCGCATACGCTCGGAGACCCGTTGGCGAGGAGCATGATGCGACGGAACGATCGAGGGCGCGCATCCGAAGTCATGAAGCAGCGGCGCGCGCGTCATCCGAAGCTCGGTGATGCGATCGCGGCTGACGCGCGCATGACCGCGGCGCATCGCGGCGAGCGGTTCAAGTTCCGATCGCGCGCGGACCTTGTCGTGCAGATCGCGCGATTGATGATCGTGTCGGACGCCTTTCTCGCCCAGGTCTGCTACCGCGTCAAGGCGCGGCTGCAAGCCCTCGGCGTGCCGGTGCTGCCGCGCCTCGCGCACCGAGCGGCGATGGTGTTGGCGCAGGTGTGCATCGGCGACCCCGTCGTGATCGCACCTGGCCTCTACCTGATGCACGGGCAAGTCGTGATCGACGGCTTCACAGAGATCGGGCCCCGTGCGCTCATCGCGCCGTTCGTGACGATCGGACTCCGTGAGGCGCTGTTCGAAGGACCATCGATCGCATCGGATGTCTCCATCGGCACCGGTGCGAAGATCATCGGCCCCGTTCGGGTCGGCGACCGCGCTCGCATCGGCGCCAATGCCGTCGTCGTCTCCGACGTACCAGCGGACGCGACAGCAACTGGCGTCCCGGCAAGGGTTCACGTACCCGCTTCCGATTGAACGACGGGCGCGGCTCGTTCGTCCGGGTAGTAGTCCCAGTACCCGGACCAGTTCTTGCGCGTGTAGGCGATGCTCGCAGGGTGCGCGAAGTCGTAGTCGTTCTTCATCCCGGTGATGCCGCCGAGATAGAACCCGCCCAGCGAGATCCCCGTTCCCGAACCCATGAGACCTGGCGGTGTCCGACCAAAGTTCTTCGACCAGAACTTCTCTGACCAGAACAGCGCGCAGTAGTCGTTGAGCACGAACTCGTCCGTGAAGCAGTAGCCGCGCTCGATCAGCTTCGGCCACAGGTTGAGGATGCAGTCAATGAGACTCGCCTGATAGTCGACATCGAGGAACAGCAGCGCGATCGGCGGCTCGTGATGCGCGGTCGTGTCGGCGAACCAGCCCTTGACGTATGTGCACACTTCAGGCGCACCGTGCGCGGCGACATGGTCCTTGACCTGGTCGAGCTGTGCCTTCAAGAAGCCAGTTCCCTTCGGGCTGGCGTACTTGTCACCGTCGTCGGGAGGCGGCAGACCCTCGAACGAGTCGTACACGTACAGCTCTCGACCGGCCACTCGGCACATGAGCGACAGGTTTGCCGTCGTTCCCCCTCTGAAGCACCCACACTCGACCACGACACCGTGCTGCGACGGCGGTAGCTCGAAGAGCTTGACTGCCATCGCGAGATGACCGCGAAATGACACACCGGTCCAGATGCGGCGGGTGTTGCGGTACATGCGCATCCCGAGCTTGAACTTGCGCCAGGCGTTGAGCTCGTAGTCGGGATGGATGCTGGGCGAGCTGAGCACGAAGTGGATCGTGAACGGCAGCGTCAGGTACTCGTAGAGCCGGTACAGCCAGTGGAGACCCTTCTGCTTCGTGCCGAACGGCGAAGCACGAAGATCCTCGGACATGTGCGCCTTTCCCCGGCGGTCGCGCCTGGTCATTCTGGTTGCGCTGCATCGTATGCACCCGCAGCACGCCGCTTCTTCTCGACGAGCTCGACGGAGCTCACGAGGTACGAGCGATACTGCGCCGGCACATGCCCCACGAAGCAGGGTTCGTTCGCGGGCGGACGGTGCGGCTCACCGCGGATCGTCTCGTACTCGGCCCGCATCTGCTCGGTGGTCACCCGTGATGAGGTCGCAGCGCCTCCGTGGATCTGGTGGAAGGTCCCTTCGCCGAGCACGACCACGAGCTGGACGCCGTCGAGGAGGCAGGCACGGCGGTAGACGTCGTGATTGACGAGTCCGCCGCCGGGCAACTCGAAGCGTTCGTCGAGACCGCCGGTCTCGCTCCACAGTGCCCGTGGCATGAACAGCGAGCTGCTCTCGCCCATCGGTCCGAACAGCCCACGCGCCGACGACGCGGCGGGGGTCGCGATGGAGAACAGCTCGTACCCGTCCTCCGCCCAGCCCGCTGCTTCGAGAAGATCGTCTTCGACTTGCTGGTCGTAGCCGACGGACTCGGCGTGCTTGTGCAACGCCGGACCGAGATGCCACGCCGGTGCCGTCACGACTGGTCGCGCCGCCACCTGTGCCGCGAGGCGAACGCCAGAGAGCAAGCCCGGTGAGGCCATTCGGGCGCCGTCGACGATCAGGCCGATCAACTCGCCGCGCGCGAGGGAGATGCCGGCGTTGGCGGCGCGTGCCGGTGAGGGCGGCGCCGGATCGAGCCGGAGCAGTCTGACGTCGGGCTGCAGGCCGGTGGTGGGTTCGACGCGAATGGGGTCCGGCGAACCGTTGTCGACGACGATGATCTCGTAGTCTTCAGCCTCGACGTCGCGTTGAAAGGGCGCGGACAGCGAGCACAACGTCCGCGGCAGCTCGCGCGCCATGCCATACGCGACGACAACCACGCTCATCGCCGGCGAGCGGGAGGTCATCGCCCGGGAGCCGGGCTCAGTCAGCAGCCGCGACGTGACCGGAGTTGCGCCGGATGAAGAGCACGGCTCCGACGATGAC
>DATAES010000276.1:0-3986 GCA_036257895.1 Acidimicrobiales bacterium
CGTCGGGTCGGATCAAGACGGCGGCCGGCGCAGCGACCTCGCCAAGGATCGGGAGCTCCCATGCGCCATCGTGCTTGGCATCGACCAACCGAACTCTGTTCGCCCAAGGAGAAATGTCGAAATCGCCGGGTTCACCGAGGTTGAGGAGCACGGGCCGGGCGTCGTGCAGCAGGGTGAACACGCGCGTGGGACCGTCAGCGGTGTGCACGTCGAGGTCGGGCATGCGCCGCCCGAGCAGCGGGTGTCCGTCTCCGAGGTCGTAGTGGATGTCGAGACCGGAGATCATCGCGGCGATGCGCTTGCGCGGCTCGTCCATGCTCAGCAGTTCGAGCACGGTGTCGCGGAGGGCCTTGCTGCGCTCGTCGGTGCGGCTGAGCGCGACCTGCGCCATGGTGTTGTGCAACACCCGGGCACCGATCGGATGCCGCTCGTCGTGGTACGTGTCCAAGAGGCTCTCGGGTGATGTCTTGTTGATCACCTGGGCCAGCTTCCATCCCAGGTTCACGGCATCCTGCACGCCGGTGTTGAGGCCCTGTCCACCTGCTGGGCTGTGCACGTGTGCGGCGTCACCTGCGAGCAGCACGCGTCCCGCGCGATAGGACGCCGCCTGCCGGGTCATGTCGGTGAACCGGGAGATCCATGTCGGGCGATGCATTCCGTAGTCGGTGCCGTAGGCGGCGATGAGTGCCTCGCCGAGGTCCTGCGGGGTGGGCTCGTCGGTGTGTTCGACGTGCTTTTCGAGCAGCACGACCCGGTACGGCCCTCCGCCCTCCTCCCGGTTGACAGGACCGATGCCGCCACCCTCGGGGCGCATGCCGATCGGCGGCTCCTCGTCCATCTCGACCTCGGCGATCAGCCAACTGGTCGAGGGATCCCATCCGGGAAAGTCGATGCGCGCTGCCTTGCGGATCACGCTGCGTCCTCCGTCGCAGCCGACGAGGTACTCGGCTCGGAGCGACGTGTCGCCGGACAGCTCGACATCGACGCCGGTGGCGTCCTGCGCGACGCCCACCACCTCGCAGCCGCGAAGGATCGGGACCCCGAGCTCACCGACCCACGCGGCCAGGATGCGCTCGAAGTCGCTCTGCCAGAGCGCGAGGAGGTAGTTGTGGCGGGTGGGGAAGTCGCTGATGTCCAAGAAGGTCCCGGCGTAGCCCGCGAACGGGTGCTCTTGACCCTCCGAGAGGAAGCGCTCCGCGATGCCTCGCTGGTCGAGCACCTCGATGGTGCGGGCGTGCAGACCGCCGGCTCGCGAGCCGTCGAGATCCTGGCTGGTGCGTGGTTCGACGACGACGACGTCGACCCCCGCCAACGCCAACTCGCCCGCCAACATCAGCCCCGCCGGGCCGCCTCCTGCGATCACCACCGCACGTTCGGTCATCGCCGCTCCCCGGTGAGCGCGGCACCGGACAGGAACAGGCACCTCGCGCCGAGCGGCCGCGCGCTCGACCCATCTGCCGAAAGCAACACACGCACTCCACGACTCCTGGCTTCATACGGTCTGGCCGTGATCGGCGCAGCGGACCCGTCATGTTCAGCACGTTTGCGTCGTTTGCGGCAAGCCCCCTCCCTGGCGCGATGCTGTTGATGGCGGCAAACGTTCACGCCCGCTCGCGATGATGGCGTCGGCCTCTCGAGATCAGTTGCAATAGGCAGGTATATACCTGCATAATCGGGACTGTGCCCGAAGACGTGGAACTGGTCTTCAAGGCGCTGGCCGATCCGACCCGGCGTCACCTGCTGGACAAGCTGCACGAGCGCAACGGGCTCACGCTGCGCGAGCTGTGCGATGACCTGGGCATGGCCCGTCAATCCGCCACGCAGCATCTGTCCGTTCTCGAGGACGCCAACCTCATCAGCACTGTTCGAAGGGGCCGGGAGAAGTTGCACTACCTCAATCCCGTCCCTCTGCACGAGGTCCAGGAACGTTGGATCGACAAGTTCGAGCGCCCACGCCTTCGAGCGCTGAGCGCATTGAAGCGACGAGCAGAGGAGGACGCAATGACCGACAAGCCGACGTTCGTGTACGTCACCTACATCCACAGCACGCCCGAACGCGTGTGGGACGCGGTGACCGACGAGGCCCTTACCGCGGACTACTGGGGACACAGCAACGTCTCGGATTGGCAGGTCGGATCGTCGTGGGAACACCAGCGCACCGACGGCTCGAGTATCGCCGACGTCGTCGGCACCGTTCTGGAGTCGGACCCTCCCCGGAGGCTGGTGATCACCTTCGAGGAGCCAAACGCGGAGCCGGCCGACGAACCGTCACGGGTCACCTTCGACATCGAGCCGCACCGCGACATCGTGCGGCTCACCGTCACCCACGAGAACCTCGCCGACCAGGAGCAGTACGGGGCAGCGTCTGCGGGATGGCCGGCCGTGCTCGCCAACCTCAAGTCGCTGCTCGAGACGGGATCGGTGTTGCCCCAACCGCCGTGGGAGATGCACACCGAGCTCCGTGAAGCACAGATGGCGCGCAACCAGCCGACCTGATCGGACTGTCGGGACGAAGCGGTGTGGTCTCGACTCACTCGAGCGCGACGACCGCGGAGAGATCTCTCGCGCCCGTCTGCCCGTCGACCAGACGACGGTCCTACTGCGGAAGCAGCTGATCTGCTTGGGCGATCCAGAACTCGACCTCGTCAAGCCGAGACTTGCGGATCGGCCAGGCTCGACGTCCTCGGAGCGATCGCCTCGGAGTAGTCGTCGACGTTCCCATCGCGAAAAGGAGCCCGGGCCTCGGCTCGGGCTCCAGCGCGATTCAGTGCACGACGCGCGGCAGCCGCGTTCACGCCTTTGACTTGTCGAGGTAGAGGAGCAGCTTGTGTGCGGCGACCATGACCTCGGTGTGCTCCCATTCGGCGGCGCGGTAGTAGCAGGCGATCAACCCCATGCGGTGCAGCCGGCGGAAGTCACCGAACACGAACGCGTAGCGACCCTTGGTCTCGTCGGACGCGCCCTCCGTCAGCGCAAGGTGCCAGGCCGCGTACTCCGCCCAGCCATGCGTCTCGAGGAACGCGTTCTGCTCGGCGGCGCGCGGTTGGACGTCAGCCCACCGGCTGCGGGTCCGGTATCGGCGAGCGTCGATCAACTTCCGTGCGTTGGCGACCGCCTTTTTGTTCACCACATAGGTGGCCATGAGTTCAGTCTGCCCACTCATCAACTCGCGGAGCCCACTGGACATGCTCGACTGACCAACGGGGTCACGCGCCATGGATAGGTTCGCGGCGTGACCGATGTTGGACCTCTCTTCGAGATCGAGACCGTCGACGTGCGTGGGGTGCCGACCAAGGTGTTCAAGCACGCGCCGCAGTCATTGCGGGATGTGTGGGAGGGAAGCGCCGCCCACGCCGACCAGGACTACCTCGTGTACGAGGACGAGCGCATCACCTTCGCCGAGGCGCACCGCCAGGTGCGAGCACTGGCCACCTGGATGCGTGACGACGGCGTGCGACAAGGTGACCGAGTTGCCATCGCGACCCGCAACTATCCCGAGTGGGTGATCGCGTTCTGGGCCGCGCAGGTGCTGGGCGCCACGGTCGTCCCGCTGAATGCGTGGTGGACGGGGCCCGAGCTGGCCTACGGCCTGCAGGACTCGGGTGCGGTGGTGCTCTTCGCCGACAGCGAGCGCGCCGAGCGCGTCGCACCGCACCTCGCAGCCACACACGTGCGGACCACGGTGCTCGTCCGCGGCGCGAACGCGGTCGACGGGGTTCCGTTCGACGATGCGGTCGCCGTCGCCGATGAGCCGTTGCCGGAGGTCGAGATCGCCGCGGACGACGACGCCACGATCATGTACACGTCAGGCACCACCGGACGACCGAAGGGTGCGCAGCAGACGCAACGCAACTTCGGCAACTTCCTGATGCAGGGCGCGTACCGGGTCACGCTGGCGGCGATGGAGGCCAGTACGCCGCCCGCCGAGGCGCGGTCGCCGCGCCCGATGGCGACGTTGGTCACCTTCCCCCTGTTCCACGTCGGCG
>DATAES010000277.1:0-37442 GCA_036257895.1 Acidimicrobiales bacterium
GAGCCGTCGGTGCACACGAGATGGTTGACCACGCATCCGGCCGCCGACCACTTCGCGAGTGTTGCGCCGCAGCCGAACTCGACGTCATCGGGATGTGCCGCGATCGCCAGCGCGCGCGCCGGCACCGGCATGTTCAGCTGCACGGCAACTCGGGGAGCAGGAGATCCGCGGGTATGTCGACGTCCCAGCCCAACCTCGGATCGCGCAACACGCGATAGGGGACCCGCAGGCGGTCGGCTTCGGCGCGATGTCGCTCGAAGGAGCCTGGTCCGTACGAGAACGCAAACCCCAAGCCGGTGGGCACGCACACGACGTTCGTGCCGTCGTCGCGGCGGTCGGGCACCAAGGTGATCCCGGCGAATCCGGCGAGCCGTTCGAGGTCGTCCGCGAGCGGGAGGTCGGCATGGGCCACGACCACCTCGAGCGCGCCCTCGGCGGTCAGCTGCGTGACTCCGTCGGTGACCGCGGCGTTCAGCCCGAGGCCCGGTCGCCAGATCACGACGGCGTTGCGTGCTTCCGCGAACGACGCGACATCGACGTCGTCGCACACCACCGACACGGGGAGCGTGCCGGCCGCGGCCAGGACGCGATCGGCCATCCGCTTCGCCAGCGCCGCCCGTTCCGCCGGTGGCAGCGCTCCCGCCAGCCGGATCTTGGCGTTACGGAACGACTTGATCGGCACGAGCACGTGCGTTCCGGACATCGCCGGCGAGTCTACGGTCGCCTCGAGCTTGCGAACTCCGGGTCGCCGTGGCCCCTATGGGGGCCACGGCGCACCAACATTCGGAAGGTGGATCGCGCTCGCGGCATAGCCTCACGCGTGTGACGATCCGAGTGTCGGTGATCGGGGCCGGATCCTGGGGCACGACCGTTGCCCACCTCGCAGCCCACAACGAACCGACGATTCTGTGGTCGCGCCGCAAGGAGCTCGCCGACCAGATCAACGAGGAGCACGAGAACGGCGACTACCTGGCCGGCTTCGGGCTCAACCGCGACCTGCGCGCCACGAACTCGCTCGAAGAGGCTGTGTGCAGTGCGGATGTGCTCGTCATGGGCGTTCCGTCTCACGTCTTCCGCGAGACGATCGAGCAGGTGGCGGCGTGCTTGCGGCCGTGGGTGCCGATCGTCAGCCTCACGAAGGGTCTCGAGCAAGGCACACGGCTGCGCATGAGCCAACTCGTGCACGAGGTCGTGCCCGGGCATCCGGTCGCCGTGCTCACGGGCCCGAACCTCGCCAAGGAGATCCTGGCCGGACAGGCCGCCGCGGCCGTCGTGGCGATGGCCGACGACTTCGTCGCGTCGGCATTGCAGCACATCTTCGCCTCGAATCTCTTCCGCGTGTACTCCAATCGAGACGTCGTCGGATCCGAGCTCGGTGGCGTCATGAAGAATGTCATCGCCATCGCGTCGGGTATGGCCGACGGCGTGGGTGCCGGCGACAACACGCGCGCTGCCGTTATGACTCGCGGGCTCGCGGAGATGACGAGACTCGGTGTCGCGCTCGGTGGCGAGCCGATGACGTTCGCCGGGCTGGCAGGCATGGGCGACCTGTTGGCGACGTGCATCAGCCCGCAGTCGCGCAACCGCTACGTGGGCGAGCAACTCGGCAAGGGCCGGTCGATCGACGAGATCATCGCCGAGATGCACCAGGTCGCCGAGGGTGTCAAGAGCTGTCGAACGGTGCTCGAGCTGGCCGAGAGCGCAGGTGTCGAGATGCCGATCGCGACCGAAGTGGTCGGCGTCGTGCACGGCGGGCGCACGGCCAACGACGCGTACCGAGGTCTCATCAGCGGCACGCCGGCGCGTCATGAGAACCATCCGGGCTAGATGCGCTAGATGAGCCGCTTCCGCACGTGGACGCTGCGGCGGGCGCTGCGAACGCGGGCGGCGGCGCAGATCGGGCCCGACTGGGTGTGGCCGTACTGGCTCGAGCGTCAACTCGATCCGACATCACCCGCGTTCACGCCTCGCGGTCATCTGCCCTTCCTCAGCAACGTGACCGCTCGCAACTGGACGCTCGTCGGCAACGTCGCTTCTCCATGGGAAGCGATTGTCGATCCCCGCGGCCTCGTGACGACATGGTTCGACGGCTGGTCGCTGGATTGGTGGATCGGCGCGGAGGACGGCTGGCACGTCCCGTCCCGGGAACCACCGTCGCGCGTGCGTCAGCGGCTCATAGCGGCGACGCCGGTGGTCGAGACGTCTGTTCGTGTGCCCGGCGGTCACGCCGTGCATTGCGCGTACGCCTGCTACACGGGCCCCGCCGGCAACGCCGAATCCGAGATGGTCATCGTCGAGATCGAGAACCGCAGCCCGGTGCCGTTCGCGGTCGCCCTCGCGGTCCGGCCCTACAACCCCAAAGGTCTTGCCGTCATCGAACGCATCGGTCTGCACGAAGGCACGACGGTGACGGTGGACGGGCGCGTCGCGATGTTGCTGCCGAAGCGTCCCGCCCAGGTCGCGGCCTCGACGTTCCACCACGGCGACAGCGCGCAGATCGTCCTCACAGACGGGGCGCATGCGAGGGAGATGCCCGCCGGACTTCGCGACGAAGGCGGCATGGCGCAGGCCGCGTTCGTCTATCCCTTGCCGCACACGGCCACGCTGCGGGCGGTGCTGCCTCTGGTGCCGGCCAGCCGGACGCGCCGCCGGCGCCGCACCCGCCGTCGCGTGGAACGGGCGCCGACGTTCCCAGTCGCGATCCCGTCGGCCGACCAGGTGGCCCGCGGCTGGGTCGCGCAGAGCCGCGGTGGCATGCGCCTCGCGCTTCCCGACCCACGATTGCAGGAGGCGGTCGACGCCAATCGACGGTTCCTGCTCGCGCTCCACGACGGCCCGGACATCACGCCGGGCCCGAGCACGTATCACCGGTTCTGGTTCCGTGATGCCGCGTTCCTGCTCGCCGCGCTCGGGCAGTACGGCTTCTCATCGCAGGTCGCCGAGGTGCTTCGCTCGTACCCCGGCCGCCAGCGCGGGGACGGGTTCTTCTTCAGCCAGCCGAGCGAGTGGGATTCCAACGGCTGCGCGTTGTGGTCGATCGCCGAGCACTGGCGGCTCACCCGCGACCGTGAGTCGATCGAGCCCATGCTCGGATCCGTCGCGAAGGGCGCGCAGTGGGTCGACCGAAAGCGCCGGGCCAAGCGAGGCCGCGGGCCGGAGCTGCGAGGGTTGTTGCCGGCCGGTGTGTCGGCCGAGCACCTGGGACCGTTCGACTACTTCTACTGGGATGACTTCTGGTGCACGGCGGGCCTCCGTTGCGCAGCCGAGTTGCTCGCGGGGCTCGACCAGCCGGGCCCCGCCGCGCTGGTGCGCCAGCAAGCGGACGCGCTGTGGGCGGACACGATCGCGTCGCTTGGCGTGGTCTCACGCCGGCTCGACAGTGAGGTCATCCCTGCCGGTCCGCGCCGACGGATCGACGCCGGCGTCATCGGATCACTCGTCGCCTGTGAACCGTTGCGCCTCTTGGCGCCCGAGGACCGCCGGATCGCCGCGACCCTCGAGGTCGTACGAACCAGATTCAGTCTCGGCGACGCGTTCTTCCAACCGATCAGCCACACCGGCCTCGCGACCTACCTCACGATGCAGGTCGCCGAAGTCGAGCTGGCGGGTGGCGACCGCCGCGCTCTCGACCGGCTCGCGTGGCTCCTCGACGTCGCGACCCCGACGTGGACGTGGCCGGAGGCGATCCATCCACAGCTACCGGGCGGGTGCATGGGTGACGGCCACCATGGTTGGGCCGCCGCGAGCTTCCTGTCCCTGGTGCGCAACCTCCTCGTGCGGGAGATGCCAACGGACCAGCGTCGCGCCGCCGACCCGGGCCTCGCGCTGTGCTCGTTGTTCCCCGACGCGTGGTTGGGGCAGGGTTTCGAAGTGCACGAGGCTCCGACGCACTTCGGATCGATGTCGTACGCCGTGCGCTGGCACGGCGAGCGGCCCGCGTTGCTGTGGGAGCTGACACTGCATGACGACGTCGAGCGTGTGCGACTGACCGCACCGGGCCTCGATCCCGCGTGGTCGACGACGGAGCCGTCGGGCGAGGCGCTGCTCTCCGCCCCGCAGTCTGCGCGGGAACGAGGGGCACTGTCGGGATGACGAAGAAAAAGTACCGCACGCTGCACGACCTCCTCGAGGCCAGCGGCGTTCCTGTCGATGACATCGAACGAGCCGAAGCGGACGGCACCCTCGGCCTGCTCGCGATCGATCAAATGATCCTCGCGGACCAGGGCCCCAAGTACACCCGGGCAGAAGTCGAGGCGCGCAGCGGGCTGGGTGACGACGCGGCGCGGTTCTGGCGCGCGCTCGGGTTGACGGATCCACGGTCGGATGACGTCGTGTTCAGCGACGTCGACGTCGAGATCCTCCAGCTGGTCGATCAGGTTCTTCAACTCGGTCTGATCGAGAAGGACGTCGCGTTGCAGATGGCGCGTGTCATCGGCTCGTCGATCTCGCGCATCGCATCCGCGCAGATCGACGCCATCGAATCCCGGGTCGACGAACCACCGCTCGAGGACGGCACCGAGCCCGCGGTGTTGCGGGCGCGCTTCCTGCTCCCGTCCATGCCGCGCATCCTCGAGTACACGTGGCGCCGCCACATGCACGTCGCAGCCCGGCGACGGATGGTGCGAGAAGCAGGCTCGTCGGGCGAGACCCAAGTGACCGTCGGGTTCGCCGACCTCGTCGGTTTCACCGCACTGTCGCAACAGATCGACGCGCACGAGTTGGCGGCCGTCGTCGACCGGTTCGAAGCGACCGCCTACGACACCGTGGCACGGCTCGGGGGCAGGGTCGTCAAGATGATCGGCGACGAAGTGATGTTCGCGGTCGAACGAGCGGACGTGGGCGTGGAGATCGCACTGTCGCTGGCGGAGGCGTACCACGACGACGAGTCGCTGTCAGACGTGCGCGTCGGGTTGGCGATCGGGCCGGCGCTCGAGCGGGAGGGCGACCTGTTCGGACCGACCGTCAACCTCGCCAGTCGCATCGTCTCGATCGCGTATGCCGGCTCCGTCGTGGTGTCAGGTGAGGTTCGTGACGCGCTGGAGGATCATGACGGACTGCGATGGAAATCGCTGCGCACCCGCTACTTGAAAGACATCGGACGGGTGCAACTCTGGGCCGTTCGGCGGGAGGGCGACGAGTTCGATCGTGAGGGCCCGTTCGAGCGAGCCCGCCGGCGGCGGAGCACCATCCGCGACATGGTGGCGGAGATGATCGATCGGCGATCCGAACCTGCGGAAGATTCCGTCGCCGAGGGTGGGAACGGCCGCGAGCCGGAGTAGACACCCGGCATGATCCGTGCCGGCTTGCAGATCCCGAACTTCACGTATCCCGGCGTCGCTCCGGAGGACCTCTTCGAACGAGTCGCCGCCGTCGCCGTCGCGGCCGAAGAGGCGGGCTTCGACACCGTGATGGTGATGGACCACTTCTACCAACTGCCGCTGCTCGGACCGCCCGAGCACGAGATGTTCGAGTCCTACACGTTGCTGGGCGCACTGGCGGCGCGGACGCAGCGCGTCAAGCTGGGGACGCTGGTCACGGGCGTCACCTACCGCAACCCGGCGATCCTCGCCAAGATCGTCACCGCACTCGATGTGATTTCGCGTGGGCGCGCCTTCCTCGGAATCGGCGCGGCATGGTTCGACGTCGAACACGAAGCACTAGGTGTCGACTTCCCGCCGGTCAAGGAGCGGTTCGAGCGCCTCGAGGAGGCGCTGCAGATCTGTCGAGGGATGTTCCGTGGCGAACGTCCGACGTTCGACGGCAAGCACTATCGCGTGAAGGACGCCATCAACTCACCTGCGCCGATCACACCCGGAGGACCGCCGATCATGATCGGTGGCTCCGGTGAGAAGAAGACGCTGCGAATGATGGCGCAGTACGCCGAGATGGCGAACTTCACGTCCGGTTACGACGAGCTCCCGCACAAGCTCGAGGTGCTCGCGCAGCACTGCGAGGACGTGGGCCGCGACATCGACACGATCAACAAGACCCCGCTCGGTTCGCTCATCGTCGGTCGGACCATGGAGGAGGCCGAGGACAAGCGCACGGCGCTGCTCCAAGACCGCGGCATGCCGCCGTGGGACCAGTTGGACGACAACATCAAGAAGCTGCTCGGCGCTCGTTTCGTCGTCGGCGACGCCGACGCGGCGGGAGAACAACTCCAGGCCGTGCTCGCCCTCGGACTCGACGGCTTCACCTTCAACATGCCCGCCGACGGCTGGGAGCCCGACGCCGTCGCGTTCGCCGGCGAAGTCGTCAACAAGGCCTTGCCGTAGCGCCTCCCCGAGCAATGTTGGTGCGCCGTGGCCCCTATGGGGGCCACGGCGACCCGAAGTTGGTCAGGGTCAGTCGAGGACGGCTGTCGCGATGCGCCACGGGCCGAGCTCGAACGAGCCGGTGAACGGTTCGAGGGCGCGGCCGCGGAGGTCGACGAGCCAACCGGAACGGCCGTCGATGCTGACCGTCGTGATGTCGTCACTCGGGTTGAACACGCGCAGCTCGAGCCGTCCCCCGACGCGGCGCAGCGACGAGACGACGGCACCGTCGACATCGAGCGCCTGACCCTCGGCAGGACGCCGGCCGCCACCCGCTCTCGTCACCAGCAACGGAGCCAGCAGGTCGTCCACCGACGAGTAAGGGTCTGCGTCGCCGACGTGGATGCCGTAGCGAGCGCGGATGCGCTTCTGGAGCTGCGCGCCCTCGGCGGGGATGATCGGTCCCGCGGGCAGCGGGCGAGTCGACATCGGGGCTTGCGACAGCAGCCCGGTGCAGCGGGCGAGGGTCATCGCGATCGCGTGCGCGCGGCCCTCGCGTAGGTCGACCAGCTCGTACTCCATGACGCCGTCGTGGACCACCGTCAGCCCACCGGCGAGTACGAACCGCTTGGACGGGAACGTCGGGAGACCGATCTCGGTCGGGCCGCCTTCGGCGGTCAATCCACGGTCGATGATCGCGAACGCGCACTCCGCCCGCGATCCGTCGGCGGGCGCGGGAAGCGGGAACCACACCCGTACGCGTTGATCCCGGCACCGGTTGTTCCACTCGGTGGTCACCCGCAGCATCTGCTCGCCAGCATGGAGCTCGAGCTCGGTCGTGATGTCGACGTCGACCATTGGGCCACCGTCGTGGGACGGCCAGCGGTAGCGCGACGTGATGCGCAGGCGCCCACGGAGCGGACCGGACTCCTCGACCGCGACGGCAACTCGCTCCGGTGTGTCGATCTCCACGTCGCCTTCCGGCGGGCACCAGTTGTAGGTGTCACCCACGTCGCCGCCGCGCACGATCCGTCCGTAGCCACCGCCGCCATCGATCGACCACGTGCCGTCGTCCGCGACGTCGACGCGGAGCAGACCGTTCGACAGAGAGCGGTCGTCCGCGACAACGGCCTCGACGTCGAGCGGCCCGGGCTTCCAGGCGCGCCAACTGTGGCCGGGGATGTCGGTGACCCGCACGAGCAGCTTCTGGGTGGGCTGCATGCGAACCCGGAGACGGACATTGCCCGACTCCGACGCAGCGACCTCGTCGAGCTCACGGCGCGTACCGGCAGTGACCATCGAACCATCGCGTTCACGCTCGGCACGCCAGAGCTCCGCGCCCGTCTGCACAGACTCGAGCGCGATCGCCTCGATGCGCCGGTTGTGCTTCAGCTCGCGCACGACGACTGCAGCCATGGTCGACAGGTCGAGCTCCATCAGCTCGCGTTCGGCAGGACGCTCGTTGAGGATCTGCGCGCCTGGACGTTCACCGGTCCCCGGCACGATGATCTCGACGAGGCCGGATCGGGGCCGGGCGGTCGGGTTGACGACGACCGGTCCGTCAGTGTCGACGGACTTGCCGAGCGCATCGAGAGCCCGTTGCGCGAGTCCCTCGCCGATGTCCGTCGCTTCCGCGTAGCGGACCAACACCGCGTCGCACACTTCGTCGATCGAGCACGCGCAGACCGAGTCGTGGGCGGCATTGCGGACGACCTGCAACCACGCTTCGCGCAGCAGTGCCGAGGGCCAACGGTCGACCGGCTGATACAGGGCTGCGAGTGCCTCCGCCCGTTCGATCGCCCGTTCCGCTCGCGCCGCGGCCTGGCGGACGTCGACGCGGTTCGACGTCACCCCCATGAGGAGGTTGGCGCGCGCACCTGAACGCAACTCGCCGCGCCATGAAGGAAGATCGTCCACGCTCGCTCGCGAGAGGTGGTTCGCGAGTGAGGTGACTTCGATGTCGTAGTCGTCTTGGAGCGCGTTCGCCTCCGCCACCAGAGACCCGAGCCGGAGTTGTGGCACGAGGTGGTCCGTGCCGTTCATCCAGAGGATCGGACCGGTCAGCACCGCCTGCCAGTCGCGGTCGAAGTCTTCGATCGCGCTCACGAGCGCCTTCGCGTCGTCCGGCAAGTACGCGCCGTTGCCGTAGCCCTGCACGAGATACTCCGCCCGCACGCTCGATCCGTCGGGAGCCCACCACCAGAACGCGCTCTTGTCCACCGACGCGGGCACGCCCCGCCACACGACTGCATGTTCGAGCCCGAACTGTTGCAGCAACTGCGGCATCTGCGCGATGTGACCGAACATGTCCGGCAGATAGCCGACTTCCATCGCGCCGCCGAACGCGGCAGCACAGTCGAGACCCATCTGCATGTTGCGCACCATCGTCTCGCCCGACACGAGGAACTCGTCCATGAGGATGTACCAAGGACCGGTGGCGAGACGTCCTGACGCCGCCAGCCGGCGCAACGTCGCCTCGGCCTCCGGACGGACGGCGAGGTAGTCGTCGATCACCGCCGTCTGGCCGTCGAGCAGGAAGTGGACGAACGACGGATCTGCATCGAGCGACGGCAGCAGGTCGTCGAGCAGGTCGACGAGTCGCAGCCGGAACGACTGGAACGGTGCGTACCACTCACGATCCCAATGTGTGTGTGGAACGATGTGGACCTTGCGCGTCACGCCTGACCTGCCCTTTCGCGGGTTGCCGCCACCTGTCTAGCTTGCCTCGGTCCTCAGCTCGTTCACCAAAGCACTCAAACGGGTGAGGGATCCCAGCGCTGAGCTGGTAGCTCTAGTTCTTGGCTAGCTCGCCTCGCACAGTTAGCCGTCCCGCACGAAGGGCCTGTAAGTGCAACACCACAGGCCCTTCGGCGGGGTTGTTAACGGGACGGGGGAAGGACCCGTTCCCGCCGTGAGCGTCCCCGTCAAAGTGTTTCGTCAAACCCACAACGGGAACGAACTATCAGCCGACGTCAACAGTCAGCACTGATGGTGCCGTCTCGACATTCGCACAGCATCGGCTCATCCTGAATCAGACTTGCAACCACGTCGTGGACAGCTCGCGACGGAACCTGCACCGCTCGTGTGGCGAGAGCGTGAAGGCCGGCCCAGGTCCGTCGCGGTGATAAGGGCTTCACGAGTAGCGGTCGTCGTGTGCCGTGTCGCGGTCGTCGCGGTCGTCTGGGGTTGAAGTCCCGGACTTCGCAATGCCCCGACTGACGATGTACGCCGTCGCGAGAACAACGCCGAGAAGGCAGGCTCGCCACAAATCGAAAGACGCGTCGTCGGCCGCGTTGTAGATAACGACGATGGCGGCAACACCGACGAGCATCGCCCAGAACTCACTGGTCTTGGCGAACAGACGCGTCTCGCTCCATGCCCGCCGCTCAATGTGACGCTCGGCTCGCACACCACTGGTCGGCCGCGAAGTCGTGGTTGTTTGGTTATTGGTCATGCTCATGGTTTTGCTCCCTGTTTGTGTGTGCCGCGGGGTTGCCCACCGATGGGCGAAGCAAAACTCGATTGGTTGTCGACGAGGCCCCAACCACCCTTGCGGGTGACAATCGAACGTCGGGAAACCGAGCCCTCGGGCCCGCCGCGTTTGACGGACCGAGGGCGGTGGGTTGGTCCGTTGCGGCTGCTGCGCCGACCTCAGGTGGTGGATTGCCGATTCCTGAACGCGAACCGACCCTCGCCCAAAGCGAGGGTCGTTCGCCCGGCCCGCTGAACCCCCGGGCCGCTGCCTCCCACCCCGAAGCTCGTTTGCCACGTCCTAACACGCTTCACCCGGAAGTGTGAAAACTCCTGGCTTGCCGAAGGGGCTCGTAGGACCGGATGGCGTTCAACACTCGTCTCGGCTCTTCGCGTTCCGCCGCGAGACCGAGGACTGCGAGCCTCACCGACGCGAACGAGTCACGTTCGATGCCCTCGAGGTTCTTGCCGAGCAGCGACTTCAGCACCGGCATGCGGTCTCCAGGGACCAGGGCTATCGCGCGGCGCAGCTCCGCAGCGAGCGGCCGTCCGGCGCGAGTCGTCGCTCTCGATTGGATCTCGGATGCTGCTGCGCCCACTACCACCGGCATGAGTCGGCTGTACGCATGGTACGCGTCGTCGACGGCGAAGCCTCGATCCGTCAGAAGCTCGAGCACACGCTCGATGTGCTCGGCCTGGCGCAACGTGTCGCGGTCGCCGACGAGCAGTTGTATGACGATCTCGGGATGCTCCACCAGCGCACGGGACACGAATGACGCGTAGTCGAGCAGCCACTTCGTCCAGTGCTGCCCCGTGTCCTTCGGCAACGCAAGACGGCCGAAGGAGTACTCGGCTGCGAGATGCAACAGGTCGTCGCGGCTGCCGACGTGGTAGTAGAGGCCGGGCACGCTCATGTCGAGGTAGTCGGCAACTGCTCGTATCGTCGCCCGTTCCAGCCCGATTGCGAGCGCGGCCTCGGCGATCTGTTGCCGGGTGACGCGCGGCGGCCGGCCGACCCGCGGACGTCCCTCGTCGGTCGTCGTCGTCAGCGGCGTCACCGCCTCGCCGACTCCTGGCGCTGCCAGTCGGGCTCGCGCTTGTCAGCGAACGCGGCCGGTCCTTCCGCTTGATCCGGGTGCCCCCACATCGACACCAGCTCCGCTGCTCCGGCGCGGCACGCGTCGGTCAAGCCGACTTCGAGCGCGCCCCACAAGGCTCGCTTGGTGGCCGCCATCGCCGCCGGGCTGTTGCGCGCGATGGTCTCGCCCAGCGCCTGCGCGCGGTCGCGCAGCCGATCGGGCGGGTCGACCACCTCGCTGACCATGCCGAGTTCGTAAGCGCGCGCGGCCGACATTCGCTCGTGACGTCCGACGAAGGCCATGCGCATCACCGCTTCGACGGGCATCTTGCGCATGAGCCCGATGGCCTCGATCGAGACCACCTGGCCGATCGAGACGTGGGGGTCGAAGAATTGCGCGTCCGACGAGCAGATCACGATGTCCGCGTCGGCCACCCAGTGGAAGGCGCCACCTGCGCAGATGCCGTTCACCGCGGTGATGACCGGCTTCCACACATGCTGGTGCCATGACGTGAAGTGCAGGTCGAAGTCCTCGACGCTCTGGCGGTAGCGCTGCATGCCGACACCGTCCGATGCGATCTCGGCGACGTCGACGCCGGTTTGGAAGGCGCGCCCGTTGCCGGTGTGCACGATCACTCGCACATCCGGGTCGGCATCGAGCTCGAGCCACGCGTCGGCGAACTCGCCGCGCATGTGAGCGTTCATGGCGTTGAGCTGCTCGGGCCGGTTGTTGATCAGCCAGCCGACCGGGCCGTGGCGTTCGACGATCAGGTGCTGGTAGTCGCCCACTGCGGCTCTCGCTTCTCCGCCCACGCGGCGGGTCCTTCGGCCTGGTCGGGATGGCCCCACATCGAAATGAGCTCCTGTGCACCAGCGCGGCACGCATCGGTGAGACCGAGCTCGAGCGCGCCCCACAGAGCGCGTTTCGTGGCGGCCATCGCCGCCGGACTGTTGCGAGCGACTGTCGCCGCGAGCTGTCGCGCTCGATCTCGCAGCAAGGCCGGCTCGACGACCTCCGAGAGGATGCCGAGCTCTCGCGCTCGCTCAGCACTCATGCGTTCGTGTCGGCCCATGAACGCCATCCTGCAGATCGCCTCCATCGGTGACTTCCTCACGAGTGCGATGGCTTCGGAGGCGGTGACTTGCCCGATCGACACGTGGGGGTCGAGAAACGTCGCGCTGGACGATGCGATCACGATGTCGGCGTCCGCCACGAAATGGAGTCCGCCGCCCGCGCACACGCCGTTGACCGCGGCGATCACGGGCTTCCACACTCGGTTGTGCCAAGCGGTCAGCTTGAGTTCAGCCCGCTTCGTTCTCCGCGACTGTTCGCGCAGCGCATCCTTGTCCGATGCCAACTGTGCGACGTCGAGGCCCGTCTGGAACGCGTCACCGTTGCCGGTGTTGACGATCACGCGGACCTCGGGATCGCGATCGAGCTCCTGCCACGCTGCTTCGAGGTCATTGAGCATCGTCGCGTCCATCGCATTGCCGCGGTCCGGCCGGTCGAAGACGAGCCAGCCGACGTGCTCGTCGCGCCAAACGTCCAGCGTCGTGAAGATCACGTGCGGAACGCCGGCTGCAACGGATTCTGATAAGCCATCTGAGAAGGGAGCCTACGCCGACCGCCGGAGGAGAAGCGCATGACGAGCTCGCTCGGCCAGTTCTGTCTGAACGTCGTCGACCTCGACCGCGCGGTCGACTTCTACACCGCCATCGGTCTGGCGTGCACGAGCCGAACGGAGATCCCGCAGGCGTACGAAGCGATCGTCGAGCGCGCAGGACGGGGGTCGAAGCTGCAGCTCGCGCAGCAGAAGGAGCAGACACAGCCGCTCGACCTGGGCAACGCGTTCTGGAAGCTGTACGTCAACACTGACGACATGGACACGTTGTTCGCCGCGGTGGTCGAGGCGGGTGCCACGGTCGAGAAGAAGCCGGAGCGACTCGAGCGCTGGCCGGTGACCGTGGCGTTCGTGCGTGATCTCGACGGCTACCTCGTCGAACTCGTCCAACGTCACCCGTGGACCGACGCCGCTCCGAGTGCCGAGCCGTGGCTCGGCCAGTGTTGCATCAACGTGACCGACCTCGAGTCGACTGTCGCTTTCTACGAACTGCTCGGTCTCGAGTGCACGAGCCGCACGCAGATCCCTGGCGCGAAGGAGGCCATCGTCGAGCGACCGGGCAAGGGATCGAAGCTGCAGGTCGCGCAGCACGACGAGCGCGACGAGCCATTACGGATGGGGTCGATGTGGAAGCTCTACGTCAACACCGACGACTGCCGCGGCCTGCACGACGCGGCAGTGACCGCAGGGCACACGTCCGTAGTCGCTCCGATGCGACTCGATCGATGGCCGGTGACGATCGCGTTCGTCGCCGATCCGGACGGCTATCAGGTGGAACTGGTGCAGCGTCACGACTCGTGAGCGGTTGACAGCCCGCTGGTCGACCTGTGAGAGTTTTCATAGAGCATTCGAGAACTCCAGGAGCGGCGCTGATGTCGTCGAAGTACCTCGTGGTCTCCGCGGACGGGCATGCCGGCCCACCGGCCCACGTCTACCGGGACTACCTCGACCCGTCGTTCCGCGCGGCGTTCGACGCCCATCAGGAGGCGCTCGAAGCGGGCCGCATGACGAACGCTGCTTTCGTCGAGGAGTGGGACGAGGAGACGGGCGACCACGAGCTGCTCGCCGCCTACGACAGCGACGTCCGCGACAAGGTGCTCGACACCGAAGGTGTCGCCGCCGAAGTGCTGTTCCCCGACGCGGACGTGCTCGGTACGGGCCGAACCGCGAGCTCGCCGTTCGGTTCCGGCCTCGCGTCGGGCGTCGGCGTGACCGATCCCGCAGCGATCTTCGCGGGCGCTCGTGCCCACAACCGGTGGCTCGCCGACTTCGTTGCCAAATCGTCCCAACGGCGGATCGGCATTGCGGTCGTTCCCATCACGGCCGGTGTCGAAGAGTCCGTCGCGGAGATCCACGAGGCAGCCGGCTCGGGCCTCAAGGGCGTGATGATCCCGACCCGGTGGTTCGATCAGCCCGCCTATCTGGACCCGGTGTACGAACCGGTGTGGGCCGCGTGCGAGGAAACCGGCTTGGTCGTGCACACCCACTCGGGGGCCGGTCCTGCGGACTACACGTTGGGTCCTGGATTCGTGGCGATCTACGCCGCCGAGGCGTGGTGGTGGGCGGCGCGTCCGCTGTGGGTCCTGCTTCTCTCCGGTGTGTTCGAGCGTCACCCGCAGCTGAAGTATTCGATCGCGGAGAACGGCGCGTGGTGGCTGCCGGACCTCGTCACCCGCATGGACGAGAAGTGGGTCGGCGCGCACAACACGCGGAAGTTCGGTGACGTGTTCAAGCAGGGCTTGTCGATGAAGCCGAGCGAGTACGTGCGCCGGAATGTCTTCCTCGCAGCCTCGACGCCCGGCGTCGACGAGATCGAGCGGCGCCACGAGATCGGTGTCGACAACCTGCTGTGGGGGAACGACCTGCCCCACCCCGAGGGCACGTACCCGCACACGAGGCGGTGGATCAACGAACGCTTCGCGGCGATGCCCGAAGACGAAGCGCGCCGCATCCTCGGAGACAATGCCGCCGATCTCTACGGCGTCGACCGTGCCGCGCTGACGTCGATCGCCGAGCGCATCGGCCCGACGCGGGACGAGGTGCACGTGCCTTCGAGCGAGCCGTTGCCCGCATGAGTGTCGTCGAATCTCCCCGCGTGGTCGGCCCGCTCCCGCTCGGCCTTCCGATGCCGCGCAACCTCGACCTGCTCGATCCCGGGACCCCGCGTGTTCGCGTGCGAACGGTCACCGATCGCTTCCCGTTCCCGATCCCGAACGGATGGTTCGCGGTCGCGCGCAGTGCCGAGCTCGCGCCGGGCAACGTCGAGGCCGCGCACTACTTCGGACGGGATCTCGCGTTGTTCCGCACGCAAGCGGGCGAAGCCCGCGTCGTCGACGCCTACTGCGCCCATCTCGGAGCTCACCTCGCCGTCGGCGGTTCTGTCGAGGGTGACTGCATCGCGTGCCCTTTCCACGGCTGGAAGTACGACGGCGCGACAGGGAAGTGTGTCGAGATCCCGTACGCCGAGAGCGAGCGGATCCCGGCGCGCGCCGCGGTGCGCACCTACCGGGTCGTCGAGCGCAACGGTCTCGTGTTCGCGTGGTATCACGCGCACGACGGCGATCCGTTCTTCGAGGTTCCGGACGTGCCCGAGTTCGGCGACCCGAGGTGGCTTGCGCCGTACCTGATCGAGTTCCGCATCTCGACGTCGTGTCAGGAGATGGCGGAGAACAACCACGACCACGCGCACTTCAAGTTCGTCCACGGCTCCGACGCGATCCCGACCGCGTCAGAGTTGATCGAGGGTACGTACAAGCGGGTGGAGGGAGGTGGGCTCATCCGCGAGACGTTCGGCCTCGGCCTCGGGGTGCTCCACATGTCCTCGACCATGGCGTTCCTCTCGACCGTGTCACCGATCGACGAGGACAACGTGCACGTCCGGTGGATCTTCACCGCGCCTGTGGGTGAGGGCAGGCAGGTCGACATCGTCGACGGCCGGCGCGTGGATACCGGCGCCGCGAATGCCGCCGAGGCGCTCGCGAAGTCCTTTGCCGAAGGTGTCACCCAGGACATCCCGATCTGGGAGAACAAGATCTACCGAGAGCGCCCGGTGCTCACGAAGGGGGAATCCGGCATCGCCGTCCACCGCAAGTGGGCTGAGCAGTTCTACAGCTGACGTCGCGCGTCAACCGAGCGTGTGGACCTCGGTCGGGTTCTCGTGTCGCAGCACCTTCTCGAGCCGTTCCCGCAGCGTGGTTTCGGCGCGGCGGTCCGGATCGAGGATCATGATGAACCGGTTGTCGCGGAGGCTGTCGACAACCATGCGCGCCAACTCGTCGAGCGGCTGCACCGGGATGCCTTTCTCCCGCAACTCCGCCACCGTCATCGCCGGCGTCGTGCGCGGCCGCTCGCGTTGCAACTCGTCGGGTCGATTGCGGTCCGACGTCCACAGGCCGGTGTCGAGCAGGCCTCGGCCGGAGGGATAGAAGACCGCGGCGCGCACGTTGGCGCCATCGGCGTCGAGTTGCGCGGCGAGGCACTCGGTCATCGTCGTCAGCGCCGACTTCGTCGCGGCATAGACCGCGGCCTGTGGCATGGGCGAGATCGGTCCGTCCGGAGACGACGTGTTGATCACCACGCCCTCCTCGCCCGAGGCGAGCATGCGGGGTACGAACTCGATCACGCCGTTGGCGACTCCGAACACGTTGACGCCGAACGTCCACCGCCAGTCGTTCGGTGTCGTCTCCCACACCTTCGCCGACGGTGGTCCGACGCCTGCGTTGTTGCAGAGCACGTGGACCGCGCCGTACGTGCTGTATGCCTCGTCCGCAAGGTGACGAACCGACTCGGGATCGGTCACATCGGTCACGACACCGGTCAGGTCGTGACCGCGTTCACGGAGCTCACCGACCGTCTTGTCGAGCGCGGGCGCCTCGACGTCGGCCAACACCAGCCGCATCCCTTCTGCTGCGAAGGCTTCGGCGAGCGCCCGTCCGATACCGCTCGCCCCGCCCGTGATGACCGCGACCTTGCCCTCGAGATCCTGCACCTGCCCCCCATCGAAGTCGTGGAACGCCCGGGCGTCTGACTACCCAGGCGGTAGTGGAACGCCCGGGCGTCTGATTTCGACGACCCTATGCCACCTAGCCTCGGGCTGATGTGTGACTGCCTCGTCGCGCTTGGCGCCGCGACCCGTGACGGGCACACGCTGTTCGCGAAGAACTCGGATCGGCCGCCAGCCGAGGTGCAAGTGCTCGAGTGGTTCGAGCCCCGCATCGAGCATCGAACGACCACGACGTACTTGGACATCGAGCCGCACGACGACGCGACGATCCGCTTCCTCGGGTCTCGGCCCTCGTGGATGTGGGGCGTCGAGCACGGTGTGAACGAGGCCGGGGTCGCGGCGGGCAACGCCACGATCTACACCACGCTCGACCCGCGCGGCATGCCAGACGCACTGACGGGCATGGACCTCGTCCGTCTCGCACTCGAACGAGCCTCGACCGCCATCGAGGCCGTGCAGGTCGTCACCGACCTGGTCGGACGTCACGGCCAGGGCGGATCGGGGCACGAAGGCGTCGACCGGCCGTACTGGTCTTCGTTCCTCGTCGCTGATCCGCAGTCGGCGTTCGTCATCGACACGAGCGGAAAGGACTTCGCGGTCGAGCGAGTCGAACGGACCCGAGCGACCTCGAACCGCACGACGATCCCCTTCTTCGACCGCGTTCATCGTCACCCGCGCCAACCCGTGGACAAGCTCGTCGACCCACGGCTGGCCGCGAGCAATGACGTGCTCGACCGCGAGCCGTTGTCGGTCGACGCGCTGGCCGCCCATCTACGGGCTCATGTCGGAGGAGACGACGGGTACACCGTGTGCATGCACGTGCCCGGCGTCGAGGTCACCAGGGCGTCGATCATCGCCGAGCTCCGTGCCGACGGGCCGCCCCGGGTGTGGACCGCGCAGGGGTCGCCGTGTGCGACCGAGTACACGCGAAGCTGGTGACGATGCGGATCGCGTTCGGCGCCGACGACGCCACCTCGCTGACGGAGAGCATCAAGGGCGCTCTGGCGGAGCGGGGGCATCACGTCGTCATCGTCGGCGAGGGCGACAGCTGGCCGGACGTCGGACGCGCCGTGGGCGAGGCAGTCGCCTCCGGAGCCGTCGACCGAGGCGTGGTCTGCTGCTGGACGGGGACCGGCGTCTCGATGGCTGCCAACAAGGTTCCCGGCGTGCGGGCCGCGCTGTGCACCGATGCCGAGACCGCACGCGGCGCGCGCCAGTGGAACGACGCCAACGTGCTGGCGATGGGACTGCGCCTCACGTCCTCGGAGGTGGCGAACGAGATGTTGGACGCGTTCCTCGGCACCGAGGCCGACCCCGAAGAGCGCGACGAGATCCGCAAGTTGCGCTGAGTTGTTCCATGCTGCGGGCGTCGCTTCGCTCCTGCCTCCGCATGACGGCCGGCCCGACGCTGGCGCTTCCCGGGCCGGCGGCTGCCGGAACGCGCAGTGTCTCAGGGGGCGTCGCTTCGCTCCTGCCTCCTAATCTGAATCGGTGCCTATCTTCGTGATGTTGTCGACGCTCGGTCCTGACGGTTCTGCGAGGTTGCGCGACAACCCGGGCCGGTTGCGCGAGGTGCGCAGCGAGGTCGAGGGGATGGGCGTGCGGGTGTTGCACCAATACGCGCTGTTGGGCACCTGGGATTTCCTGAACATCATCGAGGCACCCGACGAGGTCGAGATGGCGCGCGTGGCGACGACCCTGAACGCGCGGGGCACGCTCAAGACGTTGACGATGCCGGCGATCGACACCGAGGACTTCATCGCCGCGCTCGAAGCCGGCACGGGTTAGGAACCGCCGACACGGCCCAGCGTCCGCGAATGCGTTCAGGAGGACGCGACCGGTGGCTCCACGACGTCCGGCACCTGGCGTGAGGTGTGGATGACGACCACTGCGAGGGCGCCGATCACCACACCCATGCCGAACACCTGGAGCAAGGTGACCGGCTCGTCGATGAAAATGGCCGCGGTGGCGGTGGCGAACACGGGAATGCCGAGCGTCATCAGCGACGTGACGACGATCGGTACGTGCGCATGTGCCCAGTTCATGAGGAAGTGACCGAGGGCGCCGTTCACGAGAGCGACGATCACGATGTAGACCCAGTCCGCCGTGGTCGGTACGGCGATGCTCTCGCCGCTCAACAGGACGATCGGCGTCACCGTCACGACGGCCACGATCGACAAGCCGGCGAGGTATTCGAAGCTGCCGAGGTGCGTGCGTGCTTGTTTCGACGCGATGAAGTACCACGTCCAGGCCACCAGCGCGGCAACGGCGAGCAGATCACCGTGCAGGCTCGCATCCCCGCCGGCTGGTCCACCCGCGACGACGATCACGGCTCCGGCGATGGCGACGGCGGCCCAGAACGCGTCGCGCAGATGAGGTCGCTCGCCGAACAAGCGGCGTGCGACCGCCAGCACCAGCACCGGCTGCATGGCGCCGATGATCGTCGCGTTCGCCACCGAGGTCTCCTTCAACGCGGAGAAGAACAGCACGATGTCGAGCGCGAACGCGATGCCGCCCGCACACGACGCCCGCATCAGTCGCCACGAGAACCGTCCACCGGCAGCGAGGAACGCGATCGACGTGAGCGCCGCGCCGATCCACATCCGGTGGAAGCCGATCACGAGCCCGCTCAGGCCTTCGATGTTCTTGACGAGGACCGAGCTCGATCCCCAGACGACGACGGCCGCGGCGGCCGCGATGAGCCCCAGCAGCCGGTTGTGGTCCGTCGACGTCACGGATCGCTCAACGCCACCACGTGACCCACGTTCGGCGCCGCTCGTCCTTCCACCAGCTCGAGCCACGTCGGCTCGATCGTGCCGAAGCCTTGGTGCTCCTCGATCGTGAGCCACTCGTCGACTGATCTGAGGAAGTCGCCCCAGCACCGTTCGATCCGGCCCTCGACACCACCCGGGCCCCAGTCGGCGCGTCGCTTCTTGAGCTGGTCGGGCGCGAAGAAGAACGTCGGCGACGGCCCCGGTAGCTCGCCTGCCGGCCGCTCGTCCTCCCAATGGGTGATGCCGACGAGACAGCTGTGTCGCAACGCCCCGGCGAGACGATTGTGCACGTCGGCGAGCACACGACCGCCACCCGCCATGTCGACGAAGACAGATGGCACATCGGCGGGCAGCGACCTGATGTCGTCGTACGTGACGACTCGGTCGTAGTAGCCGACGGACCTGACGAATGCTTCGTTCCCACTCGAGGTGAGGCCGACGACCTCCACGTCTCTCGACGACAACAGGTAGGCGAGGCCGAGCGCGGTCTTGCTCGAGGCGCTGGCGAGCACGACGGACCGACCACCGAAGGTGTCGTTGTCGTCGAGCCAGTCGTCGATGAGGAACGACGTCACGAACAGCGGACGAAGAACGGCGTACTCACGTTCTCGTGCAGGGTCGTAGTCGGACGCGCCGGCGACACGCTGATACTGGTTGTACGCCGTCGGCAAGTTGGACCGGTGGGGCGTGGCATCGACGAACGCGGCGTCCGTGACACGGGTCGGTGCGACGACGAAGTGCGACGACATCGGCAAGTAGCCGTAGACGCGCTCGCCCTCGGACAGTCCGCTGGCGCGCGACGCCTCGACGTCGGCATAGCCCCAGACCGGGACACGACCCCAGCCTTCCCCGGCGGGAAAGAAGTTCCAGTACGACAGTCCCTCGCCTGCGACCGCATAGGTGACGTTGTTGGCAGTGAGCGCGAAGCGCGACACCCGCAACAAGGTCTGCCCCTCTTCGAGCGCGGGCATCCCGCGGTCGACCGTTCGCGTGGTGCGGAAGTCGTCACGCTTCACCTCGAGATCCACGCGGCCCCCTCTTGTGCGACCCACCACTCGTGCTCTTGCTGGCCGAGGTCGGTCGACGGCGGACCGTCGGTCATCGGCCAGAGCTCCTCGGCGATGAGTCGCCAGTTCGCCGTCGCCCGCAGCCGGCCGAGAATGGCGTACAAGCCGAGGTTGATCCGTTGGAGGACGACGAACGCGGGCGGCAGGTTCGTCCACTTCATGATGTCTCGGAACGGTCCCTGCATCGTCACGAACCGGCGCGCTGTCGCGCTCGCGTACTCGGCGGTGAGCGTCGCGACCTTGTCGTCCCTGACGAAGTCGTAATACAGGCCCACGTAGTCCGCAATCCGTTCGTCCGGAACGGGGGCGCCTGGTCGGAGCACGCCGGCCTCTTCGATCACCGACCGGAACGCCGCGAGATCACGGTCGATGACCATGGACGTGATCATGTCCGCGAGCAGCCGCACCTCCGCCGGCTCGAACCGGCGCACCAGGCCGTAGTCGAGGAACGTGACGTGTCCACCGGGGCGGAACAGGTAGTTGCCGGGGTGGGGATCGCCGTTGAACGCGTGCAGCCGGAACAAGCTGCGGAACACGAAGCGGAACAGCGTCTCTGCGGCGAGGTCGCGTTCTGCCTGATCCCACGTCTCCATCTCGGCGAAGCGAACGCCTTCGGCCAGCTCGGACGTGAGCACGCGGCCAGTGCTGAGCTCCGGGATGACAGACGGGATGTGGATGAACGGATGGCCGCGATAGGAGTCCGCGAACAGCTGCTGGTTCTCCGCTTCCAGTCGGTAGTCGAGCTCTTCGAGCAAGCGAGCTCGGAGCTCGCGCACGATCGGCTCGGGTTCGAGCGCGGGGAAGAGCATCCCCATGAACTGCACGAGCGGGCCCACGTTGTCCAGGTCCGCCCGGATCGCCTGATCGACGCCGGGATACTGCACCTTGATCGCGATCGCCTCGCCATCACGCGTGATGCCCCGATGCACCTGGCCGATCGACGCCGACGCGATCGGGACGGGATCCCACTCCGCGAACAGGCGGTCCGGCGGAACGCCCAGTTCCTCCTCGATCACTCCCGCAGCAAGGTCCGCGCTCATCGGGGGTGCTTCGTGCTGCAGCTCGGACAGCGAAGCACGCAGGTTCTCCGGCAGACCGTCGTCGAGGAAGCTGGCGAGCTGGCCGACCTTCATCAGAACGCCCTTCATCGCGCCGAGCGTCTGGGTGACCTCCGTCGCGGTGCGCAGTTCGAGCCGTTCGTCGAGCTCACGCCTTCGATCGGCGGACGCGAAGACTCGCTGCGCGCGGTTCGACGCGTACGCACTGCCGATCCGGGTGGCCATGCGCGCGACCTCGACCCCACGCGCCTGTCGGCTGCAGATCAGCGAGTCCGTCGCAAGTGCATCGCGTTGGCGGACCCTGTACCAGCCGTAGGCCGCGAGGCTCAGCCCTGCGCCGCCGGCCATCAGTGCACTTGTTCTCATCGCGCGCGCCACCTGGTCATCATTGCGCGCGCCGGATGGTCGCTGTCGTGGATGTTCTGCATGTACGGTTTCGGTTGCACACGTTGCCTATGCGGGGAAAGCTGACGGTCTCGGGCGGTACGCACGGCATGAGGTGGGCGGAATGGCCAACCAACCTTTCGTCGTAAGCGACACGGACAACAGGTGGCGTGCGACGTTGTCGCCATGGGCTCAGGAGATCGTGGAGCGGTCGCAAGAGTTGCGTGACCTGCTCGAACACGTCGACAGCGAGCACCGTGATCACCTCGTCGATCTGCTCGATGCCGGCGAGCGGCTCGCCTTCGGGAAGATCCCTCTCTGGCGCTGCATGAAGCGATTGAACGACTGGTGGTACGGCAGCCGCGTCGAGCGGGCGTGGTCGTTGCTCCACCAGGCCGAGTTGTACTTCGTCGAGTACTCAGACGACCGTGGTTTCGAGATCGCACTCGACAACGCGCTGGGCTACGCGGCGTCCCTCCCGAAGGCCGATCCCGTGCGGGTGCGGTTCGAGGAATACGTGCTGTCGCTCGCCGAAGCACCCACGAACGGCGACAAGCCCGCCGCCACCGCTCCGTCGAGGTCATCCGCTGCACCCGCGTCGCCTTCGATGCCAGCGTCGTCGACGGTCCCGGAGCCGGCGTCATGACGATGGTCGCGCCCCCCGTGTCCGATCGAACGATCGTCGAGTCGGTGATGCGCCGGTCCTTCGCGCTCACGGACGAGTTCCATCACGACTCGCGCTCCTTTCGCAATCGACTCGTCGTGACCTCGCTCCTCGCCCTCAGCACTGCGTTTGCGATCCTCGTCGTGCAATGGCGCCTTCCCAAGGCCGACATCATCCAGCGGCCGGTCGGCGGCGAGGACGTGACGCGGTGGGCCCTGGTCATCCTCGTGATGGCGTTCGGTGCGGTGGGTGGTCTGATCACGAGCATCCCCGCGCTGGCAGCACTCCCACGCGTGAAGGGGCCGTTCAACTTCCCGCTGCAGCAGGCGTTCTTGAAGATCGCGCTCGGTTCGGTGACAGCCGTCGTCGGCGTGATCGTCACCGGCAGCGCGGGCGTGACGACCGGCTACGCGTCGATGCAGGCACTGGCAGGAGTAGCCCTCGTCTTCGGCGCGGCGCAACAGGCGGTCACGCAGTTCCTCGACAAGCGCGCCGGCCAGATCATCGAAGGCGCGGCCTGACGCGCTGCCGCATCCACGTGTCGAGACGACACGCCCTGCACGTGCGACGTCACATCCACCAGAAGTCGTTGCGGCGGCTCTCCTTGCGCAGGTCCCGTTCGGGGAACTCGACGGGAAGGATCTCGCCGTCTGACACCCGGCGCACCCGGAAGCCGTTCTCGGTCGCCTCGGCCACCTCGAACCCCTTGGCCCACTGCGCGTCGAACTTCCGGCGAACCTCGACCTTGTCGCCTGCGCTCAGCGTGTCGGCCACCTCGAACCCCCAAGCGGCGCCGCGCCGCGCCTCCGGGTTGCATTCAAGCGCGACTTCGAGATCGTTGCTCGTCGGCTCGCGGTCGGCGCGTAGCCTGGCCGGGCGATGACGGACGCGGCCACAGACATCCGGCTCACCGAATGGACATCGTGCGGGGGATGCGCCGCGAAATGGGGCGCATCGCCGCTCGCCGCACTCGTGCGATCCCTCGCCGCGGCCGACGGCGGTAGCGCAGACTCCTCGTTGCTCGTCGGGCTGGCGCCGTTCGATGACGCCGCCGTGTACAAGGTCAGCGACGACCTCGCGATCGTGTCGACCACGGACTTCTTCCCGCCGCTCGTCGACGATCCTGCCGACTTCGGCGCTATCGCGGCAGCCAACGCCTGCAGCGACGTGTTCGCGATGGGCGGGTCGGTCGCCCTCGCGCTCAACATCTCTGCCTTTCCGGAACGGATGCCGTCAGAGGCGATCGCAGCGATCCTGGCCGCCGCCGCGGAGATCGTCTCCGAAGCGGGCGGCGTGATCGGGGGTGGACACACCATTCGATCCGACGAGCCGATCTTCGGTCTCGCCGTGCAGGGCTTCGTCCATCCCGATCAGATCTTCCGCAAGGGTGGCGCCCGCTCCGGCGACGTGCTCGTGCTGTCGAAGCCCATCGGGACGGGCATCGTGCTCGCCGGCGGAAGCGACGTCGAAAAGGCCGCTGCGATCGCGCACATGAAGGTGCTCAACCGGGCCGCGTCGCTCCGGCTGCAGGAGCGGCGAGCGCACGTGCGCGGTGTCACCGACGTCACCGGCTTCGGACTGCTCGGCCACGGTTGGGAGATGGCCGACCGGTCGGACGTGACCTTCGTCTTCGACAGCGCGTCGATGCCGCTGTACGACGGCGCGTTGCAGGCGGCCGAGTCGGGCACGCGGACCGGTGGAGACGCCCGAAACCGTGCCCACCTCGAGGGCCACGTGACGTCGACTGCCGATGCCGCCCTCGAAGCCCTCGCCTACGACCCCCAGACGTCGGGCGGGTTGCTGGCCGCGGTCGACCCGGTCATCGTCGGTGACCTCGTGGGAGCGGGATTCGAGCGGGTCGGCACGGTCGAGCCCGGGGAGGTCGGCTCCGCGACCGTCGTGCTTCGGTAAGGTCGCCGGCGATGGCGACGTCGCCGACGGTTCCGATGCTGCGCAAGGCCATCAAGTCGAAGTCGCCGTCGTTGCTGGTCGAGCGCGAGCTGTGGGACGCCGGTCACGAAGTGGTCGTCGGCATGGACGAGGTCGGCCGGGGCGCGTGGGCCGGCCCGATCAGTGTGGGTGCTGCCGTGCTTCCGCAGAACAAGCGGGTGTACAAGATCCGTGACTCCAAGATGTTGACGCCGGCCGAGCGTGAGGCGATGTTCGAGCGCATCGCGTCGTGGTGTGTCACCTGGGCCGTCGGGCACGCGTCGCAGATCGAATGCGACACGCTCGGGATGTCGGCCGCGCAACGCCTCGCCGCCGACCGCGCGTTGGAAGGGCTCGGGCTCGGCGCCGACCCCGATCGTGTCGTGCTCGACGGCAAGTGGGACTTCGTGCGCCGCGGCACCTCGATCCGACTGGTGAAGGGCGACGCCCGCTGCCTGTCGATCGCCGCCGCGTCGATCCTCGCCAAGGTGACACGCGATCGGATCATGCAAGGCGAGGCTCCGAACTATCCGGGCTACGACTTCGAGCTCAACAAGGGCTATCCCTGCCCGCGCCACAAGGCCGCGCTCCGCGGCTACGGCCCGTGCGCCATCCACCGCCGCAGCTGGGTCTTCATGGACAACCTGCCGTGGACCGGCGTCCGCCGCGTTTTCCCCGCCGGCATGCAAGAGGTCCTCTTCGACTAGCCCCTCCCGAACGAATGTTGGTGCGCCGTGGCCCCTATAGGGGCCACGGCGACCCGAAGTCCGTCAGCCGGAGGTCAGTCGGAACACGAAGCTCGAGGCGTCCGCGGCGGCATCGCCTCCGGTCGGGGATCGGATGGCCGAGACGGCGAGCCCGGCGGCGCCCGCCAGAGCGGCGAAACCCTCCTGTGTGTGCCAATGCAGTTGCCACGGCCGCTCGAGCACGTCGGTCACGCCGTCCTTTGTGGACTCGTAGCGCAGCACCGTGGTCTGCAGTCGTTGCGCCTCGTCACGAGTCTCCGACACTGCGCTGACTCGTTGGAGCCGACCGTCGTCGGTCACGTGCTCACGCGTGACACCGAACTGCTCCTCGGGCGTCGGTTCCGGGATGAAGAGCGGAACGAGGGCGGCGCCGCCGGTCGCGAGATGGGAACCGATGCGCTCGAGCGCCGTAAGAGCCGTCTCGTCGTCGGCCAGCAAGTTGAACGTCGGACCGGCGAGGTAGATGGCGCGATAGCGACGAGGAAGATCGAGTCGCTCCATGGCCTGTTCGTACAAGTCGACGGTGAGTCCTTGCGCTTGGGCCCTGGCCCGACAGATCGCCAGCATGTCGGCCGAGGAGTCCACGCCGTCCACGTCGAGCCCGCGCTGTCGCAACGCCACAATCGGGTCGCCACTCCCGCAGCCGAGCTCGAGCGCGGGTTCGCCGCAGCGATCGATGAACCGGGCGTACGGCTCGGGATCCGGCACCGCCGACCGAAGTGGACCGTACAGCTCGGCGACGAGTCCTGTGTAGAACTGCGACGGGCCCACCGGTCCTCAGCTCGACTGCTGCGTCCCGACCTTCAGGTCCTTGAACGGGGTCTTGGAGTCGATGCCCGGGTCCTTCGGAAGACCGAGAACGCGTTCGGCGACGATGTTGCGCATCACCTCGTCGGATCCTCCCGCGATGCGCATGCCGGGGATGCCGAGGACGAACTGGCTCCACGAGAACGTGCCCCACTCCCCGGTGTTCGCGGCGATGCGCGGGCCGAGCACACGTGACACGAACTGCGCGGTGTTCCACATGTTCTGCGTGAGCGCGAGCTTCGCAATCGACATCTCGGGGCCCGGCAGTTGCCCGGACTTGATCTTGTCCGTGGCGCGCTGGTTGTTGTACTTCGCTACGGAGTAGGCGACGTGCAGCTTCATCAGCTCCTGCCGGTACACGGGGTCGGTGTCGAGTCCGAAGTGCCGGAGCATCTCGATGAGCCTGGTGCTGTTGGCAAGGCCGAGGCCGCCGCCCGCGCTGCCCGCGCCGATCGACGCCCGCTCGTTCATCAGCGTCGTGAGCGCGACGGCCCAGCCCTCGTTCTCGTCGCCGAGGCGGTGGTCGTCGGGCACCCGCACATCGGTGAAGAAGACCTCGTTGAACGACGCGCCGCCCGTCATCTGGCGAAGGGGTCGCACCTCGACGCCGGGCGCGTGCATGTCGACGACGAATCCGGTGAGCCCTTTGTGCTTCGGCTTGTCGGGGTCGGTGCGGCAGATGATCTCGCCGATGTCACTGTACTGCGCGCCCGACGTCCACACCTTCTGTCCGTTCAGGAGCCACTCTTCGCCGTCGCGCTCGGCTCGGGTCTGCAGGCTGGCGAGGTCGGACCCGGCGCCCGGCTCGCTGAAGAGCTGGCAGCCGACGATGTCGCCTCGGTACATCTTTGCCAGGTACCGGTCGCGGATGTGCGGCTGCGCGTGGGCGAGGATCGTCGGCGCAACCATGCCGAGGCCGATGCCGAAGAACGACTGGCTGGGGATGTCGTACTTCGCTTCGATCCCGGCGTACGCACGGTCGTGCGCCGCGGTGAGCTCGCGGCCGCCGTATTCCTTCGGACCGGTGATCCAGCCGAGTCCGGCGTCGTAGCGCTTGGCTCGCCACTCCTGCGCCTCCGTGAGCGCGCGCTTTTCGACGTCGCGGTCGATCTCCTCGAACAGCCCGATGTCGTCTTCGCCCTCACCCCACACGAACGGCTTGTCGTCAGCGTCCTTGCGCTTGGCGTTGGTGTCGAGGAAGGCGGTGACCTCCTCGGAGAAGTCCTCGAGTGAGACGTCGGCCATCAGATCCCCCCTGTGCGAAAACTTGACCCGGCGGTCAAGTTAGCGGGTCACACGCGCCCACGTAACCTGAGCGCGTGCGAGTCGCCCTCACGTTCGTCGCCTGGACCGTGTTCGTGTGGGCCGGTCGCATCCGCAACGGCGGCTCGGTCCTGCTGGCGGCGTCGTTCCTGGTTCTCGCAGCGGTCGTCGTGACATCCCTCTGGAAACCCCACTGGCGTCGCTACGCGGTGGGCGCCCTCGCCCTCTGGACGATCGTCGTCTGGGCGGTCCGGACGCCGATGATCCTCGTGCACGACCGCCCGGCCGGGTTCAAGGTCGTGCACACCGTGCTCGCCGTCATCTCAATCGGCCTCGCCGTCTGGGCCGAGCGCGACGTCCAGCGCCAGCGTCAGGCACCGGCAACCCCCGCCCGCTTTGAGGAACTCTCCGACCGGTGACTCCACGACCGTGAACCTCCACGCCTCGAGCTGACGGCCGACCCGGACGGGGACGACCGGCATCACGACGTTCGAGCCGACGACCACCGAGTTCGCACAGAACGACAAGGCCTCGTCGTCGTCGAGCCACACCGGTTCGGGCACGAGCGCTTCGACCACCGTGCGTCCGTAGCGGTCCCACCCGGTCGGCGCGCACAACGCGCGGCGGTCGTCGAGCGGACAGAAGGTCAGATCGATGTGGTACAGCCGCTCGTCCACGAGTTCGACCGTGCGCGTGGGCGCGTTCAGGATGCGTGAGAGCTCGGCGCCGGCCGACGCGTCGGACCGGGTGCGGTACCCACACAGCAATGTGCTCGCGAACGGCAAGCCGTCGCCCGCACCTTCGTGGCCGAGCTCCGGCGGCAACCGTTCGACCGTCCATCCGTTCGCGTCGAACCAGGATGCGAACACCTCGGTCTCCGGTTGCCGCTCGACATGGCGGAAGTGACTCGGCACGAACACGTTGCCGGACACGACACCCGCGTTCGCGGTGAAGACGAGATCAGGGACGGCTGGTTGCGGCTCGATCGTTACCACCTCGGCCCCTGCTGCCCGCAGGTTGGCGACGAGTGTCTCCCACTGCGCTCGGCTGAGGTCGCGGTCCACGCTCACTTCGCGGTGCATCCACGGGTTGATCTCGTACAGCACACCGAAGTGCTCCGGCGGACACATGAGGTACCGCCGTCCCCACCCGAGCGTCACGCCCCACATCCCATCTCCGGGTCGCCGTGGCCCCTATAGGGGCCACGGCGCACCAACATTCGGGCTAGGAGCACAGGGCGTCGGCGAGTTGGTGCACGAAGAGGCCGACGTCGGTCACGATGCCGAGTGCCTGGTGGCTGCCGCGATCGGCGAGCTTGGTGACGACGGCCTGGTTGATGTCCACACAGAACGTCTCGACACCGGCCGGCAGTAGGTTGCCAGTCGCGATCGCGTGCAACGTCGACGCCAACATCAGCGCCACGGCGACACCGGCGACGTGCTCACGCATGGCGTCAGCGGCGGCGACGACGTCGGCAATCGTGTCGGGCAAGGGACCGTCGTCGCGCACCGAGCCACCCAGCACGAACGGCACATCCCGCCGGACGCACTCATACATGACGCCTCCGGTGACGAATCCTGCGTCAACTGCGTTCGCGATCGAGCCGTGGCGGCGGACCTCGTTGATGACCCGCAAGTGATTCGAGTGGCCGTGCTCGACCGGAGTTCCTTCCACGACCGACACGCCCAACGACGTTCCGAGCACGTTCGACTCCATGTCATGGGTCGCGAAGCCGTTGCCGGCGAACAAGACGTCGATCCATCCCTCACGCACGAGCCGAGCAACATCGGGCGCGCCGCCCGTGTGCACCACCGCCGGTCCGCACACGGCCAGCAGCTTGCCGCCACGGTCCTTTGCCGACCGGATCCGATCAGCGACCTGCTCGATCAACAATGCCTTTGGCTTCTCCGACGAGATGTCGGAGTTCATGAACTCGAAGTTGCGCACGTCGCGGGCCCGTTCGGGCGCATGCACTCGCACACCCTCGAAGCCGACGACGACACTGTCACCAGCGCGCACCCGATGCATCGGCAAGGTGCGCACCGAATCCTCGTGCACGACGAGACCGCAATCCATCTCCGGATTCTCGACCGGGCGCCACCGTCCATCGATCCGTACGTCGGTCGCGAGGTTGGTGGTGGAGTAGAACCCGGCGGGCAGAACGCCGTCGACATCACAGGTGACGAGCACCGCGTCACCGTCTCCGGTGCGGTTGGCGCCGTGCACCTGGAGCTGTTCGAGCAGCGCGTCGAGTGCGGCGTCGTCTTCCATGGACACCGCGAGGAGAGCGCGGCTCGGATCGACGTTCGTGCGCCCCAACTCGAAGGACGTGATGGTGTAGTCCGCGCCTGACTCCAGGATGAGATCGAGAACCTTCGCGAGCAACAACGAGTCGACGATGTGGCCTTCGAGCTCGACGGTCTCTGTCGCCATGAGCAGCGCTCCGGATGACTACTCGTGTGGTTCGGTCACGCTCGACATCGGCGCTTCGTCCGCGCCGACGGTCGGTTCGGATTTCAGCCTGCCACGTCGTTCGTCGTACAGGTCGCGGACCACCACTTGGATCACACCGGCGGCGGGAATGGCCAGCAGCGCGCCCAGGAAGCCGAACAGCTCGATTCCGACGAGCACGCTCACCAGCACGGCCAGAGGGTTCAGCTTGACCGTGCGGGACATGATCGTGACCTGCAGCACGTGGTTTTCGAACTGCTGGTACAGGATGAAAAAGATCGTCGTGATGATGCCAGCCGGAATCGAGTGGAGGAAGGCGAACCCGATGGTCGGGATGGCACCCAACGTCGCGCCCACGAGCGGAATCAGGTCCGCGAACCCGACGAACAGGCCGAGGACTTCCGCGTACGGCACGCCGAGGATGAAGAGCATCAGCCACGCCGCGGTACCCGCGATCACGCTGATGAGCAGGTTGCCGAACACGTAACCGCTGACTGCCCTGCAGGCGTCGACGGCGACGTGCCGCACACGAGTCTTGCGGCGTTCGTCGGGTACCAGCTCGAGTGCGTTCTGCGAGAGCGTCGGTCCCTCGATGAGGATCAGGATCGTCAGCACCATCACCGTCAACGAGGCGACGATCGTCGAGAAGATCCGGCGAACGATGTCGAGGCCGTTCTGGCCGAAGTCGGTGACCGCTTGCTGGATCTTGTCCTGGTTTTCCTCGACCTTCTGCTCGAGCTCGTAGCGCTTCACGATGTCGCCGATCGGACCTCTGCCTTCACGCGCGTCCTCGACGTACTGGGGAAGATCACGGGAGAAGTTCGACGCCTGGTCGACCAACGGCTTCACGAACGCGTACACCAGACCGGCGAGGAGCGCGAGGCCGATCAGGATCACGATCATCGTCGACAGACCCCGCCGGATGTGCAGCTTGTACTGCAGGAAGTCGACCGGCGGTGTGAGCACGACGGCGAAGAACAGCGCCACGACCAGGTACGTGAGGACGCGGCCAGTGGCGATGAATGCCTGGTAGCTGAGGTAGACCACCGCGACCGAGGCGATCGCTGCCCAGATCGTGCGCCACGGGACTCGCTCCCGCGGTGGAGCAGTCGGCTCGGCCACGCCGTTCGACGGTACGCGTTGGCTCCTCGACGTCGGCGGATGGTGGTTTGGTGGTTCGTGAGTGCCACCCGTGCGCCGCTAGCTTTCGGGCCGGTATGGGTCAGCCGATCACCGTGGTCGAGACGAGGTCACATCGTCCGGGAATCGTACGGTTCGAGATCAATCGGCCGTTGAGCGGCATGGGCCACGAGCGCTACGTCAAGGACGAGTTGGTCGAGGGCAACCGACCGGTCGACGAGCTCGCCCGTCGGGTGTTCGAGCACGGCGGGGTCGACGCGGTGCACATCAACGGAAGCGTGATCACGGTCGACCTGGCCAAGGGTGGGTCGGCCGAGGGCCTCGCCGACCTCATCGGCGACCTGTTCATCTACTACCGGGAGCCGACAACGCCGGCCGCGGAGGTCCCTGAGGTCGATGAGTGACTGTGAACGCCCTGGACAGGCAACACTGATGGTGTGCAATCGTCCTGGACCACGATCCTCGAGCGGCTGGATGACGCAGCTGACCTGATCGGGGTCGACTCCGCGATCCATCGCAAACTCCGCGTACCCGTCCGGGTGCTCGAGGTGGCCGTTCCCGTCCGGATGGATGACGGATCGGTCGACGTGTTCATCGGGTGGCGCGTGCAGCACGACACGTCGCGTGGTCCCGGCAAGGGCGGCCTGCGGTTCCACCCGAACCTCGATGTCGACGAGGTGAAGGCACTCGCGATGTCGATGACGTTCAAGACCGCTGTCGCGGACATTCCGTTCGGTGGCGCGAAGGGCGGCGTGCGCTGCGACCCGACTGTGCTGACCCTCGGTGAGCTCGAACGGCTCACTCGCCGCTACACGTACGAGATCTCGCCGCTGCTCGGTCCGGATCGTGACATCCCCGCGCCGGATGTCAACACCGACGGGCGGGTGATGGCGTGGCTGATGGACACGCTGTCGATGACGTCAGGGCGGTTCATGCCGGGCGCGGTCACGGGCAAGCCGCTGTCGATCGGTGGCACCCGTATGCATTCGGGCGCGACGGCATCCGGTGTGGTCGGGTGCGTCCGTCGCGCGTTCGAGAACCTCGGTATCGAACTGGCAGGCAAGCGCGCGGTCATCCAGGGGTTCGGCAAGGTGGGTGGACCGCTTGCGTTCCTGTTGTCCTCTGCGGGGATGCGCGTCATCGCGGTGAGTGACGTCGGCGGCGCAGTCGTCAACGAAGGCGGACTCGATGTCGCGGCGCTGTCCGAACACGTCTCGTTGGCCCACACGGTGGCTGGGTTCGCGGGAGGCGACGCGATCGAGGCCGACGCCATGTACGCAGTGCCGTGCGAGCTGTTCGTGCCGGCCGCGCTCGGAGGCTGCATCAGCCAGGAGGTGGCTGAGAAGCTTGCGGCGAGCGTCGTGGTCGAGGCTGCAAACGGTCCCACGACCCGGGAAGCCGAACCGGTCTTGGACCAGCGCGGCATCGTCGTCGTTCCCGACATCCTCGCCAACGCCGGCGGCGTGACGGCGTCGTACTTCGAATGGGCGCAAGGACGGCAGGGCTACGCGTGGGACGAAGAGATGGTCGCCGAACGGCTCCGTAGCCGGATGGACAAGGCGTTCGTCGCGGTGTGGGCCAAGGCGGACCAGCTCGGGGTCTCGCTACGCCGAGCGGCCTTCGCGTTGGGCCTCGAACGCCTCGCGGCCGCGATCGAAGCACGAGGTCTGTTCCCATAGGAAACCGGATCGGGACCTGCTTGACCTGAGCGAACAGGCGTTCGATACTGGTCCGATGCGGAGCGGGGCGACTGCTGAGTCCCTGACCCGCCTCCACGAGGTGGCGGCACGAGCGAGACCGGTTGCGCTCGCTCGTGAGCAGACCCTGCCCGTGCTCGAGCCCTTGCGAACGCTGTTCCCTGACGGATTGCGACGGGGGAGCGCGGTCGGGGTCGAGGGGTCGACCTCGCTCGCCCTTGCCATGGCGGCGGGTCCGAGCAGCGAGGGTTCGTGGCTCGGGGCGGTCGGCGTGTCTTCGCTCGGACTGGCGGCCGCGTCCGAGCTCGGTGTCGACCTCGAGCATCTCGTGGTCGTCGCGGATCCACCGTCACCGTCATGGGGGACCGTGGTCGCCACCTTGGTCGACGCTTTCGACGTGGTGCTCGTCCGTCCCCGCCGGCGGATCGGTGTCGCCGACGCGCGCCGGTTGACCGCACGTGCTCGCGAGCGAGGTTCGGTGCTCGTCGTGCTCGGCGACACCACGATGTGGCCTGATGCTCTGGACGTCGAGCTGTCGATCCGCAGCGCGGAATGGCACGGCATCGGCGACGGCCACGGCCACTTGCATGCTCGCCAAGTGGTCGTCGAAGCAGATGGACGTCGCGCCGCAGCGCGCACCCGTCGCGTGTCGTTGTGGTTGCCGGCAGCGGGAGGCGGTGTCGCTGCCGTCGACCAACTGGCGGAAGTGCGGCCGTTGCGCTCTGAACGATCAGCATGACGTCACAGCCCGTTCGCACCTTGGTCGTGCGGTGTCCCGACTGGCCAGTGGTCGCGGCCGGGGTGTCGCTCGACGAACCTGCGGCGGTCTTCTTCGCCAACCGTGTCGTCGCCTCGTCACCAGCCGCTCGTGATGCCGGTGTCGATGTCGGATTGCGCCGACGCGAGTCGCAGAGTCGCTGTCCCGAACTCGCCGTCATCGATCACGATCCGTCGCGCGATGCACGTGCGTTCGAACCAGTGGTTGCCGCGCTCGACGATCTGACGCCGCGCATCGAGGTCGCCATCCCCGGGCAATGCGCGTTCCCAACCCGCGGACCCGCTCGATACTTCGGAGGTGACGAGGCGTTGGCAAAGCGCGCTCGATCGCTCGCGCTGGGCGTGCTGCAGCGAAGTGTGCCTGTCCATGTCGGGATCGCCGACGGTCCGTTCGTCGCTGCGCTCGCTGCGAGCGCACCACCGGTCGTCGTCCCTCCCGGAGCGAGCGCACCGTTCTTGTCGTCGCTCCCGCTCGGTGCACTCGATCGTCCCGACCTCGTCGATGTGTTGCACAGGCTCGGATTGCACACGCTCGGCGATCTCGCCGCGCTGCCGGCAAACGACGTGCTCGCTCGCTTCGGCAACGAGGGCGCACTCGCGCATCGATTGGCGTCCGGCCTCGACGAACGGACGCCCGACACGCGTCCACTACCTCCAGAGTTCACCGTCGAAGCCGAGCTCGATCCACCGGCGGAACGAGTCGACACTGCCGCGTTCGTCGGTCGCACGTTGGCGGGCGATTTCCACGATCGTCTCGCGGCGCGCGGCCATGCGTGCGCGCGCGTGTTGATCGTGGCCGAGACCGAGCACGGCGAGCGCCTCGAGCGGTTGTGGCGCCTCGATCAGTCCATGGCGGGCGCGTCGGTGGGGGTCATCGCCGATCGGGTCCGCTGGCAGCTCGACGGGTGGCTCAACGGCACCGCCGCCCATCGGCCGTCATCGGGCATCACCTTGCTCCGGCTCGTCCCGGACGAGCTCGCGCCGTCCGCCGGACGCCAACTCGGGTTCTGGGGTGGTGCGGCCGGAGCCGACGAACGAGTCGTGCGCGCTCTGGCCCGACTCGTTGGTCTGCTCGGCCCCGACGCGGTGACCGTGCCCGAGTGGCGCGGCGGTCGAAGCCCGGCAGAACAGGTGCAGCTCGTGCCCGCCGGCGCGGTCGACATCACCTCCGGACGGCCGAGCGCGCATCCCACATGGCGCACCGAGCCGTGGCCTGGTCAGCTGGCGGCCCCGTCGCCTGCCACTGTCGCATCCGACCCCGTGCCCGTCGAGGTGGTCGACAGCAATGGTGCGCCCGTGAACGTCAGTGGCCGCGGCTTCGTGTCAGCACCACCCGCTCGGTTGACGATCCGCAACCAGCCACCGTGCCCAGTCGTGGCGTGGGCCGGCCCGTGGCCGGTGGAGGAGCGCTGGTGGGACGACGCCGGCCAGCGCCGCCGAGCACGCTTCCAACTCGTGACCGCCGACGGTGCCGCCCGACTCCTCACCGTCGAAGGCGGCCGCTGGTGGCTTGCCGCCGTCTACGACTGAACAGTCAGACTGACGCGGTGGGAAACCTCAAGGACATCTGCTTCGACTGCGCCGATCCGTGGATGCTGAGCCACTGGTGGGCCGAGGTGCTCGGCTACCAGGTCCGCCCGTACACCGACGAAGACATGGCGCAACTCCGCCAGCAAGGCATCGAACGACCCGAAGACGATCCGAACATCGCCGTCGATCCTGTCGGCGAATCAGGTCCGAGCTTCTGGTTCTGCCGGGTGCCCGAGCAGAAGGTCGTGAAGAACCGCGTTCATGTCGACGTCTACGGCGACGTCGACGAACTGTTGGGCCGCGGTGCCCGCATGATCGACGAGCTACCGCGATGGACCGTGCTCGCCGATCCCGAAGGCAACGAGTTCTGCGTGTTCACGGCGCCACCGCCGTCGTGAATGTTGGTGCGCCGTGGCCCCCAGGGCGGCCACGGCGACCCAGAGTTCGCGGCGTGCGAAGCTCAGGCGAGCATCGCGTCGAGGGTCTCGACCGAGGTGCGAAGTAGAACGACCCGGACGCGGGTTGACAATCATTCACTGATGAGTTAACTATTTGCTCATGCCGCGCCGGAGTGGTCCAGATGTCGCGGAGGTCTTCGTCGCACTCGCGGATCCGACACGCCGACAAGTCGTCCAGTTGCTCGGCGGGGGCGCGCGGCGTGCGGGGGAGTTGGCCGAGCAGATCGGGACTTCCGCGCCTGCGATGAGCCGCCACCTTCGCGTGCTCCTTCGGGCGGGAGTGGTCGCCGACGAGCGCCGTCCGGATGACGCACGGCTGCGCGTCTTCCGGCTCCGGCCCGAGTCGATGATCGCGGTGCGGGCTTGGCTCGACCAGATCCAGGCGGAGTGGGACGAGCAGCTCCAACACTTCAAGCAGCACGTCGAACGGAGGTCATGACATGGGGGATGCGTGGTCGATTTCGTCGGAGGTCGAGGTGGCCGTCGATCCGGCTACCGCGTTCGTGGCGTTCACGGACGAGATGGACCTGTGGTGGAAGCACGGACCGATCAACTACTACGAGTCGTGGCGTGTCGTGGCCAAGAAGTGCGAGCCCGGCGTCGGCGGGCGACTGCTCGAGGTGTACGACGAGTCGACAGGCGAAGGCCGCGAGGTCGGTCGCATCACCGTGTGGGAACCCGGGGCGCGGCTTGCCTGGCAGACCACGGGTGACGACGTCGCCATCGATGTCACCTTCGCGCCGACGACAGTTGGCACGCTCGTGCGCGTCGAGGCGCAGGTCCCCGAGGATGGTCAGGATCGCGGAGGCAGCTCGTGGGTCGGCGTCACGCCCGGCTGGTTCGGAGTGTGGTGCGCGAAGCGAGACACCGCGTCACACGATCCTTCGGATCTCAGCCGCTTCGGATTGGCCGTCTACTACGCGAAGCCGGCGACGGCAGCGCGCTGGCTCGCGAACGCATTCGGCTTCGAAGGCTGCGATCCGCTGCCCGACGACGAGAACCAGCCCTGGATCGAGTTCCAGGTCGCCAACTGCTCGTTGATGCTCTTCAAGCTGGACGGCTCGGTGCCCGAGGGCGCGCCCACAACGCACGTCCCGTGGATCTTCGTAGACGACGTCGACGATCACTTCGCCCGCGCGCAAGCGGGTGGCGCCACGATCATCGAACCCATCCACGAACACGGCTATCGCGCCTACGTCGCCGAGGACCTCGAAGGCCACCGCTGGACCTTCGCCCAAGCCCGCCCGACGCAACATTGATGCATGCGATCTGACCCAACGCCCGGGCGTTTGGCTACCGCCTGGGTAGTCAGACGCCCGGGCGTCCCAACACGGGTCAGGCGGGCACGGGGACGCGGTCGATGACGGGGCCCATCAGGTCCTCGAAGTTGGATCGGTAGAACGCGTCGCGCACGCGCTCGGACGCGTCGCCAAGCGACGCCTCGAAGCGCTCGAGTGGTTTCCGGCCGCCTTCGACGTGGGGGTAGTCCGACGAGAACATGCACACGTGGGGGCCGGCTTGCTCGATGATCCAGCCGACGTCCTCGGTCGGATACGGCGTGGCACGCACCTGCCGCTGCACATACTCACTCGGTCGCATCGACAGCGCCTGCAAGCGTTCCTCGTGCCGCACGAAGGCGTCGAACGCCGACTCCATCTGGCGCATCCACGAAGGCATCCAGATCGCGCCCTGCTCGATCACGCCGATGCGCATCTCTGGAAACCGTTCGAGCACACCGTCGAAGATCATCGTCGCGAGCGTCTGCATCGGTGGATGGGGGATGCCCATGTAGTCGACGGAGCGGAAGTTCTCTTCGCCACCGTGGAAGTCCGGCGGGATCGGCAGGCCGTTGTCGAAGTAGGCCTGTTCGATGAGATCACCGGTGCCGCCGACGTGGAACACGACGGGGACGTGTGCCTCCTGCGCGCGCGCCCACACCGGGTCGAGGCCGATGTGACTCGGCGAATGATGCTCGGGACAACCGGACGCCACGAGGATCGCGGCGGTTCCTGCTTCGAGCACCTCGTCGGTCATCGCCGCGGCGCGATCGAAGTCGGCGAGCGGGACGTAGCACGTCGCGAGCAGCCGAGGATCGACGGAGCAGAACTCGAGCATCCCGCGGTTGTGGGCACGAGCGACGCCGTACGCGAAGTCGATGTCGTCGCGGTGCTCCCAGTCGCGCAGTCGCCGGTTGTGGAACGTGTTGAACACCAACTGGCTCGCGACGCCGATCAGGTCGAGCGCGCGAGGGCGGTCCTCCGCGATGAAC
>DATAES010000278.1:0-15584 GCA_036257895.1 Acidimicrobiales bacterium
GAGGAGCAGGAACGCGAGCATCAGCGCCGGGACCATGTAGCGGGCGTCCTGCGCCGGGTTGACCACGAACACCGCGAGTTGGAGCATCGCCAGCGGAAGCAACGGCAGCAACAGGATCGACCGACGGCGCCGAAGGGCGACGGCGATGAAGACGATGTCCGCGAGGTAGACCCAACCAGGCGCGCGCCACGCCCACGACTGCACGTCGTTCTCGTCCAGCCGGTCGAGCACCGAGACGGCTCGATCGTGCAGCGTGCCGCTGATCGGCACGGTCCGGAGCCCGTCGGAATTCCCGTAGATCCCTCGACTGACCGTGTACAGCAGGCCCTCGTTGTCGGGACGGAACGCGATCGAACCGATGCACACCCGGTTGCGCATCACCATGGCCGGACGCTCGCGTACGACCTTCAACCAGAGCGATACGAGGCGAGCCGCGTGTCCCTCCAGCTTCGACCAGTCGAAGCGTTTGTCCCACTGCCAGCTCGCCGACCAGCAACCGAACCCGGCGTACGAGCCGGCCCACACGTCGAACGGCGCCATCGTGTCCAGGAAGGCACGATCCGAGTCCGTGAAAATCTCCGGCTCCCGCGCCGTGGCATCCGCGATGTCGTGCAACTGGAGCTCGAGCGGCGGCTGCGCGCCACTCGAGGCGACCCCCATGACGGGATAGACCACGGCTTTGAGCACCAGGAGCAGGGCGATGGGAATGACGAGGACAGCAACCATCTGGCGGCGCTGCGCCTTCGAGATGATCCAGAGCACGACAGTGAGCCCGCTGACGAGGAGCACACCGTTTTGCCGCATCGCCACCGCGAGGCACGACCAACAGCAGATGGACCACGTCGCACTTCGCGCCGCATCGAGATCGTCGAGCAACCTCGCGCGTGTCAGGTCGATGACACGTGCGCTGATGAAGAGAAACGCGGCTGCGTACGGAACGTCCTTCCACAAGCTGATGGAGAAGGCGCCGACCGTCGGCAACAGCGCGACGACAGCCGTTGCGCCGTACACGGCGTACCGGTGCACACCGAGACGGAGCAACGAACGGGCCACGGCCACGATCGCGGCTGCGAGCAGGAGCGACTGCGCGAGCGTCAGGAGACTCGGGCTTCCGGTCAGCGTGGTCGACAGCCACATCCCTGCGATGTAGGCGGGCGCGTGATAGTCGACCCAACCACCATGGACCGCGTAGTCGTAGACCGTGATCGAGTCCGACGACATCAGCCCGGGCCGGAAGGCCGCGTACCAGACGAGCATCGGCAGCCACACGAGCGCTGTCGCCAGCACGGAAGCGCGGCCGGGCGCACTCGGCCGCCAGCGGCGCACTGACGGCGCGACAGCCTCGGGCGGAAGCGGCGGCGATGCGGTCGCGGCGACGGTCTGCATGGGAGGAGGAGCAGCGACGGCGGATCTCTGCGACATCACCGTACTCGCGGCTGTCCTGACGCATGGACGCGAAGTGCAGGAGTTGCTTCTACGCTCGCTCCCGGTGTCCGCGAAACCCCGTGTCGCACTTGCGCTGGCACCGGTCACACAGAGCGAGGTCGTCGCGCTCGTCACGGCGCTCGAAACGCTCGGCGCCACCGACCGGTTCGACCTGGTCGTTCCTGCGCTCGACCTGAAGGAGACAACCGCTCGTGTGCACGCGCTGCTGAAGGATCCGCACGCGGTCCGGGTCGAGCCGATCCACGAGTACCTGCGGCTCGGCCACGATCGCGTCGTCCTCGCCAGTGACGATCCCGGCGCACGCGGTCGATCGATGGCAGCGATGCTCGTGGCCACCGAGCAGCTGTCGAGCGGGCGGGATCCGATGCCCATGGCGCCCGCGGCTCTCATCGCATGGCTGGCGCGTTCTTGGTCGCCTCGGGTCCCCGAAGTGCTCCAAGAGAGCGATGTGGTGGAGTCGGCGAACGCCGATCAGCCGCTCGTTCCGGGCTACACGGATCCGGCCGCGTGTCGATTCGTACAACGCTGGGTGGCGGCGGGCGACGTCGCGGTCGAGATCGCTCCCCGAACCGGCACACTCAGCGTCCACATGGCGCGGGCGGCAGGACCTCGAGGACGTGTCATCGCGATCGCCGACGCGTCCGACCGCGAAAGGCTGCGGACGTGCTTTGTCCTGAACGGTGTCTCGCCGTGGACCGAGATCATGACGACACACGACTCCGCCGACATCCAGAAGGCGATGTCGACGCTCGACGGAGTCGATGTCTTGTGCCTCGACGGCAACGACTCCGACTCCAGCGCGCTGGAGGCTGTGTCGAGCGCGATCCTCGAGGGGAGAGTGCACAAGCTGCTCGCGCGCATCGCACCGCGGTCTGTACGTCGCGAACCCGACGCCGTGCGTGACGTGTTCACTCGCATGAGAGAACGTGCCAGCGCCTCGTTCGGATCTGTCTCATGGGACGGTCGGGTCACACCCGCGCGACTCGACGAGTTGCTCGCGGTCGATGACTTTTCGCTGGTCGCGGCAGACATGGGCCGGTCGGCTTGAACACGGCGGACTCCGGGACACTCGGCCTTCTACCAGGCGGGATCCCGCGCTTGATCATCCGCGTCTGGCTCGGGCCTGAGCCACCCCGCCGGGTGGTCGAACTCGAGGCTGCGTGGCGAGAGCTGAACCCGGGATGGCTCGTCCACACGTGGCGCGAGTGGGAACTTCCCGCCCTGCGCAACCAGCTCTGGTTCGATGCGGCGACTCATCCGGCGCAGCGAGCCGACATCGCGCGGCTCGAGCTCTTGCACCGCTTCGGCGGTGTCTATGTCGACACCGACTTCGTGCCGCTGCGCCCCATCGAGGACCTCATCGCGGACACTGACTTCTTCATCGCGTCCGAAGATGGCCAATGGCTCTCGACCGGCATCGTCGGTGCCCGCTCCCGTCACCCCTTCCTCACGATGCTGATCGATGGCATCGGCGACTCGATCCTTTCGCAGCCCGGTGCCCCGCCGAACGAGCAGACAGGCCCCAAGTACGTCACCGCTCGCCGCCTCGACTACGAGCGCGATCCATCCACTCCGCCGATCTCGATCTTTCCGCCGGCACTGTTCTACCCGTACCACTTCAGTGAGCCGGAGCGCAGGGGCGGCCCGTTCCCGGACGCCTACGCCGTGCACGAGTGGTCGATGAGCTGGACTGCGGCCGACCAGAGCGACGACGACGGCGCCTGACCGTTTCGACGAGTCAGCCGGCCTGCATCTCGCTTTGGCTCCGGTTCGCCCCGAGCGCTCGCTCCATTGGACCGACATAGCGCAGGTAGTGCAGTCGTTTCACCTCGCGGTGCCGTCGCGCGATCGAGTCGAGGATCACGCCTGCGGCGAGGAAGAGGAACGCCACCATCTCCAGAGACGCGGCGAGGATCGCCGTCGGGAATCGCGGTACCTGTCCCGTACGAGCGAACTCGTCGATGACAGGGATGGCGAGCACGAGCCCGGTGACGGCGAATACGGCGAAGAAGGCACCGAAGAAGCGAGCGGGCTGCATCTCCTTGTACCAGAGCAACGAACGAACCAGGATGCGACCGCCGTCGCGGTATGTCCGCAGCTTGCTCTCCGAGTCGTCGGCTCGGGCCATGTAGCGCGTCGGCACCTCGGCGCACGGCGCGCGGATGTCGAGCGCGTGGGCCGTGAGCTCGGCCTCGATCTCGAACCCCCGGGCCATCGTCGGGAACGACTTCACCAATCGGCGCGACATGGCGCGATAGCCCGAGAACACGTCGTGGAACGAGCTGCCGAACAGGAACTGGTGCAGCCAGTTGAAGAACTTGTTGCCGAGCACGTGGCCGCGCCGGTACGCGTCGTCGACCTCGCTCACGCGGTTCCCGACCACCATGTCGAGGCTCTGATCGAACAGCATGCGCACCATTGCCGGCGCGGCCTCGGCTTCGTAGGTGCCGTCGCCATCCACCATCAGGTACACATCGGCTTCGATGTCCGCGAACATCCGCCGCACCACGTTGCCTTTGCCCGGTAACGGCTCCGAACGCACCACCGCACCAGCAGTGCGGGCGATCTCGGCCGTGTCGTCGGTCGAGTTGTTGTCGTACACGTACACGGTGCAGCCCGACAATGCCGTCCGGAAATCTTGGACGACTCGAGCGACGGACTTCGCCTCGTTCCTGCAAGGCACCAGCACGGCGACGCGAGGCTGCGAGTCGACCTGAACGTCGCCGTTCCACTGGCTGACGTTGGGCACGGCAGCGAGCGTAGCGTGGCACGCTTCCGCAGATGTCGACCGACCCCACCCTCCGGATGCCTGCTGCGATCGATGGCTTTCGCCTCCTCGCGTTCGCGGACTGGTACACGCCCGACGCATCGGGCGGCGCCGAGCGAGCCGCGTGGGAGATCTACCGCCGCCTCGGTGCCGCAGGTGCACTCGTGCACGTCGTGTCGGCCGTGCACGGCCCGCCCCACGAGGATCCGAACGTCGAGGTCAGCTCGATCAAGAGCTATGACCTGTCCCGCATCGCAGGCGGATACTTCGCTCCCGCGCCCGCCGCGTTCGGGGCGACGGCCAAGCTCGTGCGCGCGTTCGAACCGTCGGCGATGTTGACGTCGACCATTCACTACACCGGCTGCCTCGCGGCGGCTCGCACGCGAGCGAAGACCCGCATCCCACTCGTCGTGACGGCACAGCTCGGAGCGCTCGATCACCTGCCTGCGCTCACCCGAGTGGTCGGCGGAACGTACGAGAACACGATCGGCCGCTACATCCTGCATCGCGCCGATGCGGTGCTCGCGGTGTCCGAATCGGTACGTACGCACGTCATCGGTCTCGGCGCCGCACGGTCGAAGGTGACGGTGTCGCCCAACGGTGTCGACCACGAGCGCTTCGGCCTGCCGGTGGTATCGGCGAACGACGACCCACTCGTGGTGAGCATCGGTCGGCTGCTGCACAACAAAGGGTCACATCTTCTCGTCGAAGCGGTCGGCGAGTTGCGTCGCGCAGGGACGGCCTGTCGCGTCGTCTTCGTCGGTGACGGGCCGATGCGCTCGAAACTCGAGTCACGGGTCGACGAGCTCGGCGTGCGCGACCTGGTGCAGTTCGTCGGCCACGTCCGCGATCCAGAGGCGTGGCTCGCGAAGGCGGCGATCGTCGTCCGTGCGTCGTTCACCGAAGGCCTCTCGCTCGCGATCATCGAGGCAATGGCCGCGGGCCGGTGCAACATCGTCTCCGACATCGCGCCCAACCGCGAGCTGATCACCGACCAGACGAACGGTCTCCTGTTCCGATGCGGTGACGCCACTGACCTGGCGCGGGCGCTGCGCGCAGCCGTCACGGATGGCGCGCTACGTGAGCGGATGGCGCGTCAGGCGCAGCTCGACTCAGAGCAGTACACGTGGGACCGCGCCGCCGCTCTCCACGCCGAAGCGCTGCTGAGCGTGGTCGGACGCTGCTTCTGAGGCCATGTCGTCGGCCCACGGCGACGGCGAGTCCCCTCTCGCCGCGCCGATCTCGAAGAAGAACGCGAGCGGGTTGCGGCCATCGACGACCGCATCGGGATGCGACGCGGCATACCACGCCGTGTCGAACAGCGGGCCGGAGGCGCGACCTTCGGCTGCGCCGGAAGCGAGATAGTGGCCGAGAGGCTCGACATCCGCCTCCGCGACATCGGGGTTGGCATCCAGATAGAAACTCACATCGAACAACGGGTTCGGGTCGCGGCCTTCACGCCAACCTTGGCGCAGGTAGTGCACGAGCGGGTTCTCGCCGGTGCTGGCGACGTCGAGATACGTCTCCAGATACCACCGGACATCGAACAGTCGATGCGGCGACCGTCCCTCCCACCAGCCACGGACGAGGAAGTGGTCGACCGGATCGACGCTCGCTCTCGCGATGTCGGGATTGTCGGCGAGGTAATAGGCGGTATCGATGAGTGGATGCGGCGACGCACCCTCCCGGCGACCGTGGCGGAGGTAGTGCTCGAGTGGGCTCCGGCGCCAACGGCGTGAGTCCACTTGCGCCATGTACCAGTCGTTGGAGAACACCGGATGCGGATCACGGCCGTCGCGCCATCCCGTCTTCAGGTAGTGGTCGAGCGGGTCTACGCCGCTCGTCGCGACATCGGGATTGCGTTCGAGGTACCAGAGCGGATCGAAGAACGGGACCGGCGAGCGGCGCATGACACGACCGTGCCGCCGATAGTGCCAGAGCGGGCTGAGCGCGCTGTCCGCGACATCGGGATAGCGGCTGACGTACCAGTGCTCGTCGAACAGCGTCGCCGGCGGTCCGAGGATGCGCCGGAACCCGCGACGCAGCGGCAGGGCCGCCGTGGCGAACCGCACCAGCTGCCGCTTCGGCGCGGCGCGCACCGAACTGAACGACGGCAACCCGGCCGCCGATGCCGCAGCCAGCTCGCGCTGCGCGTTGACCAAGGCGCTCCACAGCAGCACGGCATCGCTACGGTTCTTCGCCGCTTCGTTCTCCGCGCGCACGAGCTGAATCTGCAGCGCGGGAATGTCACCGGCCTGGTCGAGTTGCTCGAGCTCGGCGATCCGCGCCCGCGCGACGTCGAGGTCTCCCGCGGTTAGGCGCAGCTGGTCCTCCGCGACGGAGACGGCGGCGTCGAGCTCTGCGAGCCGCATGTCCGCAGACCGCACCTCCGCGTCCAGGCGGCGGCCGGCGAGATACAACGCGCGGTGATGAGCCTCGGGGTGCACGACGGCTCGGGCGACCGAGGGTGGCACCGGCACCGGGTCGAAGCGGCCCGCGGGCGCGTAGACCACGAGTCCACTGCGCGTCACGAGGTCGACGCGTTGGTCGTCCCAGAGGTTCCAACGGACGACGTCGCGCACCTCGTAGCCGTGCTGCTCGAACAGCGAATCCCACCATGCGGGCCAGCGCGCCGGCGAGCTCTCCGACGGCTCGACACCTGGCAACGCCGCCGCGAACGCCACGACCGAGGCGGCCCGAACGAGCGATGCGATCAACGTCGGTACAACGTCTGGCGGCAAGTGATCCGCCACGCCGGTACAAACGGCAAGGTCGAAGCGGCGATCGAACACGAGGGGTGACCGAAGGTCGTGCGAGGACGACTCGACGTCGTGCACACCACGAGCCTTGAACGCCGCCGCCCACGTGCCGCCAGAGCCGACGTCGAGGACGGACGCGGGCGCAACGACGTCGATCAGCATCGCAGCAACGACGTCAGCCCCGTCCGCGGTCATGACGGTGCGGTGTTCGAGCCGGACTGCCGGAGCTCCAGCCCTCGGCGGAGCACCGCGAGGTAACGCTGGTGCTGTTCCAGCGCTACACCCAGCGCGGCCCGCTCACCTTCGGCGACGCCGACGCGAGCGCGCAGGTCGTCGATGATGTCCTGCTGTCCCCGAACCAGTTCGGCCCACGGTCGCAACGCGTCCGGCAACAGCCTCCGGAACGTCTCGAACACCGGCTGCATGTTCGCCCAGGTGGGAGTCGTACGGAGCATGCTCTTCGGGCGGACCCGGTACGTGTACAGAGGCTCCGGCACCGACACGACCTTGTGACCCGACAGGTTCAAGCGGGCCAGCAGATCCCAGTCCTCGTGGCCGATGTCGCGGTGGGTGAAGAAGCCCCCCGCGGCCTCCAGCGCGGCTCTCCGGTACATCGCCGCGGCGCCACCGAACACGTTGATCATCGTGCCGAGATGCGCCGCGTCGCCGAAGAACACCCAGACCGCGTCTTCGGGCTGCTCGGGAATCCTCCCGTCGTCTCCTGCTTCGACACCGTGAATCGCGATCGTGACCGCGTCGGCGCCCATGTTCGTGAGCGCGCGGACGAGCACCCGGATGTACTGCGGCGAAATGAGGTCGTCGTCGTCGACGTACGCCAACAAGTGGCCGCTCGCGTGCCGAGCGCCGGTGTTGCGCGCCGCACCGAGGTACTGGTTCTCCTGGCGCACGAGGATGAAGGGCCGTCCCCAATCGTGCGCTTCGAGCGCAGACAGGTTCTCGACTGCGGCTTCGTCGGTGCTGCCGTCGTCGACCAGGACGATCTCGAGATTGGGATAGTCCTGCTCTGTGATCGACAGCAGCGTCGGCCAGATGAGGTCGGGCTGGTTGAAATGCGGCACGATCACGCTGACGAGCGGGAGGTCTTCGTCCGTCCCGCCACCCACTGCCCTCGGTGCACCAGCGTCGGCGACCACCGGCGCCAGCAACGGCCGCCAGGCCGCGAGGCTTGTATCACCGTCGTATGCAGGCATCGCCGGAGTGGGCTTGCGCCGTTCGGACACCAATGGCCGGAGGATCCCGGCGAGCGATCGCGGGTTGGGGTCGAACAACGTGGCATCTCGATCGGCCGGTGCGACCAGCTCGCCGGTGCCGCCGGCGCGTGACGCGAGGAACGAGATGCGGTCCTCGATGCACTCGTAGATGACGTTGGGCGAGTTGTCGAGGTACGACGGCACGATCGCAACCCTGCCGGGCTGGCGGAGATACGTGCGAGCCTGTGCCTGGTCGAAGCCACCGTGGAACGCGAGGCTCGCGAGCCGCTCGCGGACCTCCGGCTCGATCATGTGGATGACCTCGTCGCGGGTGATGGTCGCTTCGCGACCGACGAACGTGACGGTCATGCCGTCGAGCAGCTTCGGGCCGAGCAGGTTCAATGCCTCTGCGAACACGCGGACGCCCTTGCGCTCCTCGAGACGGCCGAAGAACGCCAGCTCGGTGAGTGGGTCGGCACTGTCGGAGACCGGTTGGGGGCGGGCGTGCAGATCGACCGTGTGGCCTTCGGTGAAGTACGGGATGACCGATTGCTGTTCCGGCAGCTCCCAACCTGCCGCAGCCATCCAGTCGATGAGGTGACGGCTCGGCCCGACGAGCGCGTCCGCCAGCTCTGCGCTTCGACGTTCCATGTGCGCGGAACCGAGCTCGTGACCGTCGAGCACGAGTTGCCGATTCGCTTCGCGGAGCCACTCGTTCGGCCCGTGGCAGATGTGGACCAGCCGAGTCCGCGCGAACGCGAGGCCCTGGCGCTTGGCGATCATCGAGCAGTACCCGAGGCCCTGCCAGTCCTGGAACACCACGGCGTCGTAGGCGCGCTCCTTCAACTGGTGGTACAGCCGATAGCTGTCGGCCACGAACGGCGGGTGCGCCATCTGCGTCCGGTCGAGCCGGTGCACCGACACGCCGGCGCGCCTGTAACGATCGGCCCAGCCGTCCTCCATGTGCTCTTGCGCGCCGCAGTAGAACAGGTCGACTTGGTAGCCGTGCTGGCTCAGGACCTGCGCGGCGTGGCTCGTGGCCGTTGCGATGCCGCCGTTGCGAACCAGGCCGAGCAGCTCGGTCACCGCGAAACAGACCCGGGGTTCTGCCATCGACGCCATTCTGGCTTGGCTCACCGCTGCACAACGCGACGCAGACGCGACCAGGTCCGTCGAAGAAGCTGCACCACGCCGCCTTCACGAAGCTCCTGGCGGGCGACCGCGATGTAGTGACGAACACCGCGCGCGGGAGGTGGACCGGCCTTGCGCCGCGCTCCGGCCAGCACCACCCCGAGCCGTGGATCGACCAGGTCCGGCGCCCGGTGGGGGTCCCGGCAGAACTCGAGCAACGGCTGGAGCACACGGGACCAACGCAACTCGGTGGCGGCCGCCCCGCTGGCGGCGCGGCACCCGGCGGCCAGCTGCGGGTCGCTCAGCAGACGGTCGAGCGCGGACTCGATCGCGGCGGGATCCTCCGGAGGCACCGTCAGTCCCGCGCCGCGCTCGGCCACGAGGGCCGCCATCGCGTCGCCTGCCGTGGTCACGATCGGCAAGCCCGCCCACAGGTAGTCGAGAATCCGCGTGCGGAACGAGAACGCCGTCTCGACGTGGTCGAGGTGCATGGACACCGCGACGTCCGCATCGAGCAGGAAGTTCTGTCGGTCGTCGTAGCGAACCCAGTCGTCGTTGAAGAAGACGTGCGTGTCGAGCAGGCCGAGCTCGGCCGACAACCGTCGAGCCTCGACCGCCATCTGCATCTCGGGAATCTCGGGGTTCGGATGCCGGCCCCCCATGAACAAGAGCCGGACCCGTGGATGCGTCGCGCGGAGACCGTCGACAGCTCGCACGAGGCTGAGCGGATCGAACCAGTTGTAGACGCCGCCGCCCCACAGGACGAGCTCGTCGCCGTCCTCGATGCCTTGGATGACGCCCTTGGCGCCGGGGCCGGTGCGTTCCGGCGCAACGTCGTCGACGCCGAACGGAACGACGTCGATGAGTCGTCGCATGCTCGGATCGTCGTCGTAGGTGCGAGCGTTGATTCGGCCGAGCGAGGCGAGGTGTCCGAGCCACAGATCGCGTTGCTTGTCGCTGGCGCACAGGAAGAAGTCCCCGCGCAGCAGCTGCTCGTTGAGCGCCGCAGTTGCTCCCTCGATGGCGAGCCTGCGACCGTCGACCCCCGCCTCCTTGCCTTGCTCGAGCTGTTCGAGGTGCATCGGGTCGTACACGTCGGCGACGAGCACTCGGTCCGAATCCGGGATGAACGAGCGTCCGACGAGCACCCACCCCTGGAACACGAACACGTCGCACCATTCCACGAGTTTGCGGAGCTCCGGCGCTCCCCCGGCGCTGACACGGAAGCCGTCGCCCGCGCGATCGGCGGCCACGGTGCTCAGCAGCTCGACATCGTGTTCGCGAGCGAGCGCCCTGGCCATCTGCCACGAGCGGATGGCGGGGCCGGCCATTCGCTCGCCGAGCGCGTCGGCGGTGGCGACGGCGACGCGGCGGCGCGGCTGCTGCGTCACACGCCGTTCAGTGGCTCGGCTGCAGGACCGTCGATCGCCCGCCACGTGCTCGGCAGCGCGAGGACACCGGCGCTGCGCTGCACCGGCGTCCCGGTGAGCACGTCGAAGCGCAATGCTCGCTGCCGGTGATGGAATTCGTGGAGGCTCGCGTGATCCCACAAGGAAACGGAGACCGCGTACGCGCCCGGAAGCAGTTGGAGCGACTCGATGTCGATCTCGATGGCACCAGATGACGCGAGGTGGTCGAGCTGCAGTCCGAACTCGCGGGAGGTCGGGGCGGTCACGAGGACGCCCTCGTTGGTCGAGATGGCGAGACAGAACAACGGCCGAGGGATTGCTTCCTCGCTCGAGTAATGGAGCCGGAACGTGACCCGATCGCCGGTGCGAACCCGGTCGGTGAGCTTGCCGTCGGGCCCGAGCAGCTCGACCCGCTCGATCGCGGCTTCGCCCGATCCCCAGGCCGCCGTCGCGACCTGCTGCGCCGCGACGTGGTGCACGGCGCCGAGGTAACCGTCGATCACGTCGCTGCTCTCCCCGACCATCTTGGCCACGCCGTGCTCGAGCCACAGGACGCGGTCGCACATCGTGCGAACGGAGCCGAGTCCGTGGGACACGATCACGATCGTCTTGCCGGCTTGTTTGAACTCGGCGAACTTGTCCGCGCAGCGCCGCTGGAATGCTTCGTCACCGACAGCCAGGACCTCGTCGACCAGCAGGACGTCGGGGCTGACGTTGATCGCGACGGAGAAGCCGAGCCGCACGTACATGCCGGACGAGTAGTTCTTCACCGCGGTGTCGATGAACCGTTCGAGCCCCGCGAACTCGACGATGTCGTCGAACCGTTGGTCGAGCTCCTTCTTGCTCAACCCCAGGATCGACCCGTTCAGGTAGACGTTCTCACGGCCCGACAGCTCGGGATGGAAGCCGGCACCGAGCTCGAGGAGGGCCGAGATCTTCCCTTCGACACTGATGGAGCCCGAGTCCGGGCGCAGGATGCGCGCAATGCACTTGAGGAGCGTGCTCTTCCCCGACCCGTTCTCGCCGATGAACCCGAAGGTCTCGCCCGCGGCGACTTCGATGGACACATCGTCGAGCGCGACGAACTCCTCGAACCGCGCCCGGCCGCGGCGCATCACTGTCGCCTTGAGGCTCTGGTTGCGCTCGTCGTAGAGGCGGAAGCCCTTCGACACGTGCTCGACCGTGATCGCCGCGGCCATGACGTCAGAGCTCCTCCGCCAGCCGGCCTTCGAGACGCGAGAACACGAAGGCACCGAAGGCGAGCGTCGCGAACGACACGAGCACCACGTACACCACCGGACCGAGTGGCGGGAAACGAAGGTCGTACAGCAGGCTCCGGTAGATCGCCGTGAACCCGACCATGGGATTGAGCGAGTAGATGAGCCGGGCGGCGACGTCGATCCCGAGGATCTCCGTGTGCGAGGGAACGAGCGTGATCGGATACACGATCGGGGTCAAGTAGAACCACAGCGAGAGCAGGATCCCGATCAAGTGGCGCGTGTCCCGGAAGTACACGTTGAGCACCGACAGCAAAGTCGCCATGCCGAGGACGAAGACGAACTCGACAGCCATCGTCAAGATCACGAGCGGCAGCCACGGCAGCACCATGTTGCCGACGACCAGAAGGGCGAGCGCGAGCACACCCATCTCGATGCACAACGAGAACGCCCACGAGTTGACGTTCGCGATGACGAGGACTTCGCGCGGGAAGTACACCTTCTTGATCAGGTTGGCGTTGCCGACGAGCGCCTCCATCCCGCCGATCATGCCGTTGGCGAGAAAGTTCCACGGCAGCAGCCCACACAGCAGGAACAACGGGAAGATCTCGAGACCGCTGGGGTCGCCCGGTGGGATCTGGACCTTGAGGATGACCCCGAAGACGAGCGAGTAGATCAGCATCGTCGACAGCGGGTTGAGCAGCGACCACGTCCACCCGAGGACGCTGCGCTTGTACTTCCCGCGCAGCTCTCGCAGGGTCAGATTGAGGACGAGCTCACGGGACTGTGACAGCTCGGTGAGCTTGTTCATGGGGTCCGAATCAGGGCCTCGTGACCAGATGACAGTCGAATCGTCGGACTCAGGACGATCGCTAGCGTAGCCCTGCCATGCGCATCGTCGTGGTGACCGCCCACTTTCCGCCGAATTTCGTGAGCGGGGGAACCCAACAACCTCAACGGCTGGCCCGGGGACTGCGCGCGCGTGGTCACGACGTCCAGGTGTACGCCGGTTGGCTCGGCGAGGAGCGGACAGCCGGCTCCAGTTGGACCGAAGACGACGAGACGGGCATGCCGATCCAATGGATCGCGTCGACTCCTTGGACCGATTGGAGCGACCGCCGCAACTTCGACAACCCGACGGTCGCCGCCGAGTTCGCTGCCTTCCTGCGCGAGGCACGCCCTGACGTCGTCCACCTGCATTCGTTGCAATCACTCGGCGCCGGGCTCGTGAGCGTGGCCGCACAGCACGGTGCGCGCGTCGTCGTGACGATGCACGACTTCTGGTGGTGCTGCGCGCGTCAGTTCCTCGTCGACCGAGGGAATGTCCCGTGCTGCCCGGTGGTCGACGTCGGCGTGTGCGAGTGCCAGGTGGACCACGAGTGGCTCCTCGAGCGCAATCGCTGGCTCCACGAACAACTCGCCCGCGCCGACCTCGTGCTCGCGCCCTCGGCGGCCGCCGCATCTGTCCTCGCGGCCAACGGTCTGGCACGCGACCGGCTCGACGTCGACGAAAATGGCATGCCCGAAGTCGGCGTGTCGATCCGGGAAGCCCGTCCGCCCCGCCCGCCCGCATCCGACGGCTCCGTGCGGTTCGTGTACGCCGGCGGTTCCGAGGAGATGAAAGGCGTGCACGTCCTGTTCGAGGCATGCCGACGGATCGCGTCATTGCCGGGATGGCAGCTGACGGCCTACGGCGCCGACCGCTGGGTCGCAGAGCACCAGATCGACCTGGACGGATTGCCACTCGACATACGACCACCGTTTCCACCGGACCTCATCGACAGCGTGCTGAGCTCGGCCGACGTGCTCGTGCTGCCGTCGCTGATGCGCGAGTCCCACTCGGTGATGACGAGGGAGGCACTGAGCCGCGGGCTCGCGGTTGTCTGCTCGGACTCGCTCGGTCCCGAGGAAGTGGTGGTGGACGGCAGCAACGGTCTCATCGTGCCGACCGGCGACGACGAGGCGCTGGCCGGCGCGTTCGCACGGCTCGCGAGAGACCCCTCACTCGTCGAACGGCTCAAACAGGCCGCGCCTTCGGTCCGGCTCCGTTCGATCGACGATCAGGTCGACGGTTTGGTGACGCGCTACCAGTCGCTACGCCCCGCTGTCCCCGCGGCGCCGTCGATTCGGCGCGTGCTGTTCATCGTGGGCATCGAAGGCGCGCCGCTGCGCTACCGCGCGTGGCTGCCGGCGGAGGCGCTCGCGCTCGTCGGTGTCGAGTCGGAGATGCGCTGGTTCACCGACCCCGACCTGCACGAAGCCGCGGCGCGAGCTGACGTCGTCGTCGCGTACCGGGTTCCGGCGACGCGATGGGTGCTCGAAGTGCTCGAGCGCGTTCGCCTGCGATCGATCCCGGTGTTGTTCGACGCCGACGACCTCATCTTCGACCCGGACATCGCGGCGGAGATCCCTGCGCTGTCGATCCTGCCGGAGCCCGACGCGAAGCTGTGGCTCGAAGGCGTACACCGCTACCGGACCACCATGGAGGCGTGCGACGCGTACATCGCGAGCACGCCGCTGCTCGCCCGTCACGCGGAGGCGGTCGTCGGCCTGCCCGTCGAGCGATTCGACAACGGCGTCGGGCGTCGTCTCGGTCAGAGGTCCGACCAGGAGCTCCGGCGTCCGCGTGCGGCCGGTCCGCTTCGCATCGGCTACTTCAGTGGAACCGACACCCACGATCACGACTGGGCGCTCGTCGAGCCGGCCGTGCGCGAGGTCATGCGCCGTCACCCTGACGTCGAGCTGTGGTTGGTGGGCCATCTGCACCTCACACCGGTTCTCAACCAACTGGCCGGCCGCGTGCATCGCATTCCGTTCCGTCCGTGGCTGAAGCTCCCAGGCATGCTGCGCGACCTCGACGTCAACCTGTCGCCGCTCGTGCTCGGCAGCCGCTTCAACGAGGCGAAGAGCGCGATCAAGTGGCTCGAGGCCGCGCTCGTGGCGACACCGACGATCGCAAGTCCGACCGAGCCCTTCCGAGACGCGATCGAAGATGGTGTCAACGGCCTGCTCGCATCGACCACCGACGAATGGACTACGGCGATCGAACGGCTCGTGACGGATGAGCTGGAGCGAGCGCGCATCGGGCAGCGAGCGCGGCGCGATGCGCTCGTTCGGTGGTCGCCCCACCTGCAAGGCGAGCGCTATCTGGCGCTGCTCGAGCGCAGTGTCACTCGCGTCCGGGACGGACGTTCGACTCGTACGTCGGACTGGTCACCTGTCGTGGTCGACGAAGCGGTGCGTCACCACAGGATCGCTCCGTACGTCGACGGCGGACGGCGCGGTGTGGAGCCTTGGCTTCGAACCGCTCACGTACTCGGCCACACGACGTGGGCACGGCTGCGAGGGTTCGTGCGTCGCCTGCGCGCGAGCGTCCACCGAGACGGCTTCACCGGCACCGCCGCCAAGGTGCCGCGGGCGATCGCCCGCCTGCGAACTCGGGTGGTGGCGAAGCTCCGGCGCCGCTATTGAGTCCCGCAGGCCCTCGCAGAAGAAGACGTCACCCCGGCGCTCCGATGGTGAACCACCCGGACCAGACCGAGCCGTTCCACACGTCTTGCCAGATCGCTCCGTCGAGCCCGCGCGTCGCCACGACCAATCGGTTCACACCCGGCGATGCGACGTCCGGGTCCGATGCTGCGAGA
>DATAES010000279.1:0-7438 GCA_036257895.1 Acidimicrobiales bacterium
GTGGGTAGACCCCTCGTCGACGTCGACGACGAGGTTGGTGATCACGTGCTTGGTGCGAGGAGTCCCGTCTTCGTAGAGGATGACTCCGCCGTAACCTCGGCGTACCTCGGCCGTGCCGTGCAGCCGCTCGGTTCTCGTCCCCGCCCCCCACGCCGCGTGCTCGAACAGCGCCGCCAGCCCGTCGAGGTCGCCGGCGTCGAGGAGCTCGGCATAGCGGTACACGAGCGCAGTGATGGCCTGCACGTCGTCGTGGAACACAGTCAAGGACCGTACCGGCAGGTCGGCGTGGGCGCCGCCAGGCGCCAGCCGACACGTGCGGAGACAGCGAGCGAAGCGAGCGCTCGGAGCAAGCGACAAGCGGAGGTCGGCGTGGGCGCCGCGAGGCGCCAGCCGACACGTGCGGAGACAGCGAGCAAAGCGAGCGCTCGGAGCAAGCGACAAAATGGCGCTCGACTTGACCTGCGGATCAACATTGACCCATGGATCTGACGTACCCCGCAGACGCCGAGGAGTTCCGGACCGAGATCCGCGGATGGCTCGAGGACAACCTGCCGGAAGGTTGGTTCGACGACGACTTCTCGATGACAACGGAGGAGCGTCGCAAGTTCCAGGAGGAGTGGACCCACAAGCTGTTCGACGGCGGATGGATCTGCGCTTCGTGGCCCAAGGAGTACGGCGGCAAGGGCCTGTCGATCATGGAGAGCGTGGTGCTCAACGAGGAGTTCGCCCGCGCCGGCGCGCCCCTGCGCGCCGACTTCTTCGGCGACACGCTCGTCGGTCCGACGATCCTGCAATGGGGCAGCGAGGAGCAGAAGAAGGACTTCCTCCCCAAGATCCTCTCGGGACAGATCTCGTGGTGCCAGGGCTTCAGCGAGCCCGACGCCGGCTCTGACCTCGCCGGGCTCAAGACGCGCGCCGAACTCGACGGCGACGAGTGGGTGGTCAACGGCCAGAAGATCTGGACGACACAGGCGCAGTACGCCGACTACATCTTCCTGCTGGCGCGCACCGATCCACAGGCGCCCAAGCATGCGGGCATCAGCTACCTGCTCGTCCCGATGAAACAGGAAGGCATCGAGGTCCGGCCCATCGTCCAGCCAGACGGATCGGCGGAGTTCAACGAGGTCTTCTTCTCGAACGCGCGCTGCCCGAAGGAGAATGTCGTCGGCGGGCTCAACAACGGTTGGAAGGTGGCGATGACGACGCTCGGATTCGAGCGGGGATCGTCGGCGACGACGAGCCACCGTCGCTTCGAGAAGGAACTCGATGCGATCATCGCGAACGCCCGTGAGAATGGGCGGATCGAGGATCCGGCCGTGCGTCAGGGTCTGATGCGGCAGTGGTCGAAGATCCAGATCATGCGGATCAACGGCTACCGCACGCTCACCGCGGCGGTGAAGGGGAGCAAGGACATGAGCGTCGCCGCCCTCGGAGCCACCAACAAGATGTTCTGGTCCGAGACGCACCGCGACACGATGAACCTGGCGATGGACATCCTCGGTCCGTACGCACAGGTTCTGACGGGCAAGGTCACCGACGTCGACGAGTACGTCCCCGGCTATGGACGCCGCCACGGGCAGACCGACTACCCGGTCTCGATCATGCAGGCGTCGTTCTTCTTCTCCCGATCAGAGACGATCTGGGGAGGCACGGCGGAGATCCAACGCAACATCGTCGGCGAGCGAGTGCTCGGACTGCCGAAGGAACCCAAGCCGTCGTGAACGGGCGAGCCGTTGGCCTACCCGAAGAACCCAAGCCCGGCTGACGTCGCCTCGGCGCGCGTCGCCCGGCTCGCGACCCTCAATCCGTCAGGACTGATCGATCTCGTACCGGTCACGTTCGCGTTCGTCGACGATTCGACCATCGTGACTGCGGTCGATCACAAGCCGAAGCGGACGACCCGGCTGCAGCGCTTGGCCAACATCCGCACGAATCCACACGTCACAGTCCTCGTCGACCACTACGAGGACGAGTGGTCGAGACTGTGGTGGGTTCGTCTTCGCGGCACCGCCGCGGTGATCGAGGATCCGGATGACAGCCTGCTCAGGCCCCTCGTCGAGAAGTATCCCCAGTACGTACAGGTGCCGCCGGCCGGCCCTGCCATCGTGATCGCAGTGGGCGATGCGGTGGGCTGGTCCGCTCGCCGGTGACTGTGGACGCGGTGCTGGTCGCGCTACCGTCGTAGTCCGTCATGTCGTCCGGCGCCAGACATATGGCCGGCCGCTCGCACCGTTCCTGGCTCCAACGTCTGGCCATCAGCAGCGGCGTCCTCCTCACCGTCGGCTGCATCGCGGCCGCGAGCCTGTTGGGATATCTCTACTGGGCGACCGGTCGGTTCGCGCGCGCCAATCTGCAACTCGACACGGCAGCCTCGGACGAGCCCCGCAACTACTTGATCATCGGTTCCGACAGTCGCGACAACGTCGACCCGAGCGATCCGGATGCCGGTGTGCTCATCGGTCCCGGGCAGCCGGCAGGCAAACGTTCGGACACCATCCTGCTCGTTCGCATCGATCCTCGAGCCGGCACCGCCAAGATGCTCTCGTTCCCTCGCGACCTCTGGGTGCCGATCGCCGACAACGGACAGAACGAGCGCATCAACTCTGCCTACGGACGAGGTCGTCAAGTGCTCGTCGACACGATCCGGAAGGACTTCGGCGTCGACGTGAACAACTACATCGAGGTCGACTTCCGCGGATTCAAGGATCTCGTGAGCGCGATCGGCGGCGTGCCCATGTACTTCGACACCGCCATGCGCGACAGCAACTCGGGCCTCGACATCACCCAGCCGGGGTGCGTGACGCTCGACGGCGACCAGGCGCTCGCATTCGCGCGATCACGCCACCTCGAGTTCAAGGACGCCAGAGGACGTTGGCAGGACGACCCGACCGGCGACCTCGGACGCATCACGCGTCAGCAGATCTTCGTGCGTACTGCGCTGCACAAGGCGCTGTCGGTGGGTCTGGTGACGAATCCGAAGACGTTCTTCGAACTGCTCAGCGCCGCGACCAACAGCGTGACGATCGACCAGACACTCGATCGCGGCGATCTGAACGAGTTGCGCCTTCGTTTCCAGGAACTGAATCCCGATGCCATCGAGACGTACTCGCTGCCAGTGACAGATCACATGACCAATGGCGGCGCCGCCGTGCTGTTGCTCCAGCAGGCCGAGGCGCAACCGATTCTCGACGTGTTTCGCGGCAAGGACCCCGGGACGGTCTCGGAGAACGCGGTATCGGTGAGCGTGCTCAACGGCACGGGCGTCGCCGGCCAGGCCCGCGATGTCGGCCAGGCATTGAACGCGGTGGGCTTCTCGGTTGGTCCTGCCGGCAACGCCGCTGCGGTACCGACCACGGTCATCAAGTACGCGCCCGGGTCGGAACCCGCCGCTGATCTGCTCGCTCGCCACCTGACCACGGCGGCGGCCGCGCAGCCCGACCCCACGCTCGATCCGAACCATCTCACGCTCGTGACCGGGACCGACTTCACGACGGTCATGCAAACCGCGCGGCCTCCGGTGACGACGCCGGTGTCGACGCCCGTTGATGGTTCCGCGACGACGACCGTGCCCAGTTCGACAACGACATCGACCACCGTCGTCGGCATCACACCGGGGCAACCACCGCCCGGCGTCACTTGCTGATTGGCTAGGGTTGTCGGTCCGCTCGCCCCCGTAGCTCAGCGGATAGAGCAGCGGCCTCCGGAGCCGTGTGCGCGCGTTCGAGTCGCGCCGGGGGCGCTGCTGAATTCGGTCTGGCCCGCGCAAATGCCCTGGTCAGACCATCACACCCTCTCTAACCGCTTCATCGAGGACAACCCCGAGGATCCCCATCTCGCTTGACGCAGGCGAACACCTTCAGCGACACATCGTCAGCTTCGCTCCGGGCTTGATCGGCGAGATCCGGACGCTGAGTGGGAGTTCGACTGAGATGGTTCCCTGGTCCCGAGGACCGAAATACATCGGCCGTGACGCGACGGCACCGCTCTCGAGGAGTCCGATCAACGCGGGTGTGCGGATTGCGAGCCGGTCGCCCTCGTTGAGCGAGAGGTCGACGGGGGCCGTGCGCGTAGTGCAGGGGGCTACGAGTGGTCCGTCCACTTGGGCGAGGCCGAGCCGGAGCGGGAACAAAGCCTCGACGCGAGGATCGATCGCCCCGGCGTCGGGCAGCCGGCCTTCGTCCCGGAGATCGAGCAGCCACCCGATCGTGACTTCGTCCGCTGAGAAGGGGTCGTGGAGTGGTCGCACCGACCGTGGCACGCGTTCGGCGAGGTCGGTGCGAGCGAGACCGAGCACGGTCTGCCGTTGCGCGTCGAAGTACCGCGCATCGAACGTCGAGGAGTTGAAGTCGCTGATGTTGCCAGGCACGCTCACGAGCAGCAGGGCTACGACCGGAACCATCGCGGATCGCCATCGCCGGGCGATGGCGTCTCCGGCGAGGGCGAGCGCGGGGAGGAGCAGCACCGCCCCGATGTAGACGTAACGGCTCGCCCGGGCCTCCTCCAGCCCGAAGCCCCACCGAACCTGTGCGGTGAGCGCGAACAGGACCGGGCCGCATGCGAGGAGCGCTACCGGCACCGAAGCCCGGCGGCGCAGGTCGTCGATGGTGGATGAGCGAGCCAGCTGCCAGAGCCCGGCGACAAGGAGGGCGGTGAGCACCAGTGCGACCACCGTGGTGCCACCGACCGCCTGCACCGTGGCGTCCTGGCCCACTCGGATCCATTCCCACACCACCGACAGAGTCGGTCGCCCGAACGCGTACCCAGCTGGATCCTCCACCGCGGTCCAGGCGACGTAGGCGAGTGCCGGGGGCGCCACGTGAAAGAGCGCGATGCGCCAGCCCCGCCGAGCGAGCGCGGCAAGCCCGACGGCCACCACCATGAGCGGGCCGATGCCGGACGACATCACCGCACCGACACCGGCGATCACGCCCAGCGCATCGCGACGTGTCAACGGTCCGTCGTGGTCGGCGAGCACCAGCTGTGTGAGACCGAGGAGGATCGAGCTGAGGAGGGTGATCTGGAACGCCCAGAGGATGTTCTCCTCACCCGGCCCGAACAGCACGAGCGACCCGGCAGCAGCGGTCGCGATCCACGGACCCACACCCGCCCGCCGAATGACGACGCGCAGCATCATCGCGACCCCGAGGTGCATCGTCACGACGAGCATGAGGTAAGGCGTGAACCAAAGTCCGAAGACGTTGAACATGAGTCGGAACACGACGACAGGCAGCGCGATGGGGTGGACGTCGTGAGCGCGGAAGATGTCGCCGATATCGCCGCCGTCGCGACCCGCGAAGATCCGCAACTCGTCGTCGCGGAACCAGCGCTGTGAGCCCATGCCGAACACCAGGACGGGCCACGCGACGACGACGTAGGCGACGAACGCCGCGAGCGCCAGCCGCGCGCTCCGCACGGCGCGGGTCGCCGAGGCCGCTACGGGTTCGTCGATGCTGAGCGCTGCCACCACCGTCGATACCACCACTGGTTGGACGATCCGGGTTTCGAGCCACCCACGGTGGTCGAGGTAGAAGTGAAAATTATAATGCACCTCGCAAGACGGCCGTTCGGTGTACGCGCGCCGCTGGCTTGCTCACTTTGAGTGCTCCGCCGCGGGCGCGACCGGCGGTGCGGTCTACATGCACACGTCAAGGCATCGTGCTCGATCTCCTCCATGACCGCCACAAGATGACCGGTTTTTCTCCTGAGGTTCGGGAGGCTGACCAAGGCCACGCTGACTCCGAGTACCTCGTTCTGCGACGCGCCGAGCGGTACGGCTCGGCTTCGGCTCTCGGAAGGAGCAGCGGCCTCCGGAGCCGTGCGCGCGCGTTCGAGTCGCTCCGGGGGCGCCGAATTGAGGCTTCAGGCGGGGCGATCAGGCCGACGTCTCAGCCGGCACGCCGCGAAATTGCCGAAGCGAAGTGGCCGCAAGACGGCCGACAGCGCGTCGATCGCCCAGATCATCACGTGCTCGAGCCGCGTGCTGTTGCGGCTGAGTCGCTCGAAGTAGTCGACGGGCAGTTCCCACATCGTGCGGACCTCGAGCCGGTAGCCGTACCGGTCACAGATGCGGCGCAACCGCTTCAGCTCGGGGCGATCGGGCTCGAGCCCGGAGTACTCGTCGCGTTGCGCGAGGCCGGCCGGACGAAGATCCGCATCAGCCCGTTCGAGCACGGCTCCACGAAGTAGATGGAGTCGTATCCGTACTGCAGCATCCGCTCGATCGTCGCGTGCATGTCAGGCGTGTGGTGCAGGCACTCGTACACGACGAGCGGAAGGGCGCGGTCCTTCAACGGGACCGCGTCGAGGTCCGACGTGAACAGGCACACCTCGGTCGACTCGTCGATGTGCTGTGCCGCCAGGTTCAACTTGGCCACTTCGAGCGTCGACCGGTTCAGGTCCGAAACGAGCAGTCGAGCGGGTCGATAGCCCTCTCGCCACAGCGGACCGATCTCGAAACCGGTGCCGGAGCCGAGAAACGCGGCCTCGGCGACGCCGTCGCGCTGCAAGTAGTGGTACAGGTGCCCGATCTTCAGGCCACGAAATGGCGGCCGAACGAGCTCCAGTTCTCCTTGTCGAGGAAGTGCTCGACCACGTCTTGATCAGAGGCGATCTCGTTGCCGTGAAGCTCATTCGCCCTGTGCTGGTCGAGAGCAAGGACGTCGACGAGCTCGACGACGCGATCGGTCACGGCCACGCGGGCATCGCAAGCACGGCACACCAGCGCGTGATCGATGAGGTCGAAGGCACAGCGGCTCGGCGAGCAACCTTCGACTCCGGCTCGCCAGAACAGATCGGGCTCGACGACCAGGTTGGCGAACGGCTCGAGCACTGGCTCACAGTAATTCGGGAGGTCGACCCCCGGGTCGTTGCGTGACAGCTCCTCGATGCCTTCGCTCGGGTTGCGAGGGCGGTCATCTAGGATTGACAGATGCCGGACAGCCTGGTGGACCGCGTGAAGCGCATGAGGCGATCGCCGCGGTCGTTGGCATCGAAGCGATCCAGCTGAACCGGTCGGAGCTCCATCAGTGATCCGAGAAAGTCTCGAACAATCGGTGCGCGACGCCCTCGCCGCCGTCGGCGTCGAACCGCCCGCGTCGGTGCAGCTCGAACGTCCGGGGCGGCGCGAGCACGGCGACTGGTCGTCGAACGTGGCGCTCGTGACGGCGAAGCAGGCCGGACGTCCGCCCCGTGAGCTGGCGACTGCCCTCGTCGAACAGCTGACGGTGGCGCCACCGGCACACGTCGAGCGGGTCGAGCTCGCGGGACCGGGCTTCGTGAACTTCCACCTCCGTCCGACCTGGCTGATCGACGTGCTGGTGGACGTCGTCACCGCCGGCGAGGACGGTTACGCCCGTCACGACTTCGGCCGCGGCACGCGGGTCAACGTCGAATTCGTCTCGGCCAACCCGACCGGCCCGCTCCACGCCGGCGGTGGCCG
>DATAES010000280.1:0-6965 GCA_036257895.1 Acidimicrobiales bacterium
ACGTGCACGGTGCCGCTTGAGGGCAGAAGCCAGGATCCTCGGTCTGGTTTGTCTGCCACACCAACGAGTCGAGCCCCAGGGTCCACGTCTGCCACTCGTTCGCGGCGACGGTGCCCTGGTTGGCCCCTTCGAAGTTCAGCGTGGTGAAACCCGACGACAGCAACGGGTTGTTCGAGTTGAACTGCTGGTACCCGACGAACTTGAGTGCCGGGATCGACGAGGCAGGCGCGGCGGTGTCTGCAGTGAATGTGGAGAAAGAGCTGCCCTCCAGGTCGCCCCAGGGCGTCGGCAGGAATGGTCCTTGACTTCCCGGCGGGGTGGCCCCGGTGGTAGGCCGAGGGATGAAGAAGATGAAGGCCCGATCGGTGGCCTCCGCCACCTTCATCTCCAGGCTGCCGGTGCCGGCGGGCGGCGTCAGTGGCCCTTCGACGAACTGTTCCGTGCCTCCCGCCGTCTGGTCGGGATGCGGTGCCCAACCCAAGCCGCGGCCACCGTCAAGAACACTGACCAACGACGTGATTACGACGGCCCCCGCAGTTGCCGCTCCTGCCAACAGCAAGATCGCAGCGCCGAAACCAGCAACGAGGAATCGCAGCATCCTGCGGCGTCCACTCATCGACCACCCCCGAAGGCTCGTGTCGTCGTGGCCATCCCCGCACACTCGAGTCCGCAGACCCGAAAGTCCAAATGTCCCTGCGCTGCCTCCGGTTCGCGTTCGACCATACGAGTCCGGCCGGGTTCACCATGCTCCCGGCGCGGGCAGGACGCAACACCCTGACTGGGTTATTGCTGTTGTCTCCGACCAACGGTTCGAAGGGGACGATCCGTGCTCCATGCGGTGAGTGCGGCGGGACCGCCACATTGTGTGACCGTGCGCGGTCAAACTGGGAGACGTGACCTCGTCGGTCGCGACACAGCACCCGGGCGGCTCGAGACCGCACGCGTCCGTGTTGCTGCGCGACAAGCGGGTGGTTGCGGGCGGCGTGGGGCTTGCCGTCGTCGGGGTCGCGGCTCAAGTCCTTGCTTCGGCGAATGGCTGGGAGCGCGATCTGGCGACGGGACTCGTGGTCGGCGCGGCCGGACTCGTCGCAGTGCACCACCGCGGCCGGGATCTTGTCGGCTGGTTGCTCTACGGCGCCGCGCTCGCCTGGTTCACCGGGTCGTTGACCAGCGCGTCGGGATGGCTCGCCGAGGTCGGAGAGCAAGCGCTCTTCGCCCACCGCGGCTTTCTGCTCGCGGCGCTCGTCGCACCGCTCTGGCGCGCAGGCGTGTCGCCACGGCAGGCCACCGCGTGGACGACCGTCGCTGCGATCGTCACGAGTGGGGCCGCGCTGATCAGCGTGGGCGAAGGTGCCGGTTCTGCGACCGCGCTGGCGATGGTCGCCACCGTGACGATCGGAGCGTCGCTCGCAGGCGCGCTGCTCGGTGTACTGGTGCCTTGGCGGGCCATGTGGGTGGCGGCATCGGGTGCCACCGTCGTTTGGTGTTCCGCAGCCTCGACACTGCGATCAGTCGAAGCACTCACGCCGGATGACCGGTTGCTCGTCTACCAAGCCGGCATTGCCGCGGCCGCGGTGTTCATGGCCGCCAGCCGCTTCGATCGGCGCCCGGTGGTGGAGCAGGTCGTCGAAGTCGGACGGCGCGAAGGGCTCAACGGTGCGCTGGGCGACCCGCGCCTGCGCATCGGCTTCGACCACGGTTCGACGTTCCGCGCCGCCGACGGTTCCGACGTCGTCGCGAGCGGCTCGCAACAGTCGACGGTGCTCGACCTGGGCGACGGCCGCGGGGGTGTTCGTCGTGTCCTGATCGTCCATCGACCGGGACTGCTCGACGATCCTCGCATGCGTGCCGACGTCGAAGCGGCCGCGGGGCTTCTCGCCGACCACCACCGCTTGATCGACGAGGTCGAGAAGCACGCGATGAGCGTCGAGGCGTCGCGCGCTCGCCTGCTTGCGTCGGACCAGCGGGCGATCGCCCGATTCGCCGAGGATCTCGAACAGCGGGTGCTCGTTCACCTCGACGAACTAAGCGAAGCGCTCGATGCCACAGATGCCATCGATGCAACAGCCCCGGAGGCGGCTCGCGTTCGTGCAACTGCTGCGGCGATCCGCACTGGACTGACCGAACTGTCCGCCGGCTACGCGCCGGTGGCATGTGCCGATCTCGCCGTCGCGATCGGCGCCATGGTCGAGTCGTTTCCGATCAGCGTGCAACTCGACGTGGATCCAGTTCCCGTCGACGAGACCTGTGGGCGGGTGCTCTACTACGTCGCCGCGGAGGCGCTGTCCAACGTGCTGAAGCACAGTCGAGCGACCGCGGTGAACGTCTGCCTCCGGGCCGGCGACGGGTGCATGGAGTTGCGCGTCGACGACGATGGGACAGGTGCGGTCAACGTCCGGCCTGGTGGGGGATTGGCGGGGCTCGCAGACCGCTTGTCAGCCGCCGGAGGAAGCCTCGTGTGCGGGCGTCACTCTCCCCGAGGAACATCGATCGTCGCACGTGTGCCGGTCCCGCTGCCCGACTGACAGAGGCGCAATACTTCCGCCGTGCGCCGACGCGGCTGGACGGCTTGGACGGCCGACGCGGCCGCGGTTGCAGCGGCGGTCGCGCTTCTTGTCGCGGTAGGCGCGCATTGGTCCATTGCCTACTCGCGCAGTGAGCTCGCGCTCGCGTGGATCACCGTCGTAGCCGCCGGATGCGTCGTCGTCGCCGGCCTGCTGGGCGGCCGCCCGCCGCGGGCGTTCCGAGCGGGATGGGTCGCGCTCTTCTTCGTCGTGCCGGCTGCGGTGGTCCTCGATGTGTCCGCGTCGCTCCGGATTGTCGCGCTCGCCCTCGCGGCGGCATTCCCTCTCGTGGTCGCGTCGTTCACAGCATCCGTCGTCCGGCTGTCGGCGCGCACCGTGACGGTCGCGTTGACGTTGACCACGGCTCTCGACATCGCGGCGCGCGTGTTCCTGAGCGACCCCGCGCTCGACGCGGACTGCTCGCCGTACTGCGGGGACAATCCGCTGCTGGTGTCGCATCGACCGGGTCTGCTGCTCGCCGCGGATCGGGCCCTGGCGTTGGTTGCGCTCCTTTGGTGCGTTGTGGCCATCTCGCAGATCGTCGTCGCGCACTCGCAAGCGCCCGCCGCTCGTGTCGGCGCCGCACTCGCTGTTCTGGCTGGGGCGATTGCTGCCGTCGCATTGCTGGTGCGCGCCGGCACGAGCGCCAGCGCGGGAACCGGAGATGTGAGCGCGGCAATCGTGGTCGCGGCGCTGGTGCCTGCGTTCGGCCTCGCCGCCGCACCCGACCTGTTGATGTGGCGAACGCGTCTTCGTGTCCGGACTCTCGCATCGGACCTGACGGCGGGCTTCGAGGGCGATGGTGTCGCGGGCCACCTGCAACGCGCCATGGTCGATCCATCGGTGCGACTCGCGTTCCCCGTGTCGGCCGGTGCGTTCATCGACAGCCAGGGCCTCCCGACTGAGCTCGCTCGGCATCGGGCGACCACGATCCTCGCCCGAGATGGCGAGCCGATCGCCGTGCTCGAGCATGCGCCGGCGTCGTCGTCGCTCATCGAGGCAGCGCTCAACCCGGCGGTCACGATCGCGGCAGAGAACGAGCGGTTGCACGCGCAAGCACAGTCGCATCTCGCCGAGCTCCAACAGTCGCGCCGCCGCATCGTCGAGCGGGCGGACGAGGCTCGCCGCCATCTCGAGCGCGACCTGCACGACGGTGCCCAACAGCAATTGCTGTTGCTCGGCCTCGACCTCTCACACACCGCGGAAGCGGCCGATGCGGTCGAGCGTGAGCGCTATCTCGAAGCGTTGCATCACGCGCAAGCAGCGCTGACCGAGCTTCGCCGGCTCGTGCACGATCAACTTCCGCCCGTGCTCGACGAGTTCGGTCTGGTCGAAGCGTTGCGCTCGATGGCGGAAGCATCACCGGTTCCGATCGTGCTCGACGCGACAGCTGCACCAGCTACGCGTCCGGATCTCGCGGTCGAACGAGTCGTGTACGGCGTGTCGCTGTCTTCGTTGTCGGAGGCCGAGGCCCACGGTGCGTCGGCGATGTCGATCCGAATCGAGGAGCGCGCGGGACGGTTCACTGTCACCATTCGCCATGACGGCGTCGGCGCCGCCGATCACACGGACGACGAGGATCGCGTCGGCGCAGTAGGCGGCCGGCTCGACATGCTGGCGGGCGAGGATGGGGTCGCATACGTGGCGAGCTTCCCGTGAAGGTCGTCGTCGTGGACGACATGGTGCTGATCCGTGAGGGCATCGTTCGGATCCTTCGCGACTTCGGCGTGGAGGTCGCGGCGCAAGCTGGCTCCGCGGAGCCGCTGCAGGAGCTCGTAGAGACCCACGATCCCGACGTCGTGATCCTCGACATCCGGATGCCACCGACGTTCACGGACGAGGGCTTGCGAGCCGCGGCCGAGCTGCGGGCAACGCGACCGCGCACGGCCGTGCTGCTCCTGTCGCAATACCTCGACGCCGCGTACGCGCTCCGGCTGTTGCACGATGTGCCCGAGCGCGTCGGTTACCTCCTCAAGGACCGGATCCTCGATCTGGCGACGTTGACGGATGCGTTGCGACGTCTCGAACAGGGCGAGACCGTCATCGATCCGACGATCGTTTCCCGCGTGCTCGGCCGCCGGCGGCAAGGCAGTGACCTTGCTCGGCTCACTCCCCGCGAGCTCGAAGTGCTCGCACTGGTCGCGGAAGGCCTCTCGAATCGCGCCATCGCCGAACGGCTCCACGTGAACGAGCGCACGGTCGAGTCGCACACGACCCAGGTGTTCCAGAAGATGGACATCGAGCCCTCGAGCGACAGCCACCGCCGAGTACTGGCCGTCCTCACATACCTGCGCATGAACTCATGAAGGCGCGAGCCGGCGCGCGATGTCTGCGCAGCCAGGCCAGTGAGGCGACTCCTGCACGCACCGGGCGAACAGCCAGAGCCGGAGACGTTCGCGGTCGAGGTCGAGCAGGCCTGCCATTCGTCGCACCAGGCTGACCGGATCCGCTCGCAACCGGTCGCCGCAGTTGAGCATGTGCTGGAGCGCGTCGTAGGTGGGATCGCCGACGAAGGGCTTCGGATCGATCATGAGCCACGGCTCACGTTCGGCACGCAGGATGTTGCCGGCATGGAGGTCCGTGCAGAGCAGCACGTTCCGATCGGCCGTCGACGGCAGCTCGCGGAACAACGCGATGCCGTCGCGCGCGAGAGCCGAGTCGAGCTTCGAGCGTCCCGCTTCGGCGTCGCGCTCGTACCCGTCGGCCCAGACGTCGCACATGAACTGCAGCGATCGAAACGGATGACCGGGCGAAGGTTCGTGCCAGAGGCGCCGCAGAAGGCCTGCGACGACGTCGTCCTGTTCGATCTCGGGGCGCGACGTCAGGGTCGTCCCGGGCCGGCAACGCTCGAGCAGCAACGCGCTCGTTCCATCGAGCTGTTCGCTCGCGTGCACCAGCGCGGCGCCGTCTCCGTTCCACTCGAGCAGTCCCTCGGCCTCGTGCTCCGACTCGAAGTGGGGCCAACCCACCTTGAGCACGACCTCGCGGCCCGCCGTGTCGCGCGCCGGCGCCACCCACGCCGCGACGCCGCCGGGTTCGAAGGGCTCGCCGAGCCGAAGAGACCAGCGCCGGGCGAGTTCAGCGACGAGTTCCGGCAGCGTCGCGATCCACGCGCGCATGGCCTCGTTGCCGGTGCGTTCGGACTCCTCAAACAGGTGGCGCGGCACGGTGACGTGAGTCACGGCGACACCCTAGGAAGCGGGGTTGAAGAATGACGCCATGACCGACGCGCGCAAGCTCTTGATAGAGGCGGCGCGGCGCCAAAGCCTCGGCGGCGTCGCGGTCGCGGTGGTGCGAAAGGGGGAACCACCCGACTTCGAGTACCTCGGCCTCGCATCTCGGGAGACCAACACGCCGATCGACGTCGACACGGTGTTCCGCATCGCCTCGATCTCCAAGACCATGACCGCGATCGGGCTGATGCAACTGCGCGATCAGGGTCTGTTCGAGCTCGACGACCCTGTGAACAAGTTCCTGACCGCGTTCACGATCGAGCCTCCCGCCGGTGGGGCCGAGGTCACGTTCCGGCACCTGCTCACGCACACCGCGGGCATCGGTGAGGTCCCTCGAGTGTCCGACCTCGTTCGCCGCGCTGCGTGGGGCGCAGGCAAACCCGGCACCGCGGCCGCCGATCTCGGCGCGATCTACCGCGGCACGCTTCGTCCCGACGTCGTGGCCGGGGCCAAGTGGGCGTACGCGAACCACGGCTTCGCGGTGGTCGGACAGGTGATCGAAGACATCGTCGGCCGTCCTTTCGCCGAGCACATGCGGGAGCACGTGTTCCAGCCACTTGGCATGGAGAGCACCGAGTACACGCGCACTGATCGTACGAAGGACAAGGTCGCCACGGGTTACCACTGGCTGTTCCGGAACCTCAATGCGCTCAAGGACTACGACCTGGCGCTGCTCGGGCCGGGCTCGGTGCTGTCGTCGCCAGTGGACATGGCGATCTACGCGGAGTGGCTTCTCCACGGCGGAGCCGGCAGCAACGGCGACGTGCTACGACCCGAGACGCTGGCCGAGATGATGTCGCCGCAGTACAGCGTCGACCCGCGCATCACCGGCATGGGCCTCGCATTCTGGCTCGACGATGTTGGAGGGCATCGCACCGCGGGCCACGACGGCAACGTTCCTGGGTTCGCTTCGTCGCTCGTGGTTGCACCAGACGATGGCATCGGCGTGGTCGCGCTCACGAACAACTCGTCGTTCATCGGCGCACACCTCCTGGCCCACGACGTGCTGAGGTCGCTGCTCGGCGTCCCGGATCCGGCTTCGGCGTTGCCGCGTGCCGACGTCGCCCCCACCCCGCACCTGTGGTCCGAGCTCGAGGGGTACTACGCGCCCAACCCCGGCTTTCTCACCAACTTGCGCTCGTGGCAGATGGTGGGCGGCGAAGTCCAG
>DATAES010000281.1:0-12083 GCA_036257895.1 Acidimicrobiales bacterium
CTCACCTCGTTCGTGGTGGAAGACAGCCAGAGACGCATGGCGGACAGAGGTGGCCCGCGGGGCGTGGCCGGGCAGGTGACGCTCGTCCACCGCCGCACGCGAAGGCGCACCGTGCACGTCTATGCCGCGATCCATCTCGGTGGGCTGGAGGTCTTCGGCGCGACCCGGGCGGCAGATCCGGATCGTGACCCTGCAGTGTTCGACGAGCTCTCGCAGGCGTTCGAATCCGGTGCGCGTGTTACCACGTTGCTGCGCGTCATCGCGGGGTTCGGGCCCCGCGAGTTCGGCCTCGACTCGGCGCTGCCGGACGCCGCCGGCGAGATCGTCCGCAGCGCGGCGGCGCAGCTCGCCGATCGGTTCGGTGCCACGTACGAACGTCTCTACGCCGACCACCGCCAGCTGCTCGATGCCCTCATCACTGCCGGGTACCCGCTGCCGCCCGAGCTTCGAGCGCCAGCCGAGTTCGCGCTGGCACGACGATTCGAAGCAGAGATCGCCAAAGCGGTCGACAACGACGAGGCTGCGTCGTTCGAGGTCGCGCAGGCCATCGCCCGGGAGGCTCGCTACCGGGGCTTCCAGCTCGCAACACCGAGCGCGGCCGCGATCATGGGACGGACCCTGCTCACGGCCGTCGAACGAGCCGTCGAGGATCCGGAGCCGCCACGGATCGCCGCTGCGCTCCAACTCCTCCAGCTCACCGGCCAGCTCGGGCTGACCCTCGACCTCGACCGGTCGCAGGAGGTGGTTCTCACAGCCCTGGGCGACGCGGGCGACACGCCGGCGCTGCGACCACTGGCGGGCGCGCTCGGGATCCGTGGTTAGTGGCGGGTCGCCCGATCACCGGCCGAGCGCTACGAGCCGCCTTGCACCGGTAGCGTGATCCGCCGCCATGGTCAGCCAGATCCAGACGTGTTACCGCCACCCTGACCGCCGTGCCGGCGTGACGTGCCAGCGCTGCGACCGTCCGATCTGCCCGTCGTGCATGACCCAGGCGTCCGTCGGCTTCCACTGTCCCGAATGCAGCCAACGCGCCGGCCAGCGGATCTACTCCGGCGCTCGGGCATTCCAGTCCGAACGCCCGGTGGTGACGCTGACGCTGATCGCCATCAACGTCGTCGTGTTCCTCGCCGGCGCCGCCAAGGTCGGGTCGGACCTGCTGCGCAGCTCCAGTCCCTACGCGACCGACTACGGCATGATCGGCTCAGGTGTGTTGGTCCACCCCAACCGCACCTTCGAGTTCGTCGGCGTGGCCCACGGCGAGTGGTACCGGCTCGTCACCGCCGGCTTCCTCCACGTCGGACTGTGGCACATCGCGCTCAACATGCTCGCCCTCTGGTTCCTCGGTTCGCAGCTCGAACCGGAGGTCGGACGGGTCAAGTTCGCCGTCGTCTACATGTCCTCGCTGTTGGCTGGCTCGCTCGGCGTGATGATCGTGAGCCCGCACGACATCACCGTCGGCGCGTCGGGCGCGATCTTCGGGCTCCTCGGCTTCGCCCTCGCGTACCAGCGCGCCCGCGGCATCAACGTCTGGCAGAGCGGTCTGGCGATGATCCTGATCCTCAACCTGGTGTTCACCTTCGGGGTGAGCGGGATCTCGATCGGTGGCCACGTCGGCGGACTGATCGGCGGCTACCTGTGCGGGCTGATCCTCTACGAGGTCACCCCTCGCATGCGGACGCATCCGGCGGTGCCCACCATCCTGTGTGGCGCGGTGGGCGTCGTGAGTTTCGTTGCCTCGCTCGTGGTGGCGTCCGGCCTGTCGCCCTAGGGGTCACGCCGGAGGCGCGGCATGCGGAGGCAGGAGCGAAGCGACGCCCGGAGCATGCGAGACAGTGCGGTCCGGCAAGCGCCGGCCCGGGAAGCGCCAGCGTCGGGCCGGCCGGCATGCGGAGGCAGGAGCGAAGCGACGCCCGGAGCATGCGAACAGATCGAGTTCACTGTCACACCCCCTGGGCATGATCCGGACATGAGCGAGTGCCGCCTGTGCCTTCAAGATCTCGACCACTGCCACGACGTGTCCATCGAGCATGCCGACGGCTCGACCGAGTGCATGGACCCCACCTGCGGGCTGTCGCACGAGGCCCACGAGTGGCAGCTGACGTGCTCAGCGCTCGAACCGCCGTGCCCGTGCGTTCCCGAGGAGGAGCCAGCCCCGCTCCTGCTCGCGGCGTGAGGCACCGCCGTGTCAGCCGTGTTCGACCAGCGCCTTCAGGTTGACGAGATTGCGTCGCCAGATCCGCTTCAGGATCGGTGCGGCGACCGCCGCGCCCACGGGTCCGCCGAGGAACCACGGGAACGAGAGGCGCTCGTCCCAACCGAAGCGGGTGCGCCCGCCCCGGCGCCGCCGGAGCGTGAATCGGCCGGTTCCCGAGACGATGCCGACATGGCTGACACCCATCGAGCGTCTCGGCTTCCACTGCGTGATGGTCATCCGGTCCGTGAGTCGAAACGGCCCGACCTTCGTGTCGCAGTCGAAGGTCGTGCCGGCTCCTTGGCGGCGGCGAGAGGTGAGTCGGATCGCGATGGCGTCGTCCATCCACTCCACGTGCGACTCCACGCGTTCGATCGCTCGCCACACGACCGCGGGTGGCGCGTCGAGATCGATGCGAGTCCGTATGCGGGCCACGGCCGTGTGACCGCCGTGTCAGCCGACGGAGTTGAGGTACTGCGCCGCGGTCTCGGGGGCCACGATGTTGATGAGCACGCCGGTTCCTTGCTCGAAACCGGCGCTCGTCGTCAACCGCGGCACCACATGTGCGTGCCAGTGGAACTGATCGTCGAGCTGATGGTGCGGCCCGGTGTGGAACACGAGGTTGTACGCGACGTCACCCGTCATGTGTCGCAGCCGATCGAGGACGAGACGCAGCGCGCGACCGACAGCGGCCACGTCGCGCGGCGCGGCCCGCTGCAACTGCGGCTCGTGCTCCTTCGGTACGACGAGCATCTCGTACGGCGTCCCGCTCCAGTACGGGCAGATGGCGAGGACGCGCTCGTCGTCCACGAGCACCCGGTGGCCAGCCGCCGATTCGGCGTCGACGATCGTGCACAGCAGGCACGATCCCTCGAACCGCACGAATCCCGATCGCTCTTCGGCGAGGTCGCCCGGCACGAACGGCACCCCGATCAGCTGGCCGTGTGGGTGTACGAGCGACGCGCCCGCCTCCCGCCCGTGATTCACGACGCCCAAGCTGGCCCGCACGTTCTGGTGGCGCGCGTGGTCCTCGAGCCGGTCGCGCAACGCAGCCATCACGAGCCCGGCGCCCGGGTCGTCGAGGTCAGCCCACCCGGCGTCGTGGTCGGGGCAGAGCACGAGCACCTCGTGGATGCCGCTCGCAGTGGCTTGCGTGAACACCGGCCCGAGGTGCGACACCCACATGGGATCGTCGCCCGAGAACGCTGGGAAGAGGTTCGGCACCACACGGACCTGCCAGTGGCCGTCCGGTCCGTATGTCTCGAGCGCAGGCGGTGTCGCCTCTTCGTTGCCCGGGCAGAACGGGCACGCGCGCGCCGGGTCGGCCTCGACGGCCAGACGGCGGGCCGCGAAGTCGACCGGTCGCAGCGACCGGTCCTCCGCGATCGTGACCCACCGTCCGGTCAGCGGGTTGAGCCGCAGGTGGCTCAACGGCGGACTCCGGCATGCACGTATGCAACCTACCGCCGGCTCACGACGTCACCTTGTCATCCCGTAGACCGACACGTGCACGTTGTCGTCCGCGGTGAACGGCGTCCGTCGCCAGTCACTCCAGCGCTCGACCAACGACAACCCCGCAGCTGACGCCAAGGCGTCGAGTTCGTCGGGCGGGGCGTAGCGGATCGACCATGGGTGCAGCCGGACGCCCGACGCACGAAGTTCGATGTGCTGGCCCGCGACTGTCTGGGCGACAGGATCGTGGTTGGTGACCGTCAGCACGACGTGATCGATGGCCACCGTCCGGGCATCGACCGACGACGCGGGCGCGTCCGCGGCGGGAACGAACGCCTCGATGACCACTCGGCCGTGCGGTGCAAGGACCGCGCGCACACGTGAGAGGCAACGCGCCTGCGCCTCCGCGGTTGTCAGGTTGAAAAACGTGTTGTCCGCGGCGAATACGAGGGAGAACCGCGCCTGGTCGCTGCCGAACACTGAGGACAGGTCCAGATCGGCCATGTCGCCGACGGCGACGGGCAACTGGTCGCCGCCGGGCTTGGCTCGAAGTCTGGCCACCATGGCGGCGGACGCGTCGATGCCCCATACCTCCATACCGGACGCGGCGAGCGGCCGGGCGAGGCGGCCGCTTCCGATGCCGAGTTCGAGCACCGGGCCCGGGCCGGTTGCTGAGGCCAGCGCGGCGAGCGCTGTGACAGCGCCGTCGATGTCGCCACGGTCGGCGTACCACTCGTCGTAGACGTCGGCCATGCCGTCGCCGTAGCTCGACGGTCCGTACCCCTCCATGACGCCCGATCTAGCACGAGTGACCGCATACCCTCTCTCCGTGGCACCTCCGGCGCAGCCGCTCGGCCCGTGGTCGGCGCCGGGAGCGCGTGCGCCCGAGCCGTCCGCGCTCTCCGAGCCACCGACGGCGGTCGTCGACCCTGTGCGCGGAGGCTCGGGGGTTCCGACCGCGACGGCTGACCCGGTCGTGCCGCGGCCGATGCCGTTGCGTCCCATGACGGCACCTGACGTGCTCGACGGCAGCATCGCGATCATCAAGGCCGCACCCCGCACGATCCTTGGCATCGGTGCTGCAGTGGTGGTGCCGCTCGAGCTGCTGTCGGCCTGGCTGCAGCGGGACACGCTGAGCGAAAGCGGGTTGTCAGGCGCGCTGTCTGCGGCGTCGTCGACGTCCTCGCCGCTGGTCGACATCACGCTCACGACGGTGGTGTTGTTCGTCCTGTCGGGCATTGTGCTGTCCGTCGTTGCCGGGGCGATCGCCGTCGTGTTGAGCGCGTGGTACGCCGATCGCAACATCACGGCCGGGCGGGCGCTGTCTGCGTCGGTGAGCTGCCTGCCGGCGCTCGCGGTCGCGTGGGTGGTGGTGCACGCGATCGAAGCGATTGGGGTCATCGGCGGGTTGGTGGGAGAGATCTTCTTGATGCCGTTGTTCGTGGTGGTCGCGCCCGCGATCGTGGTCGAGCGGCTCGGCCCCTGGCGCGGCATCCGTCGATCGATGCGGCTGACGCAGGTGCGCTATGGCGCGGTGCTCGGTATCGCGCTGCTCGTCGCGGTGGCCGACCTGATCCTCACGGTTGCTCTGACGGGGATCGGATTCCTGTTCGAGATCTTCGACTGGGGATGGATTGTCACTGCGGTGTGCTCGGCGGGGAGCTCGTTGATCACGGTTCCGTTCGTGGCGGGAACGGCAACGCTTCTCTACTTCGATCTGCGTGTGCGCGGCGAGGGCCTCGATCTCGAGCTCGGTATCGCCGCTCACTTCAACAGTGCTCAGTAGCGTGCTGGCCGCCGCGCCGCCGCCTGACGTGATCCGAGACCGCGCCGACGAGATCCTCGGCCAGCCCGAGTTCGCGCGACACCAGAGCGTGCTGGAACGCGTCCTCGACTGGATCGGCGATCAGCTCAGCCGGTTCTCCTTCGGAGTCGGCGGCGGTCCCGGTTTCGTGGGTGCCCTGATCGGCCTCATGTTCCTCGCCGGAGCGATCGTGCTGGTCGTGATGCTCGTGCGGTCCATCCGGCGCGTGCCGCGGCGACCGGAGCCGGAGCCCGAGTTGTCAGTTGAAGAGGTGTCGCGTCGCTCGGCCGCGGCGTGGCGAACCGATGCCGAGCGCTTCGAGGCGGAGCAGCAGTGGCGCGAGGCGATGCGGGCGCGCTACCGGGAGTTGGTTCGCACCCTGGTGGACGAACGCGTGCTCGCGGACATCGCTGGTAGGACCACCGGCGAGTACGACCGCGAGCTCGTGGCGGCGAGGCCTGCGGCTGCGGACGCGTTCAGCGAGCTGACAGGACTGTTCGAGGCGGTGTGGTACGGCGGCCAGCCTGCGACCGCCGAACAGCATCAACGGTTCCGTTCGCTGGTCGGCGATGTTCGCGACCGGACGCGCGCACGCAGTGCGGTACGCGCCGAGACGGCCGGTGTCCCATGACCGGGACACGCCGGCCCGTCTTGATCGGCCTAGCGGTCGTGGTCGCGTTGGTGGTCGTCGCTCTCGTTGCGGGTCAGAACACGAGCGGCGACGGAGCGCCGTTGTCACCGAGCTCTACTGCGCCCGACGGATTGCGCGGGCTGGTGCTGTTGCTCGAAAGCTTCGACGCAACAGTCCAGACCGACGCGACGGTGCCCGACGCCGGCACCCGGGTCGCGTTCGTTGCTCGCGACGGGCTCGATGATCGAGCTCGCAAGGACGTGCGGTCGTGGGTGCGAGGCGGTGGAACGCTGATCGTCGCCGATCCAGAGTCGCCGCTGGCCGCGGAGTCCTCGGGCGAGGTGGGAGGCATCGCGCTCGTCCGTGGACAGTGCGACCTCGCGGAGCTCGACGACGTCGACCGCATCGAGATCGGCGGGCTCGACAGCGGCAACCTCAGCGTGTTCGGCGGCGTGCGGTACGACGTCAACGGCGAGCCCTCGTGCTTCGGTGACGGCGAGACGGCCTACGTCATCGAGAGCCCGTTCGGCTCCGGCGCCATCATCTCGGTGGGCGGGCCCAACCTGTTCGCCAACGGGTTCCTCGACGAGTCTGACAACAGCGTGCTCGCGATGCGTCTGCTCCAGCGGGACGGGCCGGAGCCGGTCGCGATCCTCGCGTCGAGTGCACCAGGCGCTGGTCGAACGACGTTGCTCGACCTCGTGCCAGACCGGGTGTTTCAGGCGTTCATTCAGCTCGGCATCGCTTTCTTGCTCTACGCGCTCTGGCGTGCTCGCCGGCTCGGACGTCCGGTCGTCGAGCCTCAGCCCGTCGCGATCGCGGGATCGCAGCTCGTGCGTGCGGTGGGATCACTCCAACAGCGCACTGGCGCGGCCGAACGTGCCGGGGCCGCGCTTCGCCATGACCTCGGGCGCTTGGTACGAGAGCGCTATGGGCTCACCGCCGACGCGCCGACGGCGACGGTCGCCCAAGTGGTGGCCGACCGCACGGGCCTGGACCGGAATCGCGTCGCGGCCGCCTTCGGTGACACGCCCGTGCTGGACGACCACGCACTCGTGGCGTTGACGCACGAGCTCGACACCATCCGTGAGGAGATCCTTGATGGCCGTTGACCATGAGCCCAGCCTCGACGCTCGCGGCCCGATCCTCGCCCTCCGCGACGAGGTGGCCAAGGTTGTTGTCGGTCAGGAAGGCACGTTGTCCGGCCTCGTTGCCGCGCTGCTCGTGCGTGGCCACGTGCTGCTCGAAGGCGTCCCCGGCGTCGCGAAGACCCTGGTGGTGAAGACGGTGGCGGCCGCACTCGATCTCGAGTTCCGGCGGGTGCAGTTCACACCCGACCTCATGCCTTCCGACGTGATCGGTCAGACGATCCTCGACGCGCGCAACAGTTCGTTCTCGTTCCGCCCGGGGCCGGTCTTCACCAACCTGCTGCTTGCCGACGAGATCAACCGCACGCCTCCCAAGACCCAGGCCGCGCTGCTCGAGGCGATGGAGGAACGTCAGGTTTCGGTGGAAGGGGAGGCGAGGATCCTGCCTGACCCCTTCATCGTCGTCGCCACGCAGAACCCGATCGAGTACGAGGGCACCTACCCGCTGCCCGAGGCCCAACTCGACCGCTTCCTGTTCAAGCTGCGGGTCGACTACCCGACCGCCGACCAGGAACAGGAGGTGGTCGCTCGTCATGATGCCGGGCTCGACCCGCACGATCTCGCAGGCGCGGGCGTCACGCCCGTAGCCGGTGCCGCGGACCTCGCGGCGGCCCGGGTCGAGGTCGACGCCATCCGCGTCGAGGCACCGGTGATCGCGTACATCGTGCAGTTGTGTCGCGCGACGCGCGACACCCCGTCCTTGACACTCGGCGTGTCACCCCGGGGCGCGACGGCGTTGTTGCACGCGTCGAAGGCGTGGGCATGGCTGTCGGGTCGCACGTTCGTGACCCCGGACGAGGTCAAGGCTGTGGCGAAGCCGACCTTGCGTCATCGCATGCAGCTGCGCCCCGAGGCCGAACTCGAAGGGACGACTGCCGACGGCGTCCTCGACGGCATTCTCGCCGCCGTGCCCGCGCCGCGCTGAACGAGCATGCCCGTCCCGACGAAGCGGCTCGCAGTCGTGGCGCTGGCACTGGCCGGCGTCCGGCTCGTATTGCCGGACGAGCCGATCATCCCGGGACTGTTGGTGCTCGACGGTCTGCTGCTTCTGGTCGCCGTCGTCGACTGGCTCATGACCCCCGCTCCGGGGCGGATCACCGTGCAGCGCACGATGCCGGTCGTGCTGACGATCGCACAGCCCGGCGAGATCACTTGGCGCATCGGGAACCCGACTCGACGGCGATTACGCATCGGCCTCGCGGACGAGCTCGCGCCGTCGTTGCATGCGTCCGTCCGACGCACAACCGTGCGCGTGTCCGCCGACGCGTCTGCAATCGTGCGGACGTCGATCCGGCCGTCGCGCCGCGGCCGGTTCGTGCCGAGCGAAGTGGTGGTTCGGGTGTATGGACCGCTGGGGTTGATCGCGCGACAACGCCGTCGATGGCTGCCGGCGACGCTGCAAGTTCATCCGCCCTTCCGATCGAAGGACGAGGCCGAACTGCGCATCAATCGCGCTCGTGTTCTCGAAGTGGGTCTTCGGTCGGCGCAGGGCCGCGGCGGCGGCACCGAGTTCGAGTCCTTGCGCGAGTACTCGGCCGACGACGAGTTCCGTCGGCTCGACTGGTCGGCAACGGCGCGAGTCGGCAAGCCGATCGTGCGGACGTACAGAGCCGAGCGCAATCAGAGTGTCGTCGTACTCCTCGACGACGGGCGGCTCATGGCGGGCCGCGTCGACGGCGTGCCCCGCGTCGAGCACTCGATGGACGCGGCGCTCATGCTCGCCACGGTCGCCACGCGACTCGGTGATCGCTTCGGCCTCGTCGTGTTCGATGCGGCAGTGCGCACGGTGCTCGCGCCCTCGAAGTCGCGCGCACAAGTGGGGCGGGTGACGGAGGCGCTGTTCGATCTGGAGCCGGAGCTGGTCGAGACCGACTACCGCACCGCGTTCGCCGAGACCATCGTCCGCTTCCGGCGGCGCGCCTTGCTCGTCCTCCTGACGGAGCTGAACGAACAAGCCGCCGAGGAGTACCTCGTGCCCGCGCTCCCGCTGATCTCTCGGAACCATGTGATCGTCGTCGGCGCCGTGCGAGATCCCGAGGTCGTCCGATGGGCGACCGAACCGGCCGACGGACCTGAGGAGACCTACCGCCGTTCGGCCGCGGTCGCGGCCATCGAGGAACGCAACCGGCTCGCCGCACGATTGCGCGGCTTCGGCGTGACCGTTGTCGATGCGTTGCCGGGCAAGCTCGCACCCGAGCTGGCAGACACGTACCTCAGGTTGAAGGCGACAGGCCGGCTGTAGCGGGCGCGGGGGCGGCAGGGGAGCGACTCTCGCCGAATGTGCCGGTCAGCCCGCTCTCCACTGCACTCTGGCCACGCGTGACGATCCAGGTGAGGAACGCGAGCTCGACCATGGTGCCGACGCCGACTCGGGCGAAGGTGGGCAACCCGCTCGGCGTCACGAACCCTTCGATGATCCCGGCCACGACGAAGCAAAGCATGAGGCCGAGCACGATCACGACCGATCGCCGGCCTTCTTCGGCGAGCGCCGCGGACCTTGGTCGATCGCCGGGAGCGATGATCGCCCAGCCGATCCGCAGGCCGGCGGCACCTGCGATCGTCACGCTCGTGAGCTCGAGCAGGCCGTGGGGGAGGATCAGGCCGAAGAACTTGCCCGCCTCTTGGGCGTGAGCGAACAAGCCGCCGGCGATGCCCACGTTGATGCCGTTCTGCACGAGGATGACGGCAGTGCCGAGACACAGGAAGACCCCGCCGGCGAACGCGAGGAACGACACCTGGATGTTGTTGATCAGCACCTTCGTGGAGAACTCGGACGCGGGCTCGGACGAGTAGTAGTCCTCGAAGCGCGACTCGAGCAGCGCGTCCTGCTGCTCCTTGGGGACCGCGACGTCGAGCGCGCGCTCGGAGTTCGCGGTCCACACACCGAAGATGAGCATCGGGACGAACATCAACGCCGCAGACGCCAGCACGAAGCGGCGGCTGTACCAGATGGCGGCAGGAAACGTCTCGGTGAAGAAGCGGCCGAGCCCGCGCACAGAGAACGGACGCGTTCCATACAGCGCCGCGTTCGCGGACGCGACGAGCGTCGTGAGGCGTGCCGTGAGACCAGGGTCGTCGTAGTAGCCGCGCGCATGCGACAGCTGGGCAGCCGTTCGTTGGTACAGCGCGACGAATTCGTCGATCTCGGCGGGCGCGAGCGATCGACTGCCCGACTTCCGCGCACGCGCGGTGAGGTCGTCGAGCCGTTGCCACGCCCCGGCGTTGCGCACGATGAAGCGGTCGATGTCCACGGGCATCAGTACGGTACGTGACCATGGCGGTGCGGATGGTCCGGCCCGAAGTGCGGGGTGTCGTCACCCCGGAGGCGGTCGTCCTCGAGTTCGAGACGGGGAGCATCCCGTCGCGCGCGCTCGCGCAACTGGTCGATCTGTTCGTGCGGGTCGGCCTGTTCTACGGGCTGGCGCTGTTGGCCAGCCTCGCCGGTCTCGGCCTGGGCTCGAGTGCTGTGGTCGTCATCCTGATCGTCGGCGGCTTCCTGATCGTCTTCGGCTATCCCGTGCTCTTCGAGGTGCGGTGGCAGGGCCGCACGATCGGCAAACGTTTGCTCGGCCTTCGCGTCGTCACCGTGGAGGGCGCGCCTGCCGGCTTTCGCCACAGCGCGATCCGGGCCATGGTCGCGGTGGTCGACTTCTTCCTGCCGCCCATCGGTGTCGTGGCCACCATCTCGGTACTGCTGACGCCGCGCAGCCAGCGTCTGGGCGACCTGTTCGCGGGCACGATCGTTCTTCGGGAGCGCACCGGCGCCGCCTTTCCGGTACCGGTTTCATTTCCGCCGTTGCCCGGCTACGACGGTTATGCCCGCAGTCTCGACGTAGGCGGCATTACGCCCGAGCAGTACGGCGTGATCCGTTCGTTCCTGCTTCGGGTCGCGCATCTGTCACCCGAGGCCCGAGCGCACATCGGCACCCGGCTCGCCAACGCAGTCGCCATCTCCATGCGTCACACCCCGCCGGCAGGCGTCAGCCCGGAAGCGTTTCTCGTCTCGGTGGCGGCGGCCTACCAGTTGCGCCTCGGCGGCCCACCCGTGCCGTTGCCGCCGTGGGTGCCCGCCTGGGGTGCCCAAGCTCGCCCGCCCTCCTAGCCTTGGCAGCCGTGAACACGCAGCCGCTCGTCTATCTCGATCACGCGGCGAGCACGCCCGTGCGTCCAGAGGCGGTCGAGGCGATGCTGCCGTACCTCACCGACTCGTTCGGCAACCCGTCGGGCGCGCACGCGATGGCGCGCGCCGCGCGCGACGCCATCGACGACGTGCGAGTCGTCATGGCCGAGGTGCTCGGTTGCCGTCCGGGCGAGATCGTCTTCACCAGCGGCGGAACCGAGTCCGACAACACCGCAGTGTTCGGCTTCGCGGATCGGGGCACCGTCGCGTGCTCCGCCATCGAACACCACGCCGTGCTCGACCCCGTCCATCGTGTCGGCGGTCGAGTCGTCGGCGTGCGGGCCGACGGTGTCATCGATCTCGATGCGCTCGCGTCGAAGCTCGACGACACGGTGACGCTCGTGTCGGTGATGCTTGCCAACAACGAGATCGGCACGGTCCAGCCGCTGGCTGAGGTCGCTGAAGTCGTTCGCGGCCGCGCTCCACGGGCCGTGTTGCACACGGACGCAGTGCAGGCGTTTCCCTGGCTCGACGTCGCATCGTCGGCGTCGCCCGCGGACCTGATCTCGATCAGCGCTCACAAGTTCGGTGGTCCGAAGGGTGTCGGCGTGCTCGTCGTGCGCGACGGCATCAACCCCACGTCACGTCAGGTCGGCGGCGGACAGGAGCGAGAGCGGCGGAGCGGGACCCAGAACGTCGCCGGCATCGTCGCGATGGGCGTCGCGGCCAGGCTCACC
>DATAES010000282.1:0-21126 GCA_036257895.1 Acidimicrobiales bacterium
ACGGATCGGGAAGCAGCGGGAGTAGCGCCAGCAGCGCCACCTCGCCGAACTGATCGCCAGGGCGGATCAGCGACCTTGGTCGCGGAGAAAGCGTTCGAGCTCGGCCGCGAGCTCGTCGCCGGATGGGAGTGGACCGACACCGAGTGCGGTGTTCGTCGACTCCTGCTCCGCGTCCACGGACGCTTCGAGCTGAGCCACCATTTGTTTGTGCTCGTCGTTCTCGTTGACGAGCGCGTCGACGCGCTGGCGAGTGGCGTCGGCCTCGCCGCGGAGTGTGTCGTTGCCGACGCGGAGCCCTGCGACGTCGCCGAGTCCGTCGAGGAGCGCGACGCTGGCGGCCGGATAGGGCATCGCGGCCAGGTAGTGCGGCACCTGCGCCCACAAGCCCACTGCGGCAAGACCCAGCTCGTGGGCGCGGCGTTCGATGGCTGCTTGCACGCCCGCGGGCACGTCGACAGTGGCCCTCACGAGGTTGTTCGTCGCCAGCGACGCATCGCTGGCGGTGACAGCGAGGCGGGTCGGACGGGTGTGCGGCACCGGCGCGGGGTACGCGCCGAGACCGACGACGAGCCGCACCTGCAAGTCGAGCGCCAAGTCGACGACCGAGTTCGTGAACGCCCCCCAGGCGTGGTCGGGCTCGGCCCCCACGAGTAGCAGCACGTCGCTGCCAGCCGCGTCGCTTGCCGTTTGGAGCTCGACCGACGGCCAAGTGAGGCCGGTGACGACACCGTCGACCAAGTGCATCGTCGGCCGGCGGGCGCGATGGTCGAGGAGCTCGTCGCTGTCGAAGCGGGCGACGGTCCTCGGCGACATCGTGGTGAGGAGTGACGCACGAGCATTCGCCGCGCCCAGCCCTGCGTCGATCCAGCCGTCGAGCGCGAGGATGAGGACAGGAGCGTCGAGCTCAGGACGGTCGATCAGTTCGTAGAGGTTCGCCACCGGCCGATCACCCGAGCCGCTCGACGGCTGTCTTTGCTTGCTCCGCGAGCCGTACGACCTGGGTCGAGAACGCCTCGAAGCCGTCAGCCGGCTTGCCCATCGCACCGTGCGCGTAGCGCGCGTAAACGCCCTCGACGATGCACGCCAACTTCCAGTACCCGAAGGCGACGTAGAAGTCGATACCCGACAGGTCTCGACCGGACTTGGCCGCGTATCGCCCGAGGAGCTCCGCACGCGTCGGGAACCCCGGCACCGTCGTCGGCGCCGTGAGCAGCGTGGCGTGAGGATCATCGGCCTGATTCCAGTACACCATCAGCAGGCCCACATCGGCGAGCGGATCGCCGAGCGTGCAGATCTCCCAGTCCAGCACCGCGGCGATGTGGCCGTCGTCGCCGAGCATGCAGTTGTCGAGCCGGTAGTCACCGTGGACGATCGACGCAGCTTCCTGCGGTGGAATGCGAGCGGCGAGTGTGTCGTGGACCTCGTGAACGAGCGGCACCGGCCGTTGCGTCAGCTCGTTCGACTGCTGGAACTGGGTGTACCAGCGCTTGAGCTGTCGAGCGATGTAGCCCTCCCGCTTGCCGAGCTCTCCGAGGCCGACGGCATCGACGTCGACGGCGTGGATCTCGCCCATCACGTCGGCGATTGACTCGCCCGCGCGTCGGCGGCCGTCATCGTCGAGTGCGGTGCGAGCGGTGTGCGCGTCCCGCACGACGGTTCCGTCCACGAACCCCATCACGTAGAACGGAGCTCCGTTGACATCCTCGTCGGAGCACAGACCGATGGCCGGCGCGACCGGAACCGGGGTCGGGCCGAGCGCGGAGATGATCGTGTGTTCGCGCCGCATGTCGTGCGCGGTCGCGAGGACGTGGCCGAGCGGCGGCCGTCGCAGGACCCAGACGTTGCTGGCGGTGTCGGTGACCGAGAACGTCAGGTTCGAATGCCCGCCGGCGATCAGCTTGAAGTCGAGCGGTGGCTGGACGCCGTCGACGTTGGCCTCGAACCACGCGGTGACGCGGGGCCCGTCGACACCTTCGACCGTGGTCTGTGCAGCAGCCATCGCCTTGCGACCCTAGTGCCGGTCGCCATTGCCGGGAATTCTCCTCATCCCCGTAGCCTGTCTGTCCATGTCGATCGACGTCACCGACGCCACCTTCGAGACCGAGGTCCTCGCTCGCTCCGACAAGGTTCCCGTCGTCGTCGACCTCTGGGCGCCGTGGTGTGGCCCCTGCAAGACCCTCGGGCCGATCCTCGAAAAGGTCGTGGACGAGACCGCGGGCAGGGTCGAGCTCGTCAAGATCAATGTGGACGACAATCCGCAGGCGTCAGCTGCGTTCCGAGTGCAGTCCATCCCAGCCGTGTATGCGGTCCGCGATCACCAGATCGTGAACGGGTTCATCGGTGCGCAAGGCGAGAGTGCCGTGCGCCAGTTCGTGGAGGAGCTGTTGCCGTCGGAAACCGAAGCGAAGGTCGCCGAACTGGTGGCCATCGGCGACGAGGCATCGCTGCGCAGCGCGCTCGAGCTCGACCCCGGCAACGAGCCGGCGGTGGTCGCACTCGCTGAGCTCCTCGTGGAGAAGGGAGAGAGCGGCGAAGCGCTCGGTCTGCTCGAGCGGATCCCGGAGACAGCGGAAACTCGTCGCGTCGCTGCGCTCGCCCGCGTCGGCGACGACCTTCCGGCAGCGGGAGCAGCCGGCGAGGAGGTGACGGCCAAACTCGACGCCTTGCTCGATCAGGTGAAGGACGACGACAGCGCGCGTCAGGAGTTCGTCGATCTCCTCGAGCTCCTCGGCCCTGACGACCCTCGCACCCCTCACTATCGCAAGGCCCTCACCTCGCGATTGTTCTGAGGTGCGAGCGGAGCGAGCGCCTCGGGTCGGCCGCGCGAGCGTCAGCTCGCCGGACGACGATGGGTGTGGGGCGCAGCCCCACAGTGAGCACTGAGCACTGACCGGTGCGGCTCGAGCGTCGTGACGGGTACTGGTTGTTGATCGGTCCGGCGGCGCCGGGGGCAGCTGCGACCACACTCGGATCGCTGATACTGATCCGTCCGTGGGCGGTCGAGGACGAACACATCATTCGCCACGAGCTCGAACACGTTCGTCAATGGCGTGAGCACGGCGTCGCCGGATTCCTCGTCCGGTATCTCGGTTCATACCTTCGATGGCGAGCGCGTTCGTATCCGCATTGGGGCGCGTACCGCAGGATCCCGTTCGAAATCGAAGCGGAGTGGCGAGCGCGGCGAGCGCTCGTGGACACAGCACAGCAGTAACCTCGGGTCGCTTCCTCCTTCTTCCCTCTCGATCAGCGCGCCCGACATCGGGAGGAAGCAGTGACAGAGGACCCGTCGTCGACGACGCCCGCCGAGCCCCGACGCCCCCCACCGGACGAGAGCTGGCGCGAGCGTCTGGATGCACTCGCGCCACGGCTCGTCGACGGCATGACGTCTGCGCGTCTGCTGGTCGCGGGCTGCGCAGTGGTCGTCGCGATCGTCGTCGGCGTGCTGGTGCTGCGCCCGTCGTCATCCGGTCCGCCGGTCGAAGCAACCCTGCCTCTGGCGTCATCGTCCGCCGGGTCTGCAGCAGTTGCGACACCCACGACGACGTCACAGCTGGTGGTGCAGGCGGCAGGCGCGGTCGCGAAGCCGGGTGTCTACACGATCGCCGGAACGGGCCGCGTCAACGATCTGATCGCTGCCGCCGGCGGTCTAGCCGCCGACGCCGACCCCGATCAGGTCGAGCTTGCTGCACCGCTCACGGACGGCGAGCGGGTGTACGTGCCCCGAGTCGGCGAGTCACCTCCATTGCCATCTGGATCGTCGTCAGCCAGCTCGAGCGGGCGCGGGCCTGTCGATCTCAATCGCGCGAGTGCCGCCGATCTCGAGTCGCTTCCGGGCATCGGGCCTTCGTTGGCGCAGGCGATCATCGATCATCGCGAGCAGCACGGTCCGTTCCGCTCGATCGACGACTTGGCCGAGGTGCGAGGCATCGGCCCGGCGAAGATGGAGCGGGTGCGACCACTGGTGAAGGTGTGAGCGCCGCCGTCAGGGAGCCGTGAGTGTCGTCACCGGTACTGAGAAGCGACGATGCAGCGTCGCCGGCAGGTCCACCTCCAGCCAGCGCGAAACGCCTCGCGGCAACGTCGCCACGATGATCTCGTCCGCGGCTTGCTGCTCGAGCGCGTGGGTCACGGCCCGCAGGGGATCGGCATTGCCGACTTCACCCTCGGCATCGATGCCGCCCTCGTGGAGCTTGTCGACGATGTAACGAAGACGGTACGAGGCGAGGCCGAGGCCCTTGTCGTCGGTCCGGTCGCCGCCCGACTCGGTCGGCGTGGGCGAGACGACGATGTGGAAGTGCGCACCGCTATCGGCGATTTCGAGGAGTCGGGGTAGCAGCCAGGACTCCTCGAGCGTCCGGTTGGCGAGCAGCAGATACCGCTTGCCGACCGGACGAACCGGCTTCGGCTTGTAGTGCAGCCGCGTGAACTCCTCTGGATCCGCATCGTGGTCGATCTTCAAGTGGTAGGTGAGCTCGGTGTCGGATGCGAACCGCAACTCACAGCGTGGGCACGTATGGATCATGGCGACCTCCGGCGCGGGGTCGACGCTAACGCTTCGGGGCCAGCGGCTGCCGGATCAGGTCGCTGCGACGTCGACGTTGCCGGACATGCCGTACCGGAAGTGGCCCGGTAGATGGCATGCGTAGAGGACCGATCCGGGGTCGGCGAACACGAACGTCGTCTCCGCTGTGGTCAACGCCGGCACCGACACCTCTCCCGGGCGGGGGGGATGCACGGGTTCGGTGCCTTGCTCGTGCCGGCGGTGAACCTCGGCGTCACCGACGATCAGCTCGTGATTGATGGGATCTCGGTTGTCCAGGACGAAGCGGACCGTGGTCCCTGGTGCCACGCGGATGCGGTCGGGCTCGAAGTGGCTGTGGTGGATCACCAACGTGACGGTCACCTCGCCTGGACCGAGGACGTCGTTCGTCGATCCGTTCCCGGCATCGGCGTACGCCACGACGATGACTGCGCCCGCCACGAGTACTGCGACCAAGGCGGGCACGAACCGGATCGCGCCGCGCCTCATGATCGCTGCGTGGTCGGTCGTGCCCGGACCACCATCGTGACCGCACCGGCCAGCGCGACCGTGGTCAGCACGAGGGCGATCGGCCACCAGCCGAAGCCCCACCAGCCCCACCTTCCGGTGTCGGGCAGCGGTACGTCGGTGGTCCCGGCCCCGAGATCCCTTCTCGTGAGCCCTGCGTCGACCAGCGAGGGTCGCCGCTCGCGGTCGACCGAGGTCGCCAGGTCGTAGTGCAGGTCGCCGGCCGTCGCGTCGACCCTCAGGTACGAGAGCCACTGTGCGGCGGGCACCCAGCTCATGTTCTGGTCCGAGCGGAGTTCGTCGAGCAGTTGTGACGACGCGGCCTGGCTGCGCTCGAGCGTGAGGCCCCGTCCTCCAGCCAGCAGTTGCGGCCGGTCGTCGGTCAACAGGAACACGTCTGCCTGCACGATCCGGTCCGCTTCCAATCCGAGGCCGAGGATGCGGAGTGGTACCCACGGGTGATCGGTCGGGATCGTGAGCTGGATCGGTGTTCCGTCGCCTGAGCTCTGCCCGCGCTCCTCGGCGGCAGCGGCGTCGAAGCGCGCCGCCATGAAGATCGGGCTCCGCTGCGAGTAGTAGTCGAGGACCTCCGGAGCATCAGGCGTCAGCAAGAAGCCGTGATCGATGGCCCACTTGCCGACCTGGGTGCCGCCGCCTTCGAGGATCGTGATCTCGAGCGCGTCGATCTGCGTCTGGTAGAGGACCGTCGCGTCGGGCGCGGCCGCGGCAGTCGCCTTCGCCTGGTCGAACTCCCGAAGCGGGGGCGCGACCTCACGCTCGAGCCGTTGCAGCGTCCAGCTTCCGCCGCGTTCCACTGCGGTCGGCACGCCGGGAAGCGGGATGATCGAGCCGACCTCTTTGCCCTCGCCGGTGAACTCGAACGAGGTCACGTAGTGCTCGACGCCGTCGTGGTACGCCGCGAGCGTCGTGGTGCGTTGCAGTTGGATCGTCCCGTTCTCGCCGACGAGGCCTCCGCACGCGGCGGCGGGACCGGCGAAGACCCCGATCGTGAGTGCCCCGAGTGCGGCGGCAATTGCCAGTCGAGTGCGCATGGACCCTCCTCTGGTGCTGATGACTGGTGCAATGGACGTCCAGCTCGTCTCGCTGGTTCCCGGAATCGGTGATTCCTCTCGCGAGCCTCCTGGCTTCGATGTCACACCCCTTCGCTATGGTCGGGGACGCCGCTTTCGCCACCTTCCCCCTCACGTTCATCGGCGCGTCGAGGAGGATGTGTGTCCGCCCGCATGGCTGTGGTCGTCGCGCTCGCGGCGGCGGCAGGTGCATGGCTCGAGCGGGGCGTCTCGCCGTGGATCGGCGGTGCGCTCGTGCTGGCTGCACTCGCCACCCGCTGGCCGCTGGCGCTCGCTGTCGCTGTCTTCCTGTTCGCGGGTGGGCTCGCGGCGCGCGCGGAAGCGGGCTTGGAGCCGGTGCCATCGGGGGCGTACTCGGGCACGGTGACGCTGCTCAGCGATCCGGAACCGGCGCCAGGCGATGCTCTGCGTGCCGACATACGGCTCGACAGCGGCGTGCACCTCGAAGCCATCGCGCGAGCCATGTCCGCGGGCTCGTTCCGAGCGCGCGCCGCTGGTGAGCGCGTCACGGTCAGCGGGCGCACTCGCCGGCCACCGCCCGGCAGCGGCTGGCTGCGAACTCGTCATGTCGCCGGTCAACTCGAGATCGATCAGATCACCGCATGGTCCGGCGGCGGGTGGCCGGCGCGGGCGGCGAACGCGGTGAGGGCGATGTTGCAACGCGGCGCGACGGCGCTACCCGAGCGGCAACGGCCGTTGTTCCTCGGGTTCGTGCTGGGCGACACACGGGGCCAGCCGGCCGACGTGACCGATGACTTTCGCGGTTCCGGCCTCACGCATCTGTTGGCGGTCTCCGGCGAGAACGTGGCGTTCGTCCTCGCGCTTGCGGGTCCGGTCCTTCGGCGGCTGTCGCTCCGGCCTCGGTTCGTCGCCACGATCACGGTGATCGCTTTCTTCGCGCTGGTCACCCGGTTCGAGCCCTCGGTACTGCGCGCATCCGTGATGGCGGCGCTGGCCGTGACCGCCACGACGCTCGGCCGCGAGGCGTCGCGCCTCCGGCTGCTTGCGCTCGCGGTCGCGCTGTTGATCGTGATCGACCCGTTCCTGGTGCGCGCCGTCGGCTTCCAACTCTCGGTGGCCGCTTGCGCCGGCATCGTGTTGCTCGCGCCGCGGCTGGCACGGGGCATTCCGGGGCCGCGCATGGTGTCCGACGCGCTCGCGGTCACGATCGCGGCCCAAGCGGGCGTGGCACCTGTCCTCGTGGTCGTGTTCGGAGGCGTCCCGCTGGCGAGCATCCCGGCCAACATGCTGGCGGCGCCTGTCGCGGCCGCCGTGATGGTTTGGGGCGTCGGCGCCGGGATCGTCGCCGGACTGTTGGGGCCCCGCGCCGCGACGTTCTTGCACTGGCCGACGAACGTGATGATCACGTGGATCGCGGACGTCGCGCACTGGGGCGCAACGATGCCGCTGGGCGAACTCGGAGCGCGCCACCTCGCAGTGCTCGCACTCGGAGTCGCCATCGTGGTCGTCAGCGGACGACTCGGCCCGGGAGCATTCGTTGCCCCGACGGCACGGGCGGGCGGATGCGCGTTGATCGCACTCGCTTTGGTCATGCCGGCGCTGATGCTGCACTCGCCGCCCGACGGTCCCCTGGACCTCGGTGCAGGTGCGGTGCTCTGGCGCGGCGGGGGCGGCTCGTTGCTCGAGCTCGACGGCCGGGCGCGAATCGACGACGTGCTCGAAGGCTTGCGGCGCGCGGGCGTCCGCCGGCTCGACGTCGTGGTGGTCCGCACCTCGTCGTCGTCGATCCCATCTTCGATCGACACACTGCGTCGATGGGCGACGATCGGGCACGTGCTCGCGCCGTCCGACTCGACGGTTGCCGGCGCAACGTTGTTGTCCGACGCCGTTGAGCTGCGCATCGGCGGTCTCCACGTGACTGCGACTCCCGACCACGGGAGGTTGATCGTCGAGGTGGCCCGCGGACCCCCGGTGTAGGTTCGCTTCGATGCACCTCGAGCTGGGTGGGCAGCAGTTCGACATCACCACCCGGGTCCTGGTGTTGGGGATCCTCAACCGAACGCCCGACTCGTTCTACGACGGTGGCAGCTACTTCGACTTCGAGGGCTTCTTGCGCAAGGCGGACGCGCTCGTACGCGACGGTGCCGACATCCTCGACGTAGGTGGAGTCAAGGCCGGACCGGGTCCCGAGGTCAGTGAGCAGGAGGAGCTCGAACGAGTGGCGCCGGCTATCCAGGCCCTGCACAAGCGATTCGACGTACCGCTGTCGGTCGACACGTGGCGCGCCGCGGTCGCGCGCGCATGTTTCGAAGTGGGCGCGGTTGTCGGCAACGACATCAGTGGATTCGCCGATCCCGACTACCTCCCCGTGTGTGCCGCAGCCGGTGCGTCGGTCGTAGCAACGCACATACGACTGCGACCTCGGGTCGCCGATCCCACACCGGAATACGACGATGTGAGCCGAACCGTCTGTGATTTTCTCGCCGACCGCGCCGCGCAGGCCGAAGCGACCGGGATCCCGCAGGCCCGCATCATGGTGGACGCCGGGCTGGATCTGGGGAAGACCGAGGAGCAGTCGTTGGAGCTGCTGCGACGCTCGGGTGGCCTCGCCGCGCTCGGATATCCCGTGCTCCTGTCCGCGTCGAACAAGCGGTTCCTCGGACACCTGCTCGGCACGGAGGTCACCGATCGCAGCGAGGCCACGATGGCCGCGCATGCGCTCGGCATCGCGCTCGGATGTCGCATCCTGCGCGCGCACGACGTGCGGTCAGCTCGTCGGGTGGGCGCGGTGCTCTCGTCGATTGTCGAGGCGGCGTAGTCGATGGCGAAGGACAGGCAGGCGCCTGTCACGCTGCTTCGCGGCGACGAACCCTCGCTCGTGCGCGACGCAGTGATCGCGCTCGTCGACGACTTGGTGGGTGACGCGGACCGCAGCCTCATGGTCGAGGAGGTCGACGTCGCCGGTGACACCGCGGATGAACGCGCCGCCCAACTGCGCGCGCTCGTGGATGCGGCACAGACACCGCCCTTTCTGACCGATCGTCGCGTCGTCGTCGGACGGGGGTTGCACGCCGCCAAAGCCGACGAGCTCGCCGGTCTTTCTGCCGTCGTGGCCGCGCCACTCGACGGCACGTACGTGGTGCTGACCTGGGAGAGCGGCGCGGTGCCGAAACGCTTGCTCGACGCGCTGAAGTCAGGTGGTGGCGAGCAGGTCGACGTGTCGCCCGGGCGCAACGCGAAGGCCTGGGTCAACGAGCATCTCGCCGCGGCAGGTCTCCAGCTCGACAGCGCCGCCCGCGAGTTGCTCGTCGACCGGTTGGGTGAGGACGTGGCGCGGCTGCGGGGGGTGATCGAAGCCCTCCTGGCGACGTTCGGGGCGAAGGTGTCGTTGTCGGCCGATGACATCGAGCCGTATGTCGGCGAACCGGGCGCGCTGGCGCCGTGGGCGCTCACCGATGCGATCGACAAGGGCGCGATCCCCGAGGCGCTCGACCGGCTTCGTCGCATGCTCGGTCCCGGCGAGCGAGGCGCGCTCCAGATCATGGGTTCGCTGAACGGGCACTACAGCCGGATGCTGGCGCTCGAAGGCGCCGGCGCTCGGGATCAGAACGACGCCGCCGCGCTGTTGGGCATGCGTGGTTCGACGTTCCCCGCGAAGAAAGCGCTCGATCAGTCGCGGCGGCTGGGCCACGACGGGATCGTCCAGGCGTTCACATTGCTCGCCCAAGCGGATCGAGACCTGCGAGGTGAGCGCGCGTACCCGCGTGAGATCGCCGACGAGCTGGTGATGGAGATGCTGGTGGCCAGGTTGGCCAACCTCAGCCGGCTCGCGCGGTGACGAGCAGGCTCGGCGTCACGACTCGGCTTCGGCTGCGATCTTGTGGAGCCGCTTGTGGAGCCGAGACTTGCGGCGGGCGGCCGCGTTCTTGTGGATCACGCCCTTTGCCGCAGCCTTGTCGAGCCGCTTGTCCGCCGACCGGACCGCATCCGCAGCGTCGTCAGCACCTTGCTCGGCCGCCGTGAGAGCTCGCTTCACGCGCGTCTTCAGCTCAGAGCGCACGGCCTTGTTGCGGTCGTGCCGCTTGTTGTTCTGACGATTGCGCTTGATCTGGCTCTTGATGTTGGCCACGAATGATCCTCGACTGTGGTCGGCAAACAGCCGTACGAGGCTAGCGGGCGACACCCAAGGCCGCCACATCGCATGAAGGGGCGTTACGGGCGGTCATTGGTACCGTCCTCGGCGAGATGGAGATCTCCCGCGCCCGGAACCTCAGCGTCATCGCGCACATCGACCACGGCAAGACGACGTTGTCGGACCGCATCCTCGAACTGTGCGGCGCCGTCGATCCCCGGGATATGCGGGCGCAGTACCTCGACTCGATGGACCTCGAGCGCGAGCGGGGCATCACGATCAAGCTGCAGAGCGTCCGGCTGACGTGGCGTGATCACGTGCTGAACCTGATCGACACGCCCGGTCACGTCGACTTCGGCTACGAGGTCTCCCGGTCGCTCGCGGCGTGCGAGGGCGTCGTGCTCCTCGTGGACGCGGCACAAGGCATCGAGGCCCAGACATTGGCCAACTGCTACCTGGCAATGGAGCACAACCTCGAGATCGTTGCCGCGCTCAACAAGATCGACCTTCCTGCGGCCGAGCCGGACCGTTATGCGGACGAGATCGAGCGGGTCCTGGGCATCCCGGGGGAAGAGATCTTGCAGATCAGTGCGAAGACTGGCGAGGGCGTTCCGCAACTGCTCGACGCTGTGGTCGAGCGCATCCCGCCGCCGGTCGGCGATCCGGACGCGCCGCTGCAGGCGCTCATCTTCGATTCGCACTTCGATCAGTACCGCGGCGTCATCAGCTCCGTCCGCGTCGTCAACGGAACGTTGACCACCGGCTCGCGCTTGCGCTTCCTGCAGGCGAACGCAGTGCACGAAGCGGACGAGGTCGGCGTGCAACTTCCGGTGGCGACTCCCGTCGCCAGCTTGTCCGCGGGCGATGTCGGCTATCTGATCGCCGGCATCAAGGACGTCGGCGAAGCTCGCAGCGGCGAGACGGTCACCAACGCCGCTCGACCCGGCGAGCCGCTGGCGGGCTACCGGGAACCCAAGCCGATGGTGTTCTGCGGCCTGTATCCGATCGAAGGTGACGACTTCGCCACCCTCCGAGACGCGCTCGAGAAGTTGCGGTTGAACGACTCGAGCTTCACGTACCAGCCCGAGATGTCACAGGCCCTCGGCTTCGGCTTCCGTTGTGGCTTCCTCGGGCTGTTGCACATGGAGATCGTCCGGGAGCGACTCGAGCGGGAATTCGGCTTGGCGTTGATCGCAACCGCGCCGTCGGTCGAGTACCTGGTGCACACGACGGCTGGCGAGACGACGGAGGTGCACGGCCCGGCGGAGATGCCGCCTGCCCAGGAGATCGAACACATCCAAGAGCCCATGTTGTCGGTGACAATCCTGACACCGGCGTCGTACACGGGCACGCTGATGGAGCTGTGTCAGCTTCGACGCGGCGTCCAGCAGAAGATCGAGTACCTCTCGCCCGAGCGGGTCGAGCTCATCTATCGCATCCCGCTCGCCGAGGTGGTGGTCGACTTCTTCGACCAGCTCAAGTCGCGCACGCAGGGGTATGCGAGCCTCGACTACGAACCGTCGGGCTACGAGGTTGCCAACTTGGTGAGGGTCGACATCCTCCTGAACGGCGTTCCAGCGGACGCGTTCAGCACGATCGTGCACAGGGACAAGGCGTACGACTATGGACGACGCATGGCGGAGAAGTTGCGCGAGCTGATCCCGCGGCAAATGTTCGACGTCCCCATCCAGGCGGCGATCGGTGGACGCATCATCGCTCGCGAGACAGTCAAGGCGAAGCGCAAGGACGTGCTCGCCAAGTGTTACGGCGGCGACATCACGCGGAAGCGCAAGCTCCTCGAACGCCAGAAGGAAGGCAAGAAGAAGATGAAGTCAATCGGGCAGGTCGAAGTGCCGCAGGAAGCGTTCATCACCGCCTTGCGGCTCGAGGACTGACCGACCGCTATTCGGTCGAGCCGTCGAGTTCGTCGATGACGATCTCGACCTGCGCGTTGTCGCGGATGTTGGCATCGACGATGCGGTGGATACGGTCGCGCAGATCAGGCGGGGCCATCGACGGCAGCACCACGGTTTGGATCAGGAGTTCGCTGGCATCGGTGTCGCCGTCGAGACAGACGGCAACGATGCCGGGCACGGACCGCAGCTCGAGTTCGAGTCGGTCGAGGTCCGGTGTCATCGTTCGGCACTCATCCCTTGCCTGAGGGCGCCTGCGCGCTCGCGTGCACGATGCCGTTGGCCTTCGCCTCATAGAGACGCTGATCCGCGACTCGGTAGAGCTCGTCGACTGTTGCTGCCTCATCCGGGCACATCGCGAGCCCTGCGGTCCATGCAACTTCGCCGACCTCGGCGAAGCCGCCGGTTCCGTGCAAGCGGTCGAGGATCGCCTCCAACGACGACGGGCCTTCCACGGGGACCAGGAGTGCGAACTCGTCGCCGCCGACGCGGGCTGCGATGTCGCCCGACCGGAGGCTCTGGCGCAGCTGCTCGCCCACTCGACGCAGCGCAGCGTCGCCTCCCTGATGGCCGACCCGGTCGTTGATCGACTTGAAGCCGTCGAGATCGATGATCGCCAGACCGAAGCTCCACCCATAGCGGACGCTGCGGCTGATGGCTGCGGCGAGATGTTCATCGAATCCACGCCGGTTGTAGAGGCCGGTCAGGGAATCGTGCAGTGACTCGTAGCGCAACCGGTCGAGCTTGAGCGCGAGCTCGCACAGCTGGGTGATGGCGTCGATGTCCGCACCCTCCACCTCGTCGCAAAGCGGGGGCTCTGTGTGGATCCCCGGCCCGAGGGCAAGGATCCTCGACGGCAGATCGTCAGGGGGTAGTGGGCGCCGGCCGGCGTTGAAGAGCTGAATGCCCAGCACCGGATCGTCGATCACGGCACGCGCTTCGGCAAGGTTCCACGTCTCGAGCACGCGGTCGAGGCATCGGGCGATGAAGGCGACACCGGAGGGCGCAGATGCGAGCTCGTTGACGAGGTCGGCGAGCAGGGCTCGACTCCGTGCGTCAGGGTCTGCCCCGCCGCGATGTTCGGTCACCGCCCCTCCCTGTCGTCTCCCCGCATCACATCACTCATGCCGGCTCCCGAGCGCTCGCCCTGAGCATCGACCGCACTGCAGGATACCGGGGGGTCTTTGGGCCGGAGGGGGGATCGGTATCATCTGATCGGCGCCGAGACCGTGCGGTACCGCCAGACGGAGCGCCCGAACTCGATGCTCGACGAACGCAAAGCCACCATCCTCCGCGCTGTTGTGGAGGAGTACATCGAAACCGCCCAGCCGGTGGGCTCCGGCCACATCGCGCCTGCGGTCAGCGTGTCGTCGGCGACGGTGCGCAATGACATGGTGGCTCTCGAACAGGAGGGCTACCTCCAGCAGCCGCACACCAGCGCCGGGCGGGTGCCGACCGAGAAGGGTTATCGCTATTTCGTCGATTCGTTGAGCGCGCCGGGGCAGTTGCGTGCGAACCAGGCGCAGCAGGTCCGAACGTTCTTCGACGAGGCCCATGGTGAGCTCGAGCAGATGCTCCACGACACGAGCCGGCTGCTGTCCGACCTCACCGAACACACGGCCATGATCATCGGACCGCCGCACGAGGCGGCCACGATCCGTTCGATCCACGTTGTCGGTCTCGGCTCGGGCATCGCGCTGGTGGTGGTGGTCCTGTCCAACGGAGCGGTGGACAAGCGCACCATCGATCTCGGCCCCGACGTAGGCGACGACCGCTTGGCCGCGGCGACTGCGCATCTCTCTGCACACCTCGTCGGCCACGGGCTCTCCGCGGTGCATAGCGTGCCGTCGTCGGGCGATCCGCGGACCGATGCCATCACGTCCGACGCGCTGGCCATGCTGCGACAGGCACCCGAGGGCGACGAGCACGTGTTCGTCGGCGGTGCGTCGCGCATGGCCATGGCTTTCGACGCGGTCGAGAAGGTGCGCGAGGTACTCGGCATCCTCGAGCAGCAGTACGTCGTCGTGACGGTGTTGCGCGACGTGCTCGATCGGGGGCTCCAGGTCGCGATCGGTAGTGAGACTGGCCTCGAGCCGCTGGCCGAGTGTTCGCTGATCGTGTCGCCATATGAGATCGAGGGCGATGTCGCGGGCACCATCGGCGTGCTCGGTCCGACGCGCATGAACTACCCGCAGGCACTGGCCGCGGTGGCTGTCGTGAGCAAACGCCTCAGCCGCCACCTCACCGAAGGCTGAGGCGATCGTCTGATGCCGGCGGACTACTACGAGCTTCTCGGCGTCCATCGCGATGCGAGCCAGGACGAGATCAAGCGCGCTTACCGACAGCGGGCCCGGGAGTTGCATCCGGACACGAATCCTGATGATCCCGCGGCCGAGGCGCAGTTCAAGGAGATCACGGTCGCGTACGAGACGCTGTCCGATCCCGAGCGACGCCTGCGCTACGACAGGTTCGGCCCGGAAGGTGCAGCGGTGGGAGCGGCCGGCGACCCTTTCGGATTTGGCGGCGGCATCAGCGACATCTTCGACGCGTTCTTCGGTGGGGGGAGCGGTGGGTTCGCGCGCGGTGGTTTCAGCGGTCAAGCGGGCCCTCCCCGCGGCGCTGATCTCGAGATCGTCGCCGACATCGAATTCGAAGCGGCGGTCTTCGGCGCCGAGGAGGATGTGACGGTCCGCACTGCGGTCGCGTGCGAGACCTGCCAGGCCACGGGCGCGGCGCCCGGCACCTCGCCGGTGACGTGTCCCGAATGCGGAGGATCGGGACAGGTGCGCCGCGTGCGTCAGTCGATCCTCGGACAGATGGTGACGGCTGGACCTTGCGGTCGTTGCGGCGGACTCGGCAAGTTCATCGAGAAGCCGTGCACCGACTGTCGGGGTGAGGGCCGGCGTGTCCACGACAAGACCTACACCGTCGACATCCCCGCGGGCGTGGACACCGGTTCGACGCTGCGGCTGACCGGGCGCGGTGCCGCCGGTGTGCGCGGCGGAGGGTACGGCGATCTGTACGTGCACGTACGCGTGAAGTCGCATCCGCGGTTCGTCCGTGACGGCTACGACCTCGTGCACGACCTCCACATCCCGCTCACCCAAGCGGTACTGGGCGCCCACTTGTCGTTCGACACGCTCGACGGTGAGGAGGACCTGGTCATCCCCCGTGGCACGCAGTCGGGCCGGGTCTTCCGACTTCGCAATCGTGGCGTTCCGCATGTCGAGGGGCGGGGACGCGGTGATCTCCTCGTGCGGGTCAGCGTCGACACCCCGACCGAGATCTCGCGCGAGGAGGAGCAGTTGTTGCGACAGCTCGCCGAGGTCCGGGGCGAATCGGTGGCGCCGCCGGACACGGGCTTCCTGTCGCGCATCAGGTCCGCCTTCAAATAGGTGGACATGAACACGAAGGCGCATGCCTTCGTGACGGATCTCGACGCGCCCGAGCTCGACGCTGACGACCGACACCACTTCGCGCGGGTGTTGCGGCTGCGACCAGGCGACAGCATCACGCTGAGCGATGGTGACGGACGGTGGCGCCCATGCGTCTTCGGCGACCGACTCGAGACGTCCGGACCCATCGAACGCGAGCTTCCGGCGTCGCCGAAACTCACCGTCGCCTTCGCGGTCGTGAAGGGGGAGCGGACCGAGTGGGCGGTCCAGAAGCTCGTCGAGCTCGGTATCGACGCCGTCATCCCGTTCGTGGCCGATCGGTCAGTCGTGCGGTGGGACAGGGACAAGTCGGAGCATCAGCACCTGCGCCTGGCGAAGGTGGCGAGGCAGGCGGCGATGCAGAGCCGCCGGACCACGCTGGCGCAGATCGAACCGCTCCGTTCGTTCTCGGAGGTCACGGCGCGTGCGGGAGTCGCGCTTGCCGACACCCACGGTTCGCCGCCGTCGCTGGCGTGGCCGAACCTCGTCGTCGGCCCCGAAGGGGGGTGGTCGGCGGCCGAACGTGCCAGCGACTCGCCACGCGTCAGGCTTGCGCCGACAGTGCTCCGGGCCGAAACGGCGGCCGTCGTGGGAGGGGCCCTGCTCGTCGCGCTACGTGAGGGTCTGGTCACTGCAGCGGATCAGCACTCTCCGGAGTGATTGAACGCCGCGGGATTGCCGCCTAGATTGCCCGTGCGCGCGACGCCGAGTGGGGGCAAGCAACCTCTCTGCGGCCTGAAGAGCCGGAGGACTTGGTGCAAGACGACGACCATTTCGAAGACCCCACTGGTTACGGCCGCAAGGTGGGGGAACGTCTGCGGGCCATCCGTCGCCAGAAGGGCCTGTCACTGCAGGACGTTGAATCCGGGTCGCACCAGGAGTTCAAGGCGTCGGTCCTCGGCGCATACGAACGCGGGGAGCGCGCGATCTCCGTGCCGCGGCTCGAACGGCTCGCGCGGTTCTACGCGGTGCCGGTCGAACAGTTGCTTCCCCGTGAGGACTCCGACGGCCGCGGCGACGTCGTCGATCTCACCGAGGTTTCATCCGATTCGCACCGTTCGGTGACCATCGATCTCACGAGGCTGCGCGATCTCGAGAGTCCGACGTCGCAGATGCTGGTGCGGTATCTCCAGATGATCCAGGTGCAACGTCAGGACTTCAACGGGCGGGTCCTCACTGTGCGTCGTGACGACTTGCGGGCCATCGCCTGCATCCTCGACACGAGCCTCGACCAGGCCGTCGAGCGGCTCGACGCCCTCGGGCTGTGCCTCACGTCCTGACTGTCGGCTTCGGGTACTACGTCCACATCCCGTTCTGCGCGCAGCGCTGTGACTACTGCGCGTTCGCGACCTGGACGGATCGCTCGCATCTGATCGAGCGCTACCTGAATGCGTGCCGAGCCCAGATCGCGATGACGGTCGCAGAGGGTGCGCCCCCGGCGACGTCGGTCTATTTCGGCGGTGGCACACCATCACTGGTGCCTGCGCGTGCGCTGGCGACCGTGCTGAGTGCGGTCCCTCGGCTCGACGGTGCCGAGGTCACGGTGGAGTGCAACCCGGACAACGTCACCGCTGACCTGGTTGCGACTTATCGCGATGCCGGCGTGAACCGGCTGTCGTTCGGGGTGCAGTCGATGGCGCCGCATGTGCTGCGCGCGCTCGGACGCACGCACGATGCGGACAACGTTCGGCGCTCGATCTCACTGGCCCGTGACGCCGGGTTCGACAACGTGAGCGTCGACCTCATCTATGGCGCCGCCGGTGAATCGATCGCCGACTGGTCGCGCACACTCGATGCGGTACTCGAACTCGCGCCTGCGCACCTGAGTGCCTATGCGTTGACCGTCGAACCGGGCACACCTCTCGCGCTCGATGCGTCACGCCATCCCGACGACGACGACCAAGCCGCGAAATACGTTCTCGCCTGCGAACGACTCGCGGCCGCGGGGCTCGTCTGGTACGAGATCTCGAACTTCGCGCGACCGGGACGCGAGTGCGAGCACAACCTCCTCTACTGGCGACAAGGCGACTATCTCGGCATCGGTTGTGCCGCGCATTCACATCGCGGCGGACATCGTTGGTGGAATGTGCGCACGCCGGAGCGCTTTGTCGATGCGATCACTTCCGGTCGCCCCGTGGAGGCGGCGGGCGAGCAACTCGATGAGCGCGATCGCACGCTCGAACGGTTGCAGCTCGCGCTACGAACACGAGACGGGGTTCCGCGGGGCGCGTTGCCCATCGAGGACATCAACGTGCGTCGCCTGACCGAGTCGCGCGGTGATCGAGTCGTGCTGACCGTGGACGGGCGGTTGCTGGCGAACGAAGTGGCGATGCGTCTTCGTCAGGAGGCGATCGCCGGCAGTTCGATCACTTGATCGACGAAGAGCAGATCCGGGTTCGGGAGCGGGTTGGCGGCCAGGACTGATCGCCAGTAGACCGCGATGTCAGAGTCACTCAGATCGGCGCGACCGGTCGCCTCGCTCAGCCGCGCGGCAGCCACACCCCAGAGGCTGTCCCCGGCCGCTACGACGTACTGCTCGCTCGACGGTGGCGCGGGTGCGATCGTCGGCGAAGATGGTTGATCGAGCACCGGTCGAATCACGGCATCGACGGAAGGCGATGCCGTCGGCGCGTCGACGTCGCGAATGATTGCAGTGTCTGACGACGATGTCTGTGCGTTCGCGGCAGGCGCCATCGAGAGCGACAGCGCGCCCAGTCCCATCACGCCGACGAAGCCGCGCGCGGGCCCGAACGTGAGCCGATCGAGCAGCGCGGCGCCACGTTGCTCGTCGACCGCTCGCACCAGTCCGCTCACGACGACGACGAGCAACAGGTACGCGCCGCTCAACAGGGCCGCGACACGAACCAGCGCGAACACGGCGATGATCGGCTCGCGCGTCGCCACCCAGTGCGCCGCTCCTTCGAACGACTGCGGCGGCGGAGCGAGTTGGTGGTTGCCCGACACCGTGACCGCGACCAACGCAGCAGTGAGCAACGCGATCGACCATAACCAACGCACGTTCACATGACCTCCGACTCGGAACCGTCTGCATCAACGGCGAACAGGGCGGCGCAATCGCCGCGAGGCTCGACTCGGAGATCCACGACACCGGCCACGGTTCCGACTGGGTGGACACTGGCCGCCACGCCCGCCGCCGGCCATTGATCGAACACGTACACCGCGCCGGTGGAAGGCCGGGCGATGGCGGCGGTCGGTGTTCCGTCGCAATTCCAGTCGCCGAGAACGACACGATCGCCGGGATCGCCGACCGAGAACCGATGACCGTCGACGGACACGACGCGGTCGGCGACGAGGTCGACTTCGGACTCGTGCTTCGGTGTCGACGTCGATGCCGACGGTTGTGACGAAGCCAACGACGACGCGCTCGGCGCGGTGGATGAAGTCGTGGTCTCGGTTTCCGACGGTGTTGCGGTGGTCGTGTTGTTGCCGCCCGATCCCGTTACGCCCCGGACCACGAGCACGACGCCGAGAAGCGAGGCCATGAGCACGAGCCGTCGACCCATCGGATGCCGCGATGGCCGATCCGTCGTCGATGGAGGCGTCTCGTCCGCCCGAGGAAGCAGGACCTCGATGTCCGCGGCGAGCCGGCCTGCGGACGGCCGTCGCAGGGGTTCTTCGTCCGTGCAGTGGTCGGCAAGTGTGAGGAGCGCGCGGCGCAGGAAGCCGTCCCAGGGCCCGGAGCGCCTGAGGACGAAGCGACGTTCGGGAATCGGCTCGAGGTCCGCGCTCTCAGTGAGAAGCAACACGCGTAGCAGGGTGCCGAGCGCGTACACGTCGACCGTCGGCGTCAACGGTGCGCCGGCTCGAGCCGCAGGATCCCGGAACTCTGCGATCGGGCCGGGGCCGACGGGGGCGACCTCGCCCTCAGCGCCTGCGCCCGTGAAACCGCACAGCACCGGCCGAGCGCCCGGGCCGAGCAGGACGTGGGAAGGATCGATACGGCCGTGGACGATCCCGAGTCGGTGCAGGTCGGCGACCGTCGACGCGAGCCGCGCCAGGGTGGCGCCCGCCTGGTCGACGGCCAGTGGCGGGGCGGTCTCGAGCGTGTGGGCGCCGGCGAAGACGGTGTACAGGGTCAGGACGTCGTCGACCTCGCGGCAACTCACCAGCTCGACGACGCCTGGATGTTGTGCGCGGCTCAGGACGGAAGCTTCGTGGCGGAGCCGCTCGGCATCGTCCGGGTCCGCGGCTCGCTTGCACGCCAGCACCCGGCCCCCTTCCTCCACCGCCGTCGTGACTCTCGCGCTCACGGCTCGAGAGTGTAGGAGATGACATGGAAGATATCAAAACATCGAGAACGCCCCGTCAGGTCACCACGGTCGCCGAGGCCGATGCACGAACCACGCTCGAGCGGGCCATCCCGGGCACGGCGCCGACGAAGGCGAAGTCGACGCGGCCTGCCACGGCCACCCGAACCTGGGTGGCCCCGATCGCTTCCACCTCGGGCGGTCCGACCAGATGGAGTCCGCTGCCGTGTGCCGCAAGCGACGCTTCGACGGCTTGCACGACCAGCCGCGTGTCCAGATGGACACCGTCGCCGCGTCGTACCGACGCCTGGTCGACGCCAAACGTGACCGCGTCGTTTGCGGCGCTCTCCGCCGCGGCTTGGAGGTCCCGCTTCGCCAGGTACAGGTGCGCGTAGTCGAACGTGATGGCGCCGAGGATGAAGAGGACCAACACCGCGGCGGGCATAAGCATCAACACGGTTCCGCGGTCTCGACGCCGCGCTGTGCCCGCGGGCCGGCTAGCCACCGCAGACCGCCTCGCCTGGGACGTCGTTGCGGAACGGATCGACGATCTCCGTCTGCGTGGAGCGCACGTCGACGCTGCTGCCGAGACCGCCGATGAACGGCAACGTCAGGGCAGGCACGCGGTACGTCACCGTGAACGACACGTGATTGCACCGGGTGAACGCAGCCACGCTCGACGGACCGGAGATCGAGACCTTGGCCGGGTCTCGGCCATGCGCAGCGATCGCTGCGCGCGCCGCGGCTTCGGCCCGTACGAGTCCGGTGTCGTGGTCGGGCGCCTCGACGTAGGTGCGTGCCGCCTCACGCGCCGCCGACGTGACTGCCATCTTGGCGTCGATGACGGCCCATGCGTTCGTGATCAACAAAGCTCCGATGACGAACAAAAGAATTCCGAACGGGATTGCCTCGATTCCCGCGACTTGGCCGCGGTCGTCGGACCATCTCAACTTGCGGTTCATTGCTCTCGTTCGACCCGTACGACGACCGTGCGGTCGATGACGTCGAACCCGACGAGGTGGTCGAGTGGAGGCGCCAGCACCCTCGGGTTCACCGCGTGGACGTGGAGCCGAATGACATCGGAATCGGAGAGGTCCCACTCGAACGTCGCCCGGTCGCGATATTTCCCGAGCAGCGAGCGCGCGTGATCGACCGCGGCGTCGAGCTCCTGTTGTGTCGCGGGCTGTGTCGGCGCGGTCGCGACTACGCGAGCCGCGTCGTATGCCGCTGACGTCACGACCGATGTCGCGTACAGGTTGAACAGCAGCTGGACCGCGAAG